>NZ_JBSGJX010000023.1:0-19267 GCF_053605785.1 Nonomuraea sp. NPDC003754
TGTTCAGTTCTGTCGTCACACACGGATCTTGGACACCCTCGCTGCATGTTCGCAGCCAGACTCGGAATCCTCAGCCCTTGGAATCAATCATCTAGGCTTCGTCGCATGGACGCTCTCGCAGGACTCCTCGACGGGCCGCGAGCTCGTGGCGCCTTCCTGCTCCGCTCGATCATGACGCCCCCGTGGTCGGTGCGCATCCTCGACCGGGCCCCGCTGACGCTCGTCTCGATGCTGCGCGGTGAGGCGTGGGTGATCCCCGACGGCGGCGCCCCCGTACGGCTGACGCCCGGCGACGTGGCGATCATGCGCGGCCCCGAGGCGTACAACGTGGCCGACGACCCCGCCACCGAGCCCACCATCCTCATCCACCCGGGCGAGCGCAGCACCACCGTCGACGGCGTTGAGCTGTGCGCGTCGATGGACCTGGGCGTGCGCACCTGGGGCGACAGCCTGGACGGCCCCGCCGTCATGCTCAGCGGCACCTACCAGCTGCGCGGCGAGATCAGCAGGCGGCTGCTGAACGCCCTGCCGTCCGCGCTGGTGGTTCCCTCACTCGACACGCCCCTGCTCGCCCTGCTCGGCGACGAGATCGCCAAGGACCAGCCGGGCCAGGAGGTCTTCCTCGACCGGCTGCTCGACCTGCTGCTCATCGCCACGCTGCGCGCCTGGTTCTCCCGGCCCGAAGCCGGGGCGCCCGCCTGGTACCAGGCGCACAGCGACCCCGTCGTCGGCCGCGCGCTACGCGTCCTGCACAACGAGCCCGCCAGCCCGTGGACGGTCTCCGCGCTGGCCGACCGCGTGGGAGTCTCCCGCGCCGCCCTGGCGCGCCGCTTCACCGAACTGGTGGGCGAGCCGCCCATGTCCTACCTGACCAGCTGGCGGCTCACCATGGCCGCCGACCTGCTGCGCGAACCCGAGGCGACCGTGGCCTCCGTGGCACACAAGGTGGGGTACGGCAGCGCGTTCGCGTTGAGCACGGCGTTCAAGCGGGAGCGCGGGCTCAGCCCCCAGGAACACCGCATGGCCCCCGCCTGACCCGTTCCCTTGCTTGCCCCGAAGCGCCGACCGAACCCTCCACAACCCGGACCCCCACCCGTCGACTTTCCGCCAGGAGAACGTCCACCCCGCGACGTCCCCGCCCGACGACGTCCAGCCCGCAGAACATCCGCCCGCCCAGACCAGTCATGGTCGCGGCGAGGCCGCGTCCAGGAGAGCACGTCCAGCTTTGGTGAGCTCGTGCGTGGCCGTGCGACCGGCCCGGCTGCTGTCGATCAACCCGGCGTCTCGCAGGATCGTCAGGTGTTCGCTGGCCGTCGGGACGGTGACGCTCACCAGCCTGGCCACGATGGACGTCTGCAGCGGAGTGGTGAGCGCGGCCAGGATCCTCGACCGAGTCGTCCCCAGAAGCCGGTCAAGGGATCTCGGAGTGGGAGGTGCCGCCCAGAGGTACCGCCCGGATGCCGGGTAGTAGATCGCCGGAGTCCAGTGGTCTGAGGTGGTGCACTGCACCCGGTCGGTGATGAACAGCGACGGAATGAGAATGAGTCCCTCGGGGCAGTCGACGTCGAGGTCGGCGGACGACTTGACGGTGATGGTGTCGCCTTCGCACGCCGCGGAGTGGTGCAGGCGCGGAAGGACGGTGCGCAGCCCCTCGCGGTTGACCTGGATGGCCCGGTCCAGCATCTCGGCACGCAGCGCCTGCCGCATGGACGGCCACTCCGGTTCCATGGCCGCCGTCCAGAGGCGGCGCACCGCTTCGGCGGCCTCCGACCTGGCTCGGTCGGGGTCATCGAGCAGTCGGCGGCCTATTTCTGCCCCCCGCCCGATGCCGGCGTCGGCCAACTCGGCGTAGACCTGGTCCGCCGGGGTGGAGAGGAGGGCCTCCATGCCTTCTTCGAAGGTCGGCTCACTGGACATCGGCGATGGGTCGAGGAAGTCGGGCCGATACGCGCCATCGGCCATGAAGACCGTGAGCGCGCTCAGGTCCAGGCCGGAAAGGCGGTGGTGGCGACGGCGAAGCCACGGGTGGAACATCGGGTGACGCTGCGGTTCTGTCAACAGCCGGGCGAGACTGACCACTTCGTGGATCGGCGACATGGCCCATCGCACGCTCGCAGCGCCGGCACCCAATCGGAAGCGGATCACTCTCCCTATTGTTAGGCCACCGCCGAAGTGAGCGCGAGCGCGGCGGCGAAGCCCCGAGACTCGGGCCATGACCGAGACGAAGCCGGCGGACTGGTTCCGCGGGCGACCCGAGCGCGCCGGAAAGACGCGAACGATCCAGCTAGGTGCCGGCGGATCGACCGTCGAAGTCCTCGCCGCCCCGGCGGAGACCGGCGGGATCGTGAGCATCTACCGGTGGCGCATGTCGCCCTCCAGCCGGGGACCTGTCCCGCACTTTCACACGACCTTCAGCGAGACCTTCATCGTTGAAGCAGGCGAAGTCGACTACTTCGACGGGCGGGCGTGGCGAACACTGCTGCCCGGCGACACCGCGCATGCCGCGATGGGTGACGTCCACGCGCTTCGGAAGGAGCGCGCCGACCCTGCCACCCTCCTCATGGCACTCTCGCCAGGCGTACCCCGGGAGGAGTATTTCGCGCAGCTCGCCACCGTGGCCGATCGGGACCTGAGCCGGCTTCACGAAGCCCACGACAACCACTTCGTTGACGACCACGAACGGTGATAGCGCCCCGCTGTCTGGAATGCGCTCGTACAACTGCTCCCGAAAGGGCGAGACACACCCATGCTCACCACCATCGCCACCGTGCTCGCCGGACTGATCGGCGCGGGCGTCATCGTCATGGGCACCAGCTTCTTCTGGGCGCCGCAGGCCGCGGTCGGCTTCGGGATCCCCGACACGCCGACCGAGGGCCGGAGCTTCCATGCCTGGCTGTCCGTCAAGGGCGTGCGCGACATCGCCTCAGGACTTTTCATCCTCATCGTGCTGGCCGGCGGGACAACCCACCTGCTGGGCTGGTTCATGCTGGCCGCCGGCGCCATCCCCGTCGGCGACGCGGTGATCGTGCTGCGCAGCAACGGGCCCAAGACGGCCGCCTACGGCATTCACGGCGCCACCGCCGTGGTGATGCTGGCGATCAGCGCGCTCCTGCTCATCGCGTAAACCAGGTGGTCCGGCGGCCGGAGCTCTTCGACGCGTCCCGCCATCGCCTCACCAGCGATCCAGCAGCCGGTCGACGTCGGGCCAGAACAGCGCGGTCAGGCCGCGCCGTCCCTCGGCTCGGCGAGAACCCGCTGAAGCAGCAGCGTGTTGACGTGCACCAGCGCGGACCGCCGCAGGTGCAGGCATCGAGGTTTCGGCGTGGTCCTTGTCCGGGCGGTCAGGGCGCCGTCCTTCCCGTAGTGCGGCACGGCATTCCTTCGCATTTTCTGAGAACTCGAAAAAGGAGACGACGATGACGATCAACGATCTGCGCGGTGTCCTCAAGGGGCGCGTGCTCCTGGCCGATGACGACGGCTTCGAACAGGCGGCCACCGCGTGGAATCTGACCGTCAGGCAGCCGGTGGCGGCCGTGGCGGAGGCCGCGGACGCCGATGACGTGGCGGCGCTCGTGCGTTACGCGCGGCGGGCGGGTTTGACGGTGACCGCGCAGCCGAGCGGGCATGGCGCCTCCGGTGATGTGGAAGGCCTGATCCTGTTGCGTACCGGCCTGCTGAACGAGGTGGAGGTACGCGCGGAGGAGCGCGTGGTCCGGGTGGGCGCGGGCGTGAAGTGGGGGCAGGTGCTGGCGGCGGCCGGTCCGCTGGGTCTGACCGGCCTGGCCGGCAGCGCGCCGGGGGTCAGCGTGACCGGCTACACCCTGGGCGGTGGGGTCGGCTGGTTCAGCCGCAAGTACGGCTTCGCCTCCGACAGCGTGCGGGCCATCGACATCGTGGACGCCGAGGGCGAGCCGGGCCGGGTGACCGCCGAGTCCGATCCCGAGCTGTTCTGGGCGCTGCGCGGCGGTGGCGGGGACTTCGCGATGGTGACCGCCCTCGAACTCGAGCTGTATCCCGCGCCAGTCCTGTACGGCGGGCGCGTGATCTGGCCGGAGCACCGGACCAGGGAGGTGTACGACGCGTTCCTGGAGATCACCGCCGAGGCGCCGCGTGAACTCAGTGTCTGGATCAACCGGCTCCAGCCACCCGGCGCGCCGCCGATGGTGACGCTGGATCTGGCCTACCTGGGTGAGGCGGCTCAGGCGGAGGACCTGCTGGCGCGCATCGACAAGATCGAGGGCGCGATCTCCGACAGCCGCGGCGTCGTCCCGGTCGCCGACCTGGGTCACATCGCCGCCGAGCCCACCGATCCGGCCCCGTCCATCGCTCGTGCGGAGCTGCTCACCGGCCTGGACGCGGACGCGGTGGAGCTCCTGCTGGCCAAGCCGGTCGAACCGCTCATCAACCTGCAGATCAGGCACCTGGGCGGGGCGCTCGCCGAGCCGGGCGGCGGGGCCGGTGCGAGCGGCGCGGTGGCTGAGCCGTACCTGCTCGGCCTGGTGGGTCTCGGCCTGCCGCACGCGGCCGATGCGACGCGCGCCAAGCAGGCCGAGGTCGTGGCGGACCTGGAGGCCTACATCAGCGGCCGCAAGCCGTACACCGTGCTGTCTCCCGGCGACACGGCGGCGAAGTCCTTCTCCGGCAGCACGCTCGCGCGGCTGCGGGAGATCAAGCGGGCCCGTGACCCGCACAACGTGTTCCGCGCGAACTACCCGGTGCTCGGATAGATCGGTTCCCAGCAGGTCACGGCCCCGCTGGTCGCGGTCTGCCGTCGTGGTCGCGCAGCACGCGCAGGACACTCGCGGCCGAGGGGTGACGGCCCCTTTTTCGCGCCGCTGGTGATGACGAGGCGGGCGGCGATGTCGCGCAGGCTGAGGTCTTGCTCGCGCAGGTGCAGGGCCATGGGGACTGCAGAGAATGCGCCGGGCGCACTCAGATGGCCTCACCCAACTGCTCGGCCAGCCGCTCCAGACCCCCCTTGATGAGCCGCCCGTACTCGTCGTCGCCCAGCGCGCCGATCCCGGCCCGCGCCTGCTGGAGGTGCGGTGCTCAATCGGGGTGCTCCTCGTCTGGTCGTGTGCTGGCGGCGGCTTGGTTGTGATCGCCGGTCGATTCGGTTCCATTCGGCCGTCTGATCGCCTATCTTGCTCCGCTCGTCTCTTTTCGTCCGGGACGGAAAGACCCGTGCCTCCGCCTTGCCGTGGGTGGGCGGTGCTTTGGGCCGGGCGGCTCGGATCAGGCGGCTGGGGAACCGGCTGCGGCAGGAGGTGTGCCGCGTATCGCTGTTGCGGTTGTTGCGGTTGTTGCCACTTCGATTCCGCAGCTCTCAGGGGGTGCGGGAGCGAACCGCGCGGGGGCAGCATCGGTCCGAGACGATCACCGATTCGTGATCGTCGTCATCTCGTTCGACCCCCTGGAAAGGACCCCTATGTCCACACGATCCGCTCTCGCACGCCTGGTGCCGGCGGTGGTCTTCACCACCGGACTCGTGGCCGCCTCTCTCGCCCCGGCCGCAACCGCCCACGCAGCGTCCCAGGGCGCCACCTGCAGCGGTGAGCGCATCGGCCGCGTCCCGATCACAGCCACGACCGAAGACAGAAGCGCTTCGATGAAGGGCGCCTTCCTGCACATCTACCGCAACGGCGGCCAGGTGTGTGCTTTCACCAACACCAGCCTCGCAGCCGAGCGCTATCGCAAGGCCTTGATGGTCGAGCTCTATGCCTGCGGGCGCACCGCCGGCCAGTGCCGGCAGGACCCGGATCTCGTCCTGCTGTCCGACTCCTCGAACAACGACCCGGAAGAAAGGGGAAGCACCCTCAACCGGACCGGCGCGGCCACCGTCAACGCCGGCGGACTGTGCATCTGGGCCTGGGGTGCCGTGCTTTTCAACGACTCGCGCGGCAGGCGGTTCGAGGGGAAGGCTAGGAGCGCGATCTCCTGCCCGGGGTGAACCCATCCGAGGCCAGGCGAGAAGTGCGCCGCCTGGCGTGCGTGACGTAGGTGCTGCCGATCCGGTCGACGAGATCGATGCCGTCCTCGCCAGGCGGCGCTGGTGCCTGTCCCCAGCAGCGTCGGGCGGAGAGGCCTTCATCGTCCGATCAAGCGGTGCAGGTTTCCAGCCTGCACCCGCGAAAGGGGCCCTGCCACCATGATCGGTGAAGCCGGGCCCCTTATGCGCTGCAGCAGGTGGGTGTCGGCCCCTCAGGGATCAGGAGCAGACGCGCTTCAGGCTGGCGTACTTGCCCCAGCCGAGCGTGTATCCCTTCGGCCCTCTGTCCCAGAACTTGATGGAGGTGACGCGGTCGCCGGTGTAGATGGTGTACCAGCCCTCCTTGTCGATCTCGTTGATCCCCGCATTGGTGCCCCAGGTTCCGTGGCCCTCGTTGGTGATCCCCTCCACCCAGAAGTCGATGTAGCCCGTGGCCTGCCTGTCGGGCACGTAGAACTGGTAGGCGCAGTGCGCGGCGGTGAACGCCACCTTGTACTGGACCTCGATGCAGGCGTGGTCGCCGTTGGTGTAGGTCCACTCGATGGGCCGCTGCGTGTCCCAGCCGCTGAAGTACTGGTCGTTGCCGGGGCATGCGGTGGTGTTGCGCTCCAGCGTGGTGACGTAGGGGGTGAACGTCTCCTCGGCGGGATCGGCGACGGCGGGCGAGCCGGTCAAGGCGAGCGCGGGCAGGACGAGGGCCGCTGCTGCGACGGCCCGGGCGGCGATGCGCTGAACAGATCTCACTGCGGGACTCCTGTCGGGTCGAGATGGTGTGCCGTGATGGCACAAGATCACTTTCGGAAAACCGGTGGCGCGTCCACGCCCGTGGACGGCGCATGCCGGCGACGAGCGGACACCTGCCAGGTCTGGACGGCGGCTGACCAAGCGAGGAGATGATCCGATCGCCGAGGAAGAACGTGGACACCGGAGAGGACCCGGTGGCCGCGTTCATCGCCCGGTTACGGGCGCTGCATCAGTGGCAAGGGGCCGCTCGTCACTGCCCGGCGGACCTTGCGCACTTTCTGACCTGCTTGCGGATGTCGTCGCCGGTGTTGACCCACGCGTCGGTCAGCACCGTCTGCGTGCCGTAACCGCTGGAGCTGTAGCCGCCGCCCAGGGAGATCCAGGCGGTGGTCGAACCGTACGGGCCGGTGAGCTTCGGGCCCTCCAGCCAGCACACCGGATGGACCGTTTCGCCGTAGGCGTACCACCGCACGGGGCGCTTGTTGAAGTCGATCCGGTACACCTCCTCATCGGCGGTCCCGCCGATGAGGGTCGCCTCGAACGTGACAAGGCCCGCCGTGTTGACCACCTTGCCGGTGAGTGCCTGCTCGGTCGCGGCCGCACCCGGCAGGGCCGTCATCCCTACCGCCAGGAGCCCGCCCGCCACCAGCGCGCCGATCTTCTTCATCGTCTGTTCCCTTCGTCGTCTCGAGCACTGCGAGATCACTTTCGGAGGGCCGGCACGGTGTCCACCACCCGTGGACAGCACCTGTGGACGACGACCGGACACCCGCCCGGTCTGGACAGCGGCTGACCAGCGAGGACACGAGGCCGAAGGCGCGTGCCCGTTCGTGATGGCCCGGTGTCCGAGCGTGGATGAGGACACCAACCGGGGAGCAGACGCGCGGCGAGACGACGCCGGCGGATGGGTGGCTTTCGCCGGGCATGAGGCCGGCCCCCGCGTCGAGGCGATGCGAGGGCCGGCGTGATGGCCGTTGCTTCCCGGAGCCCCGGACTTCCGGCCGGGCACGCATTCGCAAAGCGTCTTTGCAAACAATCTTTGCGAACGGTACGGTGCTCTCGTGGATCTCGTCCCGCAGGAGATAACCGATGTCGAAGCGCTGAAGCTCCTGGCGCACCCCATGCGACAGCGGATCGAGCGGCAGTTGCGCAACGGTCCTGCCAACTCCGCGACTCTCGCCCGAGCACTGGGCCAGAGCACTGGCCTGACCAGCTATCACCTGCGCCAGATGGCCAAGCACGGGTTCATCGAAGAGGTGCCCGAGCTGTCGAGGGGGCGAGAACGCTGGTGGCGCCAGGTGCCTGCTGATCGCAGGATCCCGCCCTACAGCCGCCAGACCCCCGAGATGCGGGCAGCGGTCGAGGAGATGAACCGGCTCGACTTCGCCGACGAGCTCGAGCAACTCACCCGCTTCCAACTCGAACGCGACGACCTCGGTGAATGGGCCGACGCCCTGGTCTGGTCGCGCTCGGCGATGCGCCTCACCCTCGACGAGCTCAAAGAGTTCCTCGAGGAGTACGTGAAACTGCTCTACCGCTACAAAAGGCCGGACGAGGCGACGCCACCCGGAGCGCGCGCTGTGCTCGCCCGGATGCTCGCGTTCCCCGCCCCCACATCCGCCGACGACGGCGAATGAACTGGGCCGCCGGGTGCCAGCCCGACGGCCCAGAGACGAAATCCGCATCACCACGCCCCGCCAAGGGCGTGTCTTCACGTGCACGGATTCCCATAGAAAGGAGAGCACCTCATGCTGCTCTCACGCAAACGCTGGACGGGGTCGCTGCTGCCCGTCATACTCGCGATCGCCTTGTGCGCCCTACCCGTACCCGCACACGCCGACGCGCTGGTCACCAGCGACGTCACCTTCACCGGGGACGGCGGCGTGACCTTGCACGGAACGGTCGTGGCGCCAAAGTCGGCGAAAGGCCGCAGGCCCGGCATCGTCATGGTGCACGGCGCCGGGCCCGTCACCCGGGAGGAATTCCGGGACGAGGCCGAGGCCTACGCCAAGCGCGGCATCGTGACCTTGATATACGACAAGCGCACCATCGGCTACTCCACCCTGCGGCGGAACTACGAGACGCTCGCCGGTGACGCGCTCGCGGCGGTACGCACACTGCGGGCCCGCGCCGAGGTGAACCCGGCGATGATCGGCATCTGGGGACTGTCGGAGGGAGCGTGGGTGGCGCCGATCGCGGCCGCCCGATCCTCGGACGTGGCCTTCCTCGTCGTCGCCGGTGCGGTCGGAACGACGCCCGCCAGGCAACAGGCATGGGCGTACGGCGAGCGGCTCCGGCACGCGGGCGTGCACGGATCGCTGACCCACATGCTGCAGCAGCGCGCCATCAGGTTCGGGATCGGGAGCGGCCTGTTCGGCGAGGAGGACCGCGACCCCATGCGCAGCTGGGAACACGTCCACCAGCCTGTCCTCGCGCTGTGGGGAACCCTCGACCGGGAGGCGATGCCCGCCGAGAGCTCCCAGATCATCCGGCAGGGCCTGGAACGCGGCGGCAACACCCACTCCACCATCCACTTCATCACCGGCGTCCGCCACAACCTCAACCGCACGTTCGACGACGGCTTCGACCGTCCCGACAGTCTCCCTGCCGACTTCGCCGAGTTCGAGGCCGCCTGGATCACCAGCCTGAGCGATGGCCCGCCGAAGGCCGGCGCGGACCAGCCGCCGCCCCAGGATCTGCTGAGCCGCCCGGTGGACGGACCGTTCGCCTGGTACGAGTCACCCTGGCTGCAACTCGCGGCTTTCACGATCTTCCTGGCCGCCTCCCTCGGCTACGCGCTGGCCGCGATCGTCAGGCGGCTGCGGCGACGCCGCGGCGCACCCCCAGCCTCACGACCGGCTCGCTGGCTCGTCATCGCCCTCATGGCCTCCACACTCGGCTTCCTCGGCTACTTCTGTGTCCTGGTGCTCACCGGCGCCTACCTGATCGGGCCCGTGGTCCTCGGCCGCTCCCTGCCATGGCTGGCGCTTCAGCTTCTCGCCGTGGCCACGGTCGTCGCCGCGGTCGCCACGGCCACCGCTACCTGGCGCCACCGCCGCGAGCTGTCCCCCGGAAACCGGATACGGCTGGGAATGATCCTGGCAGCAGCCGCGGTGTTCGTGCCGTGGGCGGCCTACTGGGGCGTGCTCATTCCCTGAACCGGTGAGCTGGAACGCTCGGCGGTCTTCGCGGCTCTCCACCCTGATCCGTGCGACGAGGCCCAAAGTAGCTGTGGGTATCCGAAGTCACCTTTGGTGGCGAGGGCCGTTGGTGTTCCACGTCTTCGCCGCGCCGGCCGAGTTCATCCGCGAGCTCATCGCCGCCGGCACCCTGTACAGCCACATCCCCGAACTGCAGGAGCCGCAGGCCCCGCCGAGCGGCGCCGCGGTGATCTTCTCACTCCACCGCGCCAAGAATGGCGCCCCGCTGCCCGGCGCGAGCGCGCCGGGCCAGCTCGGGCCCTTCGGCCCGTACGGAGACGATGCCGAGCACGATGTCGAGTCCGACTTTGCAACGTCACTCACAGCTACTCGGTGGGCTGGAGCGGGGCGGGGCTGGACGGGGTGGTGGGTGGTTCGTCGTTCTCCAGCGCTCGATACCGGGTGGAGCGGCCGACGCCGAGGTGCTTGGCGATGGCGGTGATGGATTCGCCACGGGCCTGCCGGGCGCGGGCGGCGGCCAGCTTGTCCTCATCCAGCGCCGGGGGCGGCCTCCGGCGCGGGCGGCGGCCAGGCCGTCCAGGGTGCGCTCGCTGATCAGCTCGCGTTCCATCTAGGCGGCCAGGCCGGCGAACATGAACAGCATCCGGTCGGCGATCGCCTGCCCGCTGGCCGTGCAGGCCGGCGCAGATGCCGGACAGGATCTGAAGGTTGATGCCGCGCGGGGCGAGGGTGTCTTCGAGGAAGATCAGCAGTTCCTTGACCGAGCGGGCGATGCGGTCGGGCTTGTAGATGACCAGGGTGTCGCCGGGGTGCATCCGTTCGACGGTGGCGGGCGGGCGAATATTACGCTCCGTTGCGATTCTCGACTCTGGGTGCCGGAGATATTACGATGCGTGATCGCCGCTGCGCCCCGCCTGTCCCCTGGGGCAAGGGCATGGCTGTGGGTGCTCATCGCCGCACTCGCCTGGACCATGCAGGTCCTCGGCGCCAGCACCTACACCGAGGCGCTCACCGCCGACCGCGAGGTGGTCGCCACCGATCGAGGTACACCCGCCGAGGAGGTCTCCCGGAGGGCCGAACCGCTCCTCCGCCGCTCCGCCCACCACCCCGTGCCGAGCCGTCGCGCCCGGACCACCCTCCCGCCCGCCCCGCGCCCGTGCGCGCGAGCGGCCGGGCTCCAGACGCTCCTCTGCGTGTGGCGTACGTGACAGGGCCCTGTGCCCGCCGTACTTCCACCCTGATCGGAGCCCGACATGAAGGATTTGTACGTCGTTCTGGAGACATGGACCCATCACTGCCCGCAATGCCGTAAGGAGTGGCGCTACACCTACGAGGCGTGGCACGGCGACAACGGGTGCGGGAGATGCGCCGTCACGTGGCGCCACCGCGGCCAACTCGTGCCCACGCCGTGGTCGGGGCCCGCGTGCCCCGACTGCTCGACACCGGCGAGAGCGACCGTGCCTCACTGAGCCCGCGTGCCGCCGTCGTTCTCCCCGAACGGCGGCGGCACCCCGCCCCCGACCCGCGCACGAGCACCTGACCGTCCCTTCCGATCGACGCCGCGACCCGCGCACGAGCGCCTGACCGTCCCTTCCAACTGCCGCCGCGACCCGCGCATGAGCACCTGACCGTCCCTCCGATCACCACCGTGACGCGCGCACGAGCACCTCACCATCCCCTCCGATCACCACCATGACCCCGCGCACGAGCTTCCCCCTTCCCCTCCGATCACCACCGCGCGCGACCCCCAGATCTCCCCCCAACCACCACTGCGCGCATGACCGCCTGCCCTCTCCTCGAACCGGCGCGGCGCGTCCCACCGTCGGCGGCCGGGCGAGCGGAAAATGTCGGTGCGGGGGTCTAGGGTTTCGGGTTCAGGCTCGCCGTGACGGCGGGGACCGAAGTCCTGCTGGGCGCGCGCCCTCGGCGGACGGGACCATGCGGGGACGGAGGTGCCAGGCCGGCTTGCCGTACGGGAGAAACCCCTCCTGAGCGGGAAAGACGCAGCCGGCGAGCGCACCCGCCCCGCGGGTCCGGCACAATTGGGCGGCGGACCATCGAAAGGCGAATCAGTGCTCTCTATTCACCAGCGCATCGCGGAAGAGCTGGGCGTACGCGAGGGGCAGGTGCAAGCGGCGGTCGACTTGCTCGACGGCGGCGCCACCGTGCCGTTCATCGCGCGTTACCGCAAGGAGGTCACCGGCGCGCTCGACGACGCGCAGCTGCGCACGCTGGAGGAGCGGCTGCGCTACCTGCGTGAGCTCGAGGAGCGGCGCGCGGCGATCCTGGAGTCGATCGAGACGCAGGGCAAGCTCACCGACGAGCTGAGGGAGCAGATCCTCGCGGCCGACACCAAGGCCCGTCTCGAGGACATCTACCTCCCCTACAAGCCGAAGCGCCGCACCAAGGCCATGATCGCCCGAGAGCTCGGGCTGGAGCCGCTGGCCGACGCGCTGCTGGGCGACCCGACGCTCGACCCGCTCGCCACCGCCGAGCCGTACGTCGTGGAGGGGCTGGCCGACGCGGCCGCCGCCCTGGAGGGCGCCCGCGCCATCCTGATCGAGCGTTTCGCCGAGGACGCCGACCTGATCGGCACGCTGCGCGAGCGCATGTGGTCGCACGGCAGGGCGGTCTCGGCCGTGCGCGAGGGCAAGGAGGAGGCGGGGGCCAAGTTCTCCGACTACTTCGGCTTCAGCGAGCCGTTCACCAAGCTGCCCTCCCACCGGATCCTCGCGATGTTCCGCGGCGAGAAGGAAGAGATCCTCTCGGTGACACTCGAGCCCGAGGAGGGGCCCGAGTACGAGATGCGCATCGCCGCCCGCTTCGGCGTCTCCGACCAGGGCAGGCCGGCCGACAAGTGGCTCGCCGACACGGTTCGCTGGGCGTGGCGCACGCGCATCCTCGTCCATCTCGGCCTCGACCTGCGCATGCGGTTGTGGCAGGCGGCCGAGGACGAGGCGGTGCGGGTGTTCGCCGCCAACCTGCGCGACCTGCTGCTGGCCGCGCCCGCCGGCACGCGCGCCACGATGGGTCTCGACCCGGGCCTGCGCACCGGCGTCAAGGTCGCCGTGGTCGACGCGACGGGCAAGGTCGTCGAAACCGCCACCATCTACCCGCACGAGCCCAAGCGCCAGTGGGACCAGTCGCTCGCCGTGCTCGGCGCGCTCGCCCAGAAGCACGGCGTCGAGCTGATCGCGATCGGCAACGGCACCGCCTCCCGCGAGACCGACAAGCTCGCCGGCGAGCTGGTCAAGCACATGCCGGGGCTGACCAAGATCGTGGTGTCGGAGGCCGGCGCTTCGGTCTACTCCGCCTCCGCCTACGCCTCGCAGGAGCTTCCCGGCCTCGATGTCTCGCTGCGCGGCGCCGTCTCCATCGCCCGCCGCCTGCAGGACCCGCTGGCCGAGCTGGTCAAGATCGACCCGAAGTCCATCGGCGTCGGCCAGTACCAGCACGACCTGGCCGAGACCAAGCTGTCGCGCTCGCTCGACGCGGTGGTCGAAGACTGCGTCAACGCGGTCGGCGTCGACGTCAACACCGCCTCCGCGCCGCTGCTGACCCGCGTGTCCGGCATCGGGGCGACGCTGGCCGACAACATCGTCCAGCACCGCGACACCCACGGGCCGTTCAGGTCGCGCAGCGCGCTGAAGGAGGTGGCGCGCCTCGGGCCCAAGGCGTTCGAGCAGTGCGCGGGCTTCCTGCGCATCCCCGGCGGCGACGACCCGCTCGACGCCTCCAGCGTGCACCCCGAGGCCTACCCCGTGGTGCGGCGCATCCTGAGCGCGGTCGGCGCCGACCTCAAGTCGCTCATCGGCAACACCGCGACGCTGCGCTCCCTCAAGCCCGCCGAGTTCGTCGACGACACCTTCGGCCTGCCGACGGTCACCGACATCCTGGGCGAGCTGGAGAAGCCGGGTCGTGACCCGCGTCCGGCGTTCAAGACGGCGACGTTCAAGGAGGGCGTGGAGAAGCTCTCCGACCTCGCGTCCGGGATGATCCTCGAAGGGGTCGTCACGAACGTCGCGGCGTTCGGGGCGTTCGTCGACATCGGCGTGCACCAGGACGGGCTGGTCCACGTGTCGGCGATGTCGCGCACGTTCGTCAAGGATCCGCGCGACGTGGTGAAGCCCGGCGACATCGTCAAGGTGAAGGTGCTCGAGGTCGACATCCCGCGCAAGCGCATCTCGCTCACGCTCCGGTTGGAGGACGAGACCGCGGCGGGCGCCAGGCAGGGGCGTGGACGCTCGGCCGAGGGCCGCGGCGCAGACGGCCAGCCGGGCGGCGGACGCTCCGGAGAAGGGCGCGGCGGCGGCCGTTCGGGTGGCCGCGGGGAAGGCCGCGCCGACGGCGGCCGCGGTGGCAACACGCGTGACGGCGGCCGGGGGAATGGCGGCGGCAACGGGCGTGACGGTGGCCGTGGCCGTGACGGTGGCAACGGGCGTGACGGTGGCAACGGGCGTGAGGGTGGCCGCCAGGGCGGGCAGCGCCGTCCCGCGCCGACCGGGGCCCTCGCCGAGGCCCTGCGCAAGGCCGGCCTGGCGGGCGACGACTACTGATCGCTCGCGGGGTGCGGGGTCCCGGTGGGCCCCGCACCCCGCGCGGTTCAGCGCCGAGCGGACGGGCGCCTGCCGCACCCCTCAGACTGGGTACGGTCATGGGGTGGGTGCCATGGACGAGACCAGTGACCTCTACCGCGACGCCGTACGGCAGGCTCGCGACCTGCTCCGGTGGCGGTCGCCGTTGCGAGCCGAACTGTGGGCGAGCAGGCTGGCCGCCAGCTGGCGGGACGACGAGCAGGCGGCCCGATCGTTCCTGGCGCGCGTCGCCCGGGACGACACCCCCGAGGCGCGCCTCATCCTGACCGCCCTCGCCTCCCTCTCCCAACTCCCGGAGGCCGACGAGCCGCCCACCGCCCACGGCGCGGACACCGGCGAGCCCACCGTCCCCGGAGAGGACGCCGGCCAGCCCACCACCCACCGTGGAGACGCCGGTGTAACTCCCACCGCCCACGGCGAACCCACCGTCCCCGGAGAGGACGCCGGCCAGCCCACCACCCACCGTGGAGATGCCGGTGTAACTCCCACCGCCCACGGCGCGGACACCGGCGAACCCGCTGTCCACCGTGGGGACACCGATGCGACGCCCGGCGCCTACGCGTCGACGCGCGATGTCGCCGCGGCCGGGGTTCCGCGCTGGATGGAGCTCATGGGGCGGGCCCGACCCGAATCCGCGTGGTACGGCACCGCCGACCCCTACGGCGAGCAGGCCCTGGCGGTCATCTCCTTCGTCTATCCCAACGAGAAGGAGCCCCACCTGGCCGTCGTCGCCATCGACCAGGCCAACGGCGGCTTCGCGGTCGACGCGGTCATCGAGGAGCCGAAGTTCCTGGAGGACCTCGACGTCCGCCCCGCCGATCCGGTGCGGGTGGCGGGCCGGATCATCGACGCGTTCGACCTCACCGACGCGGTGCTGGGCGCCCCGGTCGCCGAGACGCTCCCGCCGGCCCGCGCGATCGTCCTGGCCCGCGCCCACGCCACCGAGAACCCCGTCCTCGGCACGAAGAGCCCCGCGGACAGCGTGGAGAGCCCAGCACCCGCCCACGCCGCCGAGGTCCCTGCAGTCAGCGCGGAGCGCGCCTCGGAGGGTGTCAGGGGTGGGCGGCGGTCGCCGGATGACACCGTGGACCGCTTCGACGATCTCCCGGACGTGCCGGGCGCGAATGAGGCGTTCGCCACTCTTGTGGAGTTCTTGGGTGATCGTCCGTCCTGGTGGAGCCCGGCGCGCGTCACTCAGTTCCTGGCCTCGTGGCTGCCGAGGGAAGCGATCATGAGCGAGGCCGCCGTCGCCGCGATGCCCCAGGTTCTACGGGCTTGGACACGTCACCTGGGAGATCATCCCGAGGTGGTCGAGCGGGTCGAGACCGACTCCCGCGACCTGCCGTTGCTCATGGCCGACGGGTTGCGCTTCAGTCTCGGCAAGCGGTTGAGGCTCGCCGAGAGGGAGCACCGGGGGACGGACCGCTGACCACTGCGGCTATGCTGCGCAGTGACCTTTTCTGCGGCCCATTGAGGGAGAGCAACAGCATGTACAAGGAGTTCGCGGCCGAGGCTGTCGTCTGGGTGGTCCCGATCGTGGTCCTCATCGGCCTCGCCCTCATGATCACCGCCTGATCTCCGGGCGTTCATGATCTCAGCCCGCGAGACGGCCCTTCCCGCAGGAGCCGTCCGTGGGCTTTCGCGCGTTCCCCCACTGCCGAGCACGCGGGGGTTCCTGGCCGGTCAGCGGCAGGAGAAGTGGCGGACGGAGGTGCGCGCCGAGACGTACCAGCGCCCGACCGCGCCATGAGATCAGCACACCGCGGCCGCCGCTGTCGATACCTGATCAGGAAGCCCAGGCCGGCAACGGCCCGCCCTCGCGCAGCCTCCGCAACGCCTGCCGCTCCAGCTGCCTGATCCGTTCCCTGGTGAGTCCGAGCCGGTCGGCGATCTCCTGGTAGGTGAGCACCTTGCCGCCCGCCAGGCCGTACCGGCGTCTGATGATGAACGCCTCGCGCACCGGCAGTTCCCGCACCTGCCCGCGGATCTCGGCCGCCAGCGCGCGCAGTTCCATCAGCTCGGCCACCTGCGGGGCGTCGTCGTCGGCGATCAGGTCGCCGAGGCTGGCCTCGCCGTTCTCGCCGACGGGCGTGTCGAGGCTGATCGTCTCCCGCGCGATCCTGCGCAGGCCCTTGATCTGCTCGACGGTACGGCCGGCCGCCGTGGCCAGTTCGGCCTCGCCGGGTTCCCTGCCCAGGTCGGCGGCCAGCCGCAGGGTGATGCGTGCCAGGCGGGTGACCTCCTCGGCCATGTGGGCGGGCAGCCGCACGGTTCTGCTCTTGTCGTTGATGCCGCGCTCGATCGCCTGCCTGATCCACCACATGCCGTACGTGGAGAACTTGTATCCGCGCTTGTAGTCGAACTTCTCCACCGCTCGGATCAACCCCAGGTTGCCTTCCTGGATGACGTCGAGCAGGGGGAGCCCGCGGTGGGCGTAGCGTCTGGCGGCGGCGACGACCAGGCGCAGGTTGGCTCTGATCAGCCGGTCTCTGGCCTGTCCGCCGTCCCGCACGAGCGCCGGCAGTTCGGGCCGGTCGTCGCCGTGGGCCAGGAGGTGCGCGGCGTAGAGTCCCGCCTCCACCCGACGGGCGAGGTCGACCTCGTCCTCGGCGGTGAGCAGCGGGATCCCGCCGATCTCCTTGAGGTAGTCGCCTAACAGGTCCGCCATGCCGCCCGACTACCCGGCGAACGGCGGAGAATGCCCAGATTCGGAGAGTTCGGCGATGGCGAGTTCGGCGGTGGGCCTGATGTCGAAGAACTTGTCGAGCGCGGTGATCGCGAACAGGTGCTTGCAGCGCCCGTTGAGCCCGGACAGGAGCAGCCGCCCGCCGGAGGCGGTGACCGCCTTGTGGAGGTAGACCAGCACGGACAGCCCCGAGGAGTCACAGACCTCGACGGCCTGCATGTCGATGACGATCATCGGAGGCTGGCTGAGATCGAGTGCCTTGGTGACCCGATCACGGACCTCCGCCGCCGATCCGAAGTCGAAGTCGCCTGTCAGCCTCGCGATGACACACGGACCTTGTAGTCCGAGGCTGATTGACAAGGCCTGCTCCGCAGTCACCCAGCTCCACCTACCCGTGTAGCACGCTTCGATCCCGCTACCATACCGAAGATCGTGGGCAACGCCTCGCCCACCCGGCGGGGGGCGAGTGGGGCGAGCCGCGGAGAGCGGGTCAGGAGAAGTAGCGCGCGGGGGTGCCGACCAGCATCTGGTCGATCTGCTCCTGGGTCACGCCGCGCGAGCGCAGCGCGGGCAGCACGTCGTCGTGGATGTGGTCGTAGCGCCAGTTCGGCGCCACCAGCGGCACGCCTTCGTCCCAGTCGCCGGCGAAGTAGTCCATGAAGCAGGCGGCGTCGTGACTGAGCACCATGCGGTCGGCGTAACCCTGCTCGCACAGCGCGGCGATGGTGGCCACGCGCTGCTCGGTCGGGTTGTAGATGTCGAGCCCGAACCTGTCCATGCCCAGGATGGCCCCCGTGTCGGCGAGCCTGCGCAGGTAGTCGAGGTCGTTGCTGTCCCCCGCGTGCCCGACGACCACCTTGCGAAGGTCGACGCCCTCCTTGGCGAACAGGTCGAGCGCGAGCAGTCCCGACCGGGTGGCCGCGTCGGTGTGGACGGTGATGGGCGCGCCGGTGCGCACGTGTGCCTGGGCGGCGGCGCGGCACATGCGCTCGACCCCCTCGGTCAGGCCCCGCCTGTCGACCACGCACTTGACGAACGCGGCCCTGACCCCGGCGTCGGCGATGCCCTCGGTGAGGTCGCGGACCATGTCGTCGATCATCGGGTCCGGCATGTCCATGAGCAGCCCCGGCCCGCGGTGCTCGTAGGGGTGCGGCGGCAGGTCGTGGAAGTAGAGGCCGGTGGCGACGATGATGGTGAGCTCGGGCACCTCCGCGGCGATGCGCTGGATGCGGGGGATGTAGCGGCCGAGCCCCCACACGGTCGGGTCGGCGATCGTCCGGACGCCCTTGGCCGCCACCGCCTTCAGCTTGCCGATCGCGTCGGCCACCCTGAACTCCTCGTCCCACCAGCCGCCCGCGCCGTAGTTGTCCTTGTGCTCGGTCGACAGGGCGAAGATGTGCTCGTGCATCAGGGTCTGGCCAAGCTCGGCGACGTCGACCTGGCCGCGGACGGTGGGAACGGTGGGCATGCGGAGCCTCCCATACCGACTGGTGCGTCCGCGCCAACGTACGTCAAAGGATCCGGGGGAACAACGCCGGCATCATGTCAGCCCGGCCAGCTTGTACAGCACCAGCGAACCGGCCACGGCCACGTTGAGGCTGGTGCCCCTGCCGACCATGGGGATCTCGACCACGGCGTCCATGAGGTCGAGCGCCTCCTCGGGGACTCCGTCCGACTCGTGGCCGAGGACCACCACCGTAGGCCGCCGTGCGGCCGGCAGGTCGGCCAGGCGGATCGCCCGGTCCGCCAGCTCGACGGCGATCACGTCGTCTCCGTCGCTCTTCCTTTCCGTCAGCCAGCGCATCGGCCGTACCCAGTGGACGCAGGTACGGCTGCGCAGCGTGTTGCCTTTGGCGAGGGCGTCGGGCACCCACGGCAGCCGAGGTACGGCCATGCACGCGCCGACGGCGTCGCAGGTGCGCAGGAGGGTTCCGAGGTTGACACCGTGCAGGGGCCACAGCGGCGCGACGGTGAGATGGCCGAAACAGCGGGGACGCTTGTTCATGCGAAGGCGCTTCAGCGGTGCGCCCGGACCATCGACGGGGATTCCACCCCTATCGTGCCCTGCGGGCCCGGCAGCGCGCCAGGTGAC
>NZ_JBSGJX010000023.1:19367-145627 GCF_053605785.1 Nonomuraea sp. NPDC003754
CCCGGCAGCGCACCAGATCGTCCCGGCAGCGCGCCAGGTGGCCCCGGCAGCGCACCAGATCGTCCCGGCAGCGCGCCAGGTGGCCCCGGCAGCGCACCAGATCGTCCCGGCAGCGCGCCAGGTGGCCCCGGCAGCGCGCCAGGAGGTGCCGGCTCACGGGCGGCGGCGCAGCACCCACCACAGGCCGCCCGCCGCGAACACCGCCAGCCCGGCCGCCACCGACGCGGCCGGCAGGGTGAGCGCCAGCACCACGCACAGCGCCAGCCCCACCACCGGTACCGCCCGCGGCGGCGCGCCCTCGTCGCGGGTCAGGGTGAGCGCCGCCGCGTTGGCCACCGCGTAGTAGACGAGCACCCCGAACGACGAGAACCCGATGGCTCCCCGCAGGTCGACCGCCAGCACCAGCACGATCACCGCCGCGGCCACCGCGAGCTCCGCCCGGTACGGCACCTGCCGCACGGGATGCACGGCGTCGAGGAATCCGGGCAGGTCGCGCTCCCTCGCCATCGCGAAGGTGGTCCGCGACACCCCGAGGATCAGCGCGAGCAGCGCGCCGAGGGCCGCCACCGCCGCGCCGGCCCTGACCACCGGCGCGAGCCATCCGGCGCCCGCCCCGATCACGGTGTCGACCAGCGGGGCGTGGGACGTGCCGAGCCTGGCAGGACCGAGCACGCGCAACGTGGCCAGCGCGACAAGCGTGTAGACGACGAGGGTGATGCCGAGGGCGATCGGGACGGCCCTGGGAATGGTCCGCTCGGGATCGCGCACCTCCTCGCCCAGCGTGGCGATGCGGGCGTAGCCGGCGAAGGCGAAGAACAGCAGCCCGGCGGCCTGCAGCACCTCCCAGGGGGCCACGGGGGCCTGCGGGACGGCAGGCAACGCGGTCGACGGCGCCTTGCCGCCGGTCAGGCCGGCGACCACCACGGCCGCCAGCACGGCGAGGACCAGCGCCACCATGATCCGTGCCGCCATGGCCGAGCGCTGGACGCCGAGGAGGTTGAGCACCGTCAACGCCACCACCGCGCCGACCGCCAGCGGGACGGCCAGGCCGGGGGCGACGTACGCGCCGAAGGTCAGCGCCATCGCCGCGCACGACGCCGTCTTGCCGACCACGAAGCCCCACCCGGCCAGGTATCCCCAGAACGGGCCGAGCCGCCGCCTGCCGTACACGTAGGTGCCGCCGGACTCGGGGTGGCGGGCGGCGAGCCTGGCCGAGGAGGTCGCGTTGCAGTAGGCGACGACGGCGGCGAGCGCGAGCGCGAGCAGCAGCAGGGGGCCCGCGGCGGAGGCGGCGGGCGCGAAGGCGGCGAAGACCCCCGCGCCGATCATGGCGCTGAGCCCCACGACGACCGCGTCGCCGGTGCCCAGCCGCCGCGCCAGTCCTGACGTCATCCGCCGTCCCTTCCGCAGAGCCCGCGACAGCACCCGAGGTCCGGGCGGGAACCACTGTGCCTCATCGCGTCTCACCGCCCCGGAGGCGGGGCGGGGTCAGGCCGTGGTCCCCGGCGGCTCCGCCGACGACACGCCGGACTTCGGGGACTCCTTCGACGGCACACCGCTCTCCCGGGACTCCGCCGACGGCACGCCGCTCTCCGCGCCCTCCGGGGACGGCACGCCGCTCTCCGCGCCCTCCGGGGACGGCACGATCAGCACGGGCCGTCCGGCGTGGTGCAGCACCCGGTCGGAGGTGCTGCCCAGCAGCAGCGACCGCACCCCGCCCAGCCCCCTGGTCCCGGTCACGATCAACGTGGCGTCCAGTTCCTGCGCCACGTCCACGATCGTCGACCACACCGCCGGCGAGTCGGGCTCGCAGCGCGCGGTGGCCTCCAGCCCCGCCTGTCTGGCCAGCTGCGCCCCCTGCTCGGCCAGTTCCCTGGTGGCCTCCTGGATCGCCGCGTCCTCGGCCGTGGTGTCGATCGGCACCATCATCCCCGCCGAACCCCTCATCGAGGCGAGCGCCAGCCGTTCCCACACGCTGAGCACGACGGCCCGCTGCCCCTTCAGCAGGCTGCCCGCGTAGGCGATGGCCGCCTTGGCGTCGTCCGAACCGTCATAGGCCACCAGAATGGTCATGTCCGTCTCCTCCCCATGTGGATCTCCACTCCTCCTATCCCGCGCTCCCCCTTTCACGCGCACGGCGGGCGTTCGTTTCAGGCGTGGTCGGGGGGTAGGCGACCTCCATGACCGTGACACAGTTCCGCGACCTCCCCCTCGCCGACCGCGACAGAGAATGGGACGCCGACGAGGCCGACAAGCGCGTCCGCGCCTGGGCGAAGGCCGAGGACGAGCCGAACGCGCAGTACCGCCAGGCCTTCGTCTGGTACGACGGGGACAACGCCGACGAGTTCGGCGCCTACAAGCTGCCCGTCGCGGACGTCATCGGTGGCTCGCTGAAGGCCGTCCCCAGGGCGGTCATGGCGGCCGGCGCCGTCGTCCAGGGTGCCAGGGGCGGGGTGAAGATACCGAAGGGCGAGGTGGACCGGGTCAAGTCACACCTCGCCAAGTACTACGCCTCGATGGGGGAGACGCCCCCGTGGGAGCGCTGACCATCTACGCGGCCAGCGACCGCGACGTCTGGACGGGAGCCGGCGCCGCCGGAGCGGCGTGCTGGACGGACACCAGCCGGTGAGCGCGGTGGCCGGTCGCGTGCGGCAGCCGTACCAGGTGGAGGCTCAGGAGCAGCAGCAGGCCGACCTCGGAGACCACCACGAGCCGCTGGGTGAGCCCGGCGGGGATCTCGGCGTTGCTCAGCGGGATCCCGAGCGTCCTGACCACGTAGGGGATGACGACCAGCACCAGCGCGGCCAGCGCGACGCCGCTGAGCGCCTTCATCGCCCGCGGGTAGCACACCTTGGCCCTGGCCAGCAGCAGGCCCGCCGCCGGCATCACGAGGAAGGCGACGAATCCCGCGTAGCGGTGGATCCCGCCGGACAGGGACAGCGGCAGTCCCGGCCGGTCGGTCGGGAAGACACCGATGAGGAACATGCACACGCCCCATGCCGCCACCAGGGCCACGACCCTGCGGTCGGCGCCCGACCTGCGCAGCGCGGCGGCGACGAAGGCCGCCCCCACGGCGAACAGCGTCAGCGACGCGGGGAGCAGCCACCCGATCGGGTGGAAGGCGTACTCGCTGATCAAGGTGTGCATCGGGTCGAGCCCGGCCTCGGTCTGCAGCGTGAGCATCGCGCCGGCGCCCGTGCCGAGCGCCGCGAATCCACCGATGAGCAATCCCTTCATGCCCTTTACGCTCGCGGAACACGGCTCCGCCGAGTATCGGAGATCGGCCCCACGCGGCCCCTGAACCGACCCTTACGACCGAGGGAGGATCATCCCCCGCATCACCCCGATGACCTGGTGCGAGGCGACCCTGGGTAGGGTCCGCCCCCTCAGGGTGGGTACAGCCGGCCACCGGCGGTTTGACTTCGAGCGCACTCGAAGGGCGACCCTGGAGTCATGACGGCGTCGCCTCCCGGATCGCCGAGCTGACCCAGGACCTCGAGGTCCTGGACTACAAGATCAACCTCTACCAGGAGATGTCATGACCTCCAGGATCGGGCTCGGCTGCATGGGCATGTCCGAGTTCTACGGCACGGCCGACGACGACGAGTCGATCGCCGTCATCCACCGCGCCCTCGACCTTGACGTGAACTTTCTCGACACCGCCGACATGTACGGCATGGGGCACAACGAGGAGCTCGTCGGCCGAGCCATCAAGGGCCGCCGCGACGAGGTGTTCCTCGGCACCAAGTTCGGCGTCAGGCGCGAGGGCGGCACGCGCAGCATCGACAACACCCCCGCCTACATCCGCCAGGCCTGCGACGCGTCGCTGCGGCGTCTCGGAGTCGACCACATCGACCTCTACTACATGCACCGCCGTCACCCGGACGTCCCGATCGAGGAGTCGGTCGGCGCCATGGCGGAGCTGGTCGAGCAGGGCAAGGTGCGCCGTCTGGGCCTGTCGGAGGTGACGGCCGACACCCTGCGCAGGGCGCACGCCACGCACCCGATCCACGCCCTGCAGAGCGAGTACTCCCTGTTCACCAGGGGCATCGAGGCGGAGATCCTGCCCACCGCGCGCGAGCTGGGCGTCAAGCTGGTGGCCTACTCCCCCATCAGCCGCGGCCTGCTGAGCGGCGCGCTGCCGCCCGCCGACCAGCTCGCCGCCGACGACTTCCGCAGGGTCAACCCCCGGACCTCGGGCGAGGCCGCCGCGCACAACGCGCGGCTGGTCGAGCGCGTCGCCGCGGTCGCCGCCGAGGTGGGCTGCACGCCCGCGCAGCTCTCGCTCGCCTGGCTGCTGGCCCAGGGCGAGGACGTCATCCCCATCCCCGGCACCAAGCGGCTGAGGTATCTGGAGGAGAACGCCGCGGCGGCGGCCGTCACGCTCACCGCCGGCCAGATCGACGCGCTGTCGGGTCTGGCGGAGGCCGTCGAGGGCGCCCGTTATGCCGATATGTCATCGGTAGAGAACTAATGTCCGTCTAGCGGGTGATGTCGGCCCCTGGAGCAGCGCCTTACAGTCGGGACCCATGAGGCTCGACTGGGCGATCGCCGCCATTGTGGCCGTGTTCTCGCTGGCCGAGGAGATCGGCGGCCGTACCGGCGAGCCCGACCGCACCCACCCGGCGCTGTGGATCGGGCTCGCCCTCGCGAGCGCGGTCCTGGTGGCCGTACGGCGCCGCATCCCGTTCACCGCGCTGGCCGTCTACAGCGTGGCCGGTGGCCTGGCCATCCCGCTGTCACAGGAGATGCTCGGCGCCTGGCAGTTCTACGTGGAGCTGGTGCTGCTCTTCACCGTGATGGCGGAGGTCCCGCGCGCGAACTGGCGCGCGCCCGCGGCGCTCGCGCTGGCGCTCGGCTTCCTCAGCCTCATGGTCTTCGCCGACACCGCGCCCGTCGGTCCAGGCGATGTGGCCATCGCCCTGGTGATGACCGGCGTGGCGGCGGGAGCGGGCGTGGCGGTCCAGCGTTACCGGGAGGTCGCCGCCCAGGCACAGGAGCGCGGGGCCCTGCTGGCCAGGGAGGCGGTCAACGAGGAGCGCAACAGGATCGCCCGCGAGCTGCACGACATCGTCGCCCACAGCGTCAGCGTCATGGTGATGCAGTCGGGTGCGGTACGCCGCCGCCTGCTCGAGGAGCAGGCGCGCGAGCGGGAGGCGCTGACGGCCGTCGAGGAGGCCGGTCGCGAGGCCGTCCACGAACTGCGACGCATGCTGGACGTGCTGCGGTCGGGCCCCGAGAGCGCGGTCAACGTCCCGCAGCCCAGCCTCGCCCGGCTGGAGGAGCTGGTGGAGCAGGTTCGCGTGGCGGGCCTCGACGTGAAGCTCGACGTGCGCGGCGCGCCGGTGCCGCTGTCGGCGGGGCTCGAGCTGTCGGCCTACCGGATCATCCAGGAGGCGCTGACCAACACGCTCAAGCACGCCGGACCGACCAGGGTGCTGGTCGCGGTCGCGCACCGGCGCGGGGAGCTGGCCCTCGAGGTCACCGACGAGGGGCCGGCGCCGGGCCACGAGCCGCCCGAGCGGCGCGGGCTCGGTCAGGGGCTCATCGGCATGCGGGAGCGGGTGGCGCTGTTCGACGGGCGGCTGGAGGCTCGTCCGGTGCCCGGCGGCGGGTTCACCGTCCGGGCCACGCTGCCCGCCTGATCAGGCTCGTCGCCGCCACCAGCCCGGCTGTGACGGCCGCGATCAGCGGCACGGCGACGGGGGTGGCCGCGGCCAGGAGCACCAGGACCGCGGCCAGGAGGAAGGCGGCGCTGTCGGCGCGGCCGTAGCGGTGCGGGCGGATGTGCAGCGCCCACACCGCGATCAGGAAGATCGCGACGGGGACGGCCATCGCCAGGCCGGCCTGCGTGCGGGTCAGCGCGCTCTCGCCGGTGACGAAGGCGACCATCACCTCGATGCCCCCGCCGACGGCCCCCACCGAGGCGAAGATCACGTAGTGGCCGTAGCCCCAGCGGAGCGCCGCCTTGCTGGAGGTGAGGATCTCGTGGGTCTCGGGCTCGAAGTAGATCCACCACAGCGAGAAGACGATCACCAGCGCGGCGGCGGCCACCACGATCAGCGACGGCTTGGCGCCCTCGTGGGACAGCGCGTTCTGCACCGAGACGGTGGCACCCAGGACGTTCTCGCCCATCATGATGATCGTGAACAGGCCATAGCGCTCGGCGATGTGGTGCGGGTGCCAGGAGGTGCGGGTCCCCCGCTCCCCCCACACCGGTACGGCCAGCTCGATCACCACACCGAGCGCGAACACCGGCAGCACCAGCGTCGCGGGCGTCACGAACAGGACGGCCCAGTAGACCATCGCCAGGCAGATGCCGAGCGCGTAGCGCCGCGCCGCCCGCCGGTGCGGAAGGTCTCCGGCGGCCGCGCGCAGCCACTGGCAGGCCATGGCCGCCCGCATGATCAGATAGCCGAACCAGACGATCCGGTAGTCGTGCCGCTCGAAGGCCGCCGGTACACCGGCCGCCAGCACCAGCACGCCCGACATCTGCACCAGCGTCATGACGCGGTAGACCCAGTCGTCGGTGTCGTAGGCGGAGGCGAACCAGGTGAAGTTCATCCACGCCCACCAGATGGCGAAGAACGCCGTCAGGTAGCCGGTGAGCGCCTCACCCAGGTGCCCGGCCGACAGCGCGTGCGCCAGCTCGCTGACCGCGAAGGAGACCGCGACGACGAAGAACAGGTCGAAGAACAGCTCCAGCGGGGTGGCGACGCGGTGCGGCTCGTCGGTCGCGCGTCCTCGCATGGAGCGCAGCAGGATCATGCCGCCGCCCTACCAGGTCACCCCGGCCGGTCGAAATAGGCGCGTACCACGGTCGCGCCCTCGCGCGTGTGGATGCGGACCAGGTCGCTGAGCAGGTTGACGATCAGCAGGCCGCGCGAGCCGGGGGTGCTGGGATCCACGGGCCGCCGGCCGGCGAGCGGGTCGGTGATGTGCCCCGCGTCGCTGACCTCGCAGACCATGCGGCCCTCTTCGTGCCACAGCCGCAGCACGCCCGCGCCGCCCCCGTGGTCGAGACTGTTGGCGCCCAGCTCGGAGACCGTCAGCTGGACGTCGTCGAGGCGGGTGCCGGTCAGGCCGGCCGCCGTCGCCCACTCGTTGGCCAGGTGCCGTACCTGGCCCAGGTTGGTGCTGTCGAAGCTGAGCGCGACGGCGGCGGGCGGCTCGTAGAGCGGCACGTTGTAGCCCTCGATCACGCGCATGGGGGCGTAGGCGGTGCTCGCCCGCTCCCCTTCGGCGTCCTGGAGCAGGGGGTGGGTGAGCGCGGCGTCGTCGAGGATCTCGGGCTCGAGCCGCTTGGCGTCGTAGGGGCAGACGATGGTGGCGCGGCGCCCCTGGAAGGCCAGGTTGATCAGCGCCTCGTGCTGGGCGCAGGCGGGGTACTCGGTGCCGGTGCGGCCCGCCCAGATGGGCTCGCCGACGATCCGTACGTGCCGGTCCGGATAGTGGTCGGCGAACTCGCGCAGCACCCCGGGAATGATCCGGCCCGGATTGCGCCCCACGACGGTCATGTCCAGCATGCGCACCCGCTGCGCCTCGTCGCCCAGCTCGTCCCTGATCAGCTCGAGGTTGGGGCCAGGTACGGAGACCGCGACCGGCTCACCGGCCGCCAGCCCAGCGCGGATGAACGGTACGGTGCCCGAGAGGTACTCCCGGTCGTCCTCGTAGAAGAACGCCGGGTGCACGAACGCCATACCTGTGACGTTACCGCGAGAGGGTGAGTTACACCTGATCATCGGGTAATACAGTGGTACGTCCCACTGGAAGGATTCCACTAGGTGAAGAAGCTCCAGCTGGTCCCCCGGCCGCGGCCCCCACGCCGCCCCCTCCCCCTCGACCTGCGCACTCCCTCCGGCAGGCCCCTCCCCTTCTGACCCCCGAGCGATCCGATGACCGATCGACGGATACGCGCGCCCGACGCCGGTCGCGAGCGGGTCGCGCGTGGCGGTCGCGGTCAGCGCGGCCGGCACGAGCGCGAGGGGGAATGACCGCCATGTCACGGCGTCCAGCCGTGGCGTAAGTCGGTGTGACGGGTGATGTAAGCGCGATGTAAGTGAATATCAAGTCTGCCCCCATAATGTCCCTTCTGCTGGTCATCCAACGAAGGGCACAGAATGCGTTTCCTCAAGCGGGCCATCACCGTTTCCGCGGCCACGCTGACCCTCGCGGGGCTCACCGCCTGCGGCGCCGTGGGCACCGCCGTGGACTGCACCACGGCGTCGAACGAGGCCACCAAGATCATGAACGAGTGGTCCGGCAGCCTCGCCAAGGCCGTCACCGACCCGGCCGCCATGGAGAAGGCGTCCACCGAGGCCGCCGACAAGACCAAGGCGCTCGCGGCCAAGTACGACGGCGAACTCGCGTCGGCCCTCAACGACCTGGCCTCCAGCTTCGACAGCATCAAGGGGCTCCAGGACGCCTCGAAGCTCACCGAGTTCACCACCAAGATCAACGGCTTCAGCACCAAGATCCAGAGCGCCTGCTCCTGATGAAGCTCCCGGCCGCCGCACCGCCTGCGGGGGGCAGTGCGGCGCGGCGGCCGCGGTCCGGCGCCCTGCTTGTCTACCCTTGTCCGCTGTGCTGTCCCTTGTGCGCCTGACGACCCCTCCCCGCCTGTGGCTGTCCCTGCTCTGCGCGGCCGCGGCCGCCGCCTACTCCCTGCTCGGACTGGTCAGGCTCGCCACCTTCCACGCCACCACGTTCGACCTGGTCATCGTGGACCAGGCGGTGCGCGGCTACTCCCGTCTCGGCCCGCCGTACATCCCCGCGGTGGGCAGCTTCCACGGCCGCGGCCTCGACTACCTGCAGCTCGCCGACCACTTCTCGCCGATCTACGCGCTGCTGGCGCCGCTGTACTGGATCCATGACGGCCCGGCCACGCTGATCATCGCCCAGGCCGTCCTGTTCGCCGCCGCCATCCCCTTCCTGTGGATGTTCACCCGCAGGGTCCTCGGGACGGTTCCCGCCTACCTCGTCGCCTTCGCCTACGCCGTGTCGTGGCCGATCGCCCAGGCCGCCGCGTTCGACGCGCACGAGGTGATGTTCGTCCCGCTGCTGACCGCGATCATGATCGAGCGCTACCACGCGGGCCGGCCGCTGCCCGCGTTCCTGGCGCTGCTGGCCCTCCTGCTGGTCAAGGAGGACATGGGCCTGGTGGCCATCGGCGCCGGCCTGTGCCTGGTGGTGCTCGGCGACCGGCTGCGCGGCCTGCTGTGCGTCACGGTCGGCCTGGCCTGGACCGTGCTGGTGCGCGGCGTGCTGATCCGGCTGGTCGGCGGCGACACCGGCGACTTCTGGGCCTACGGGCACCTGGGGCCCGACGTGCCGAGCGCCCTGCTGCACATGCTGGGCGACCCGCTCGGCACGCTGGCGCTGCCGTTCAGCGAGGAGGCCAAGGTCGACACGCTCCTCCTGCTGGCCTGGCCGACGCTCATGCTGTGCCTGCTGTCGCCGATCTCGCTCATGGCGCTGCCGCACATCCTCGAACGCATGCTGTCCGACAGGTCGCCGTGGTGGCAGGCCGACTTCCAGTACAGCGCCTTCACCGTGATCATCCTCTTCTGCGCCGGCGTCGACGGGCTCTCCCGGCTGCTGCGCTGGATCAAGGGCCCGGACGCGCTGAAACTCGCGTGGTCGGTCGGCGTCGCCGCCGTCGCCCTCACCCTGGTCCCCCGCTTCGCCCTGGATCAGCTCGCCCGCCCGGCCTTCTACCGCGCCGACCCCGAACACGTGCGGGCCGCCGCCGAGGCCGTCTCCCGGGTGCCGTCGGGCGTGGTCGTCGAGGCCGCCAACTCGCTCGGCCCCGCCCTGACCTCGCGGGCCACCGTCCTGCTGTGGGACCACCAGCCCCGCTGGGCGCCGTGGGTGGTGGCCGACGTGGCCCGCTGGGAGTATCCCCACGGCTCCCCCGCCGCCCAGGCCGAGCGCGTCGCGCTGCTGCTGTCGTCGGGCTACGAGAAGGTCTTCGAGCGCAACGGCTTCGTCGTGCTGCGCAAGACGGACGGCACTCAGCCGATGGCCGACGAGTAGCAGCGCTCGAAGCCCTCCAGGATCAGCGGCCACGATCCGGCCGTGGGCGGCGTGGCGCGGTTGTGCTCGGCGATGGACTCGCGCAGTGCGGTGTCGGTCGACAGGCGGACCACGGCCGACACCAGGTCGTCGAAGGAGCGGCCGAGCAGCCCTTCCTTGCCGTGCTTGACGAAGTCGGCCACGCCGCTCTGGCTGCGCGCCACCACGGGCAGGCCCGCCGCCCGCGCCTCCAGGGCGGCGATCCCGAACGACTCGCGGGGCGCGGGGGCGATGAACAGGTCGGCCGAGGCGAGCACCTTGGCGATCTGCGCGCGGGTGTGACGGCCGGGCAGCGAGACCCAGGTGTTCATGCGGTTCGCGGCGAGGAAACGCTCCATGGAGCCGCGCGCCGGGCCCTCGCCGATGACCGTGGCCCGCATCGGGACGTGGGCGGGCACCCTGGCGCGCGCCTCCCGCAGCAGCCTCAGCAGGCGGACGGGCTGCTTGCGGGGCGCGAACCTGCCGACCGCCACGATGTGCACCTCGCCGTCCTGCGGCGGGCCGCCGCCCACGGGGCGCCAGCCCGAGACGTCGAGCCCGTTGGAGACGACGTGGACGGGCGTGCCCCGCCCCGCCACCGCGCGGATCGGGGCGGCCGCCGCGTTGCTGACGGTGGTGGCGACCAGCCCCCACCGATGCCACTCGAAGACGAACCTGAGCGCGGTGTAGAGGGCGCGGGTGGCCGGGTCCCACATGCTGTGCACCGTCACCACGACGGGCAGGCCCGCCCTGACGGCCGCGCGCACCCCCATCCACGCGAACGGCGAGACGGCGCCGGCGTGCACGTGCACCACGTCCGGCCGGCTCGCCGTCATGAGCCTGGTGAGCTTGCCCACACCTCGAGGGTGCACGGGCAGGTCGAACGGCATCCTCGCGACGATCCTGTGGACGCCGGGAAGCGCCTCCCCCCTGGTCGCGGTGGCCACCTCGACGGTGTCGCCGGCCTCGCGCTGCATCCTGACGAGGTCCGCGACCTGCACCTCGATGCCCCCGAGCCGTGGAAGGTAACAGTCGCTGACGTGAAGGATCCGCACCCGTCCCACACTAATCTGACCTTGTGCCACCACGTACCGCTGTGTTCTTCCACGCACACCCCGACGACGAGGCCCTGCTGACAGCAGGCACGATGGCGATGCTCGCGGCCGAGGGCCACCGGGTGGTGCTGGTCGTGGCCACCGCCGGAGAGCGCGGCCTGGCCGACACCGAGAAGGGCGAAGCGCTCGGCGAGAGGCGGATCAAGGAGCTGTACGAGTCCGCCGCGGTGCTCGGCTGCGCCCGCGTGGTGTGCCTCGGCTACGGCGACTCGGGGCTGAGCCCCACGGGCGGCATCGCCGAGGAACGCCCCGACAACGCCTTCATCGACGCCGACTCCGAGGCGGCCGCCGAGGCACTGGCCGCCGTGCTGGAGGAGGAGAAGGCCGACCTGCTGTCGATCTACGACCCGGCGGGCGGCTACGGCCATCCCGACCACGTGCAGGTGCACCGGGTGGGCAGGCGGGCCGCGCAGATCGCGGGCACGCCCATCGTGCTGGAGGCCACCGTCAACAGGGACCCGCTCCTTCGGGCGCTGCGGCTGGCCGGCAAGGTCTACACCTTCCCTCCCGAGTTCGACCTCAGGACCTTCGAGAGCGCCTACACCGCGGGCGACCAGATCACCCACCGGGTCAACGTCAGGAAGTTCGCCCGGCAGAAGAGGGCCAGCATGACCGCCCACGCCTCGCAGGCCAGCGGCGGCGACAGCGACAGGACGCTGGCCGTCCTGCTGAAGATCCCCGGGCCGCTCTACCGGCTGGTCTTCGGCACCGAGTGGTTCGTCCGCCGCGACCTGCCTCCGGGCACCCGGCTCAAGCACCCCTTCGACGAGGCACCGTGAGAGACGAAGCATCGTGAGAATCGCCCGTTTCCTCCTTCAGGACGACGCTCAGCACCCGCGAGCCGGGGCAGGGTGGTATCGATGAAGAACTCATGGCTCCGGATCACCCTGTCGGTCGTCTCGCTGGGGCTGGCGGCGACGCTCGTCGTCTACCTGCCGCAGATCGTCCAGACGCTCACCGGCAAGAAGGTCTCGTGGGCGGAGATCGGCGCGATCTTCGCGGCGATGCACCCCGGTGTGATCGCGCTGATGGCCGCGGTGTGGCTGGCGAGCCTGTTCGCCTACACCTTCGTGCTGACGAACTCGCTGCCCGGCCTGAACAACCTGCAGGGCCTCACGCTCAACGCCGCGGGCAGCGCGGTCAGCAACCTGCTGCCCTTCGGCGGGGCCGCGGGGGTGGCGCTGACCTTCGCCATGGCCAGGAGCTGGGGTTTCGGCAACCGGGCCATCGTGGTGATGACGCTGGTCAGCGGCATCTGGAACACCATGTTCAGGTTCCTGCTGCCCGCCGTCGGCATCATCGCGCTGCTGATCGCGGGCGAGGCGCCCAACCCGACCGTGGCCAACGCCGGGTGGATCGGCGCCCTGTCGATCCTCTCCCTCGTCGCGGTCGTGGCGGCCGCGCTGTACTGGGATCGCGCCGCCGCGCTGCTCGGCCGCGCCCTCGACGCGCTGGTACGGCCGACCCATCTCAAGTTCTCGGCGTCCGCCGCGCTGGAGCGGCTCCGCAGGGACACCGCGGGCGTCGTCAGGACCCGGTGGGCGCGCCTGTCAGCCGGCATGACCGCCTTCCTGGTGCTGCAGTGGCTGATCATGATCTGCTGTATGCAGGCCACCGGCGCGTATCCTGGTCTTGCACAATCGATCGCAGTCTTCGCGCTGTCCCGGGTTCTCACCGCGGTCCTGGTCACACCCAGTGGCGCGGGGCTCATGGAGGGGGGTGTCGTGTTGCTGCTGACGACCGCCTTCGGCGTGGACGTCGCCGCCGCCACGGCCACCGCGCTGCTGTTCGGTTTCTGGACGTACACTGTCGAAATCCCTTTCGGCGGGCTGGCTCTCGGCGCATGGGCACTGCTGGGCAGGAACCGCAGGACTCGTCAGGAGAGCCGACACACGAACATGGAAACGCAGCCGTGACCATCGCGAACATGACAAAGACCTTGTGCGTGATTCGGAAGCACACATAGCGTGGCGGCTGACATGGTGGCGTTCCGGGTTCTGGGGCCAGTCGAGGCGTACGAAAGCACCAGCGACGACGAACTCGACCTCGGCGGGTTGCGGCAGCGGGCCGTACTCGCCCGCCTTCTCGTGGCCAGAGGGCAGGTCGTGCCTGTTGACACCCTGCTCTACGACCTGTGGGACGACGACGCGGCCAAGGGCGCGCAGTCGGGCCTGCAGGTCTACATCTCCCGCCTGCGCAGGGTGCTCGAGCCGGGCAGGCCGCGCGGCGGGCCCAACAGGCTGCTGGTGACCGTCGCCTCGGGCTACGCGCTGCGGGTGGCGCCTGAGCAGGTCGACGCGCTGCGCTTCGAGCAGCTGGTCAGGGCGGCGGGCGAGTACCTCGACACCGACGACCCGCAGTCGGCCAGGGCCAGCCTCGGCAAGGCGCTCGGGCTGTGGCGCGGCACGCCGTACTCCGACTTCGCCGACCAGCCGTGGGCGGAGGCCGAGGTCAACAGGCTAGCCGAGCTGCGGCTGGTGGCGCGCGAGCGCTACGCCGACACGGGCCTGCGCCTGGGCATGCACGCCGAGACGGTGCCGGACCTGGAGGCGATGACCGGCGAGAACCCGCTGCGTGAGGAGGGCTGGCGGCTGCTCGCCCTCGGCCTCTACCGGTGCGGCCGGCAGGGTGACGCGCTGGCGGCGCTGCGCAGGGCGCGCGGCATCCTCGCCGACGAGCTGGGCATCGACCCGGGTCCCGCGCTGCGCAAGCTGGAGTCCGACATCCTGGCCCAGGCGCCCGACCTCGAACTGGCCGCCGTGCCGCGGCCCGCCAGGCAACCGGCGCCGGTCGCCGACACGTGGCCGCCGCGGGCGACCACGGCGGTCGAGCCGCCCCCGCTGGAGCCCGAGCCGTTCATCGGCCGTGACGCCGAGCTGTCCAGGCTGACCGGCGCGGCCGCCAGGACCGGGCGCTTCGAGGTGGCGATCGTCGCCGGCGACGCGGGCGCGGGCAAGACGACGCTGCTGCGCCAGCTGGAGAGCAAGCTCAAGGGCGACGGCTGGACCACCGCGTCGGGCGCCTGTCCCGACTCCAGCGCGACCCCGCCCGGCTGGGCGTGGGTGGAGATCCTGCGCAGCCTGGTCGAGGAGAACGGCGCCGGCGAGTACGGCCAGCTCCTCGCGCCGCTGCTCGACGACAGCGAGAGCGACCCCGACGAGGACGAGGCGTCGGGCGGGTTCCGGCTGCACCGCGCGGTCGGCGGCTACATCGCGGGCGTGGCTCGCCGCTCGCCCGTGCTGCTCACGGTGGAGGACCTCCACTGGGCCGACGACCAGACGCTCGCGCTGCTCAGGGCGCTGCCGAGCCTGCTGGCCACCAGCAGGGTGCTGCTGGTGGTGACCTGCCGCGACAGCGAGCTCGACGACCGGCAGTCCGACGTGCTGGCCGCGCTGGCCCGGCTGGGGCCGGTCAGGGTGAGCCTGTCGGGTCTCGACCCGAAGGCGGTGGCCGAGCTGGTGCGGGCCACCTGCATACGCGAGGTCGACGAGGACGCCGTCGAGTCGATCGTCGAGCGCACCAGGGGCAACCCGTTCTTCGTGCGTGAGACCGTGCGGCTGCTCGACGCCGAGGCGGTCGGCGAGCGCGCGACCGCCGCCGAGGTGGCCTCCCAGGTTCCCTCGGGCGTGCGCGACGTGCTGCGGCGGCGCATCTCGCGGCTGCCGGAGCGGGCTCAGCAGATCCTGCTGCAGGCCGCGGTGATCGGCCGCGACGTGGACGTCGACGTGCTCGTGGAGGTGTCGGGCGACGAGGACGCGGTCGTCGACGCCGTCGAGGCGGCGCTGCTGGCCGGCCTGGTCACCGAGCCGGGCCCCGGGATGCTGCGCTTCGACCACGACCTGGTGCGCGACACCGTCTACTCCGACGCCTCCCGGCTGCGCCGCACCAGGCTGCACGCCGCCGTCGCCAACGTCATCGAGCAGCGCAGGCCCGCCGAGGTGGCGGCGCTGGCGCACCACTTCTTCGTCGCCGACGTCGCCGACAAGGCCGTCCACTACGCGGGGCTGGCCGCGGAGCAGGCGGAGCGGCGCTACGCCCACCGCGAGGCCGCGACGCTGTGGGAGCAGGCCATCGCCGCCTTCGACCGCACCGGCAGTCGCGACACGGCCGAGCGGCTCAAGCTGATGCTCGCCCAGATCAAGGCGCTGGCGCTGTGCGGCGACATGACGGCGGCCAGGCTGAAGCGGCGCGAGGCGATGGACCTGGCGCTGCCGCTGAACAACCCGGTGCTGACGGCCAAGGTGGCCGCGGCGCTGGCCGTACCGCACAAGGGCATGGCCCGCGACTTCACCCGGACGGCGTGGGAGATCGTCGACGTCACCGAGCGGGCGCTGATCGAGCTGCCGGAGGGCGAGCAGACGCTGCGCGCCAGCCTGCTGACCACCCTCGCGCTGGAGCTCGAGGGATCGTCGGCGCCCGAGCGCGGCCGGCAGGCGTCGCTGGAGGCCCTGGAGCTGGCCAGGCAGAGCGGCGACCCGACGCTGCTGGCCGCGGCGCTGAGCGGCCGGCTGCGCCAGTCCTACGACATCCCCGCGGTCGACACCCGCGAGAGCATCGGCCGCGAGCTGCTGGAGGTCGCCCAGCGCTCGGGGCAGATGGCGGTGCAGGCGCTGGCCCACCTGGTGCTGCTGGAGTGCGCCGCGGCGCGCGGCGAGTTCTCGGTCTCCGACGAGCACGCGCGGGCCGCCGAACGGCTGGCCAAGCAGTACGACCTGTCCGCTCCGGCCGCGGTCGTGGCCTGGTACGAAGGGCAGCGGCTGATGATCGCCGGCGACTACGCCGGCGCCGAGCGGGCCTACCGCGAGGCGGCCAGGATGACGGCGCGGGCCGGCATGCTGGAGGGCCGCCAGGACCTGCCGCTGATCACCACGTTCTGCCTGCACCTGGTCGACGGCAGGGCCGCGGAGACGGTCGACCTCCTCGGCGAGGCCCACCAGCGCGGCGCCAAGTGGACCCTCGACGCCTACGCGCTGGCCCTGGCTTCGGCGGGCCATCTCAAGGACGCCAAGGCGGTGGCCGCGACCAAGCCGCCGGTGCGGCCCGACTTCCTGTACGAGCTGGCCATGACCTGGCGGGCGCTGGCGGGCATGCTGCTCGACGACCGCGAGCGGATGGTCGACTGCTACGACAAGCTGAAGCCGTTCGCCGACCGCATCGCGGGCGCCGGCACGGGCGTGGTGGCCCTGTGGCCGGTGGCGCTGACCCTCGGCGACCTGGCGGTCAGGCTCGACCATCCCGCCGCGGCCCGCGACCACTACCACAAGGCCCTGGAGGTGGCCAGGAGGGTCGGGGTGCAGCGGTGGGTGGAGGCGGCGCAGCGGGCCGTCAGCAACTCACCAGGATCCGATCCGACCTGATCGGCCGTTCCGTGCCGGCGACGCGCAGCTCGATGCGGTACCAGCCCGGGTTGTCCTGGACGCTGAGCTGCCACTTGACGGTCCTGCGCGCGCCGGCGAAGCCGGCGTGCTCGGCCTGGTAGGTCCTCCACGATCTGGTGGCCGCGCTCCATCTGGTCAGCCGCCAGTGGTACATGAGGGTGCGACCCGCCTCGGGGTTGATCACCACGGAGCGGGCCAGGAAGTCCCTGTCGCAGGCGGCGCCCCTGCCGCTGAGCGGGCTGACGGTGATGGTGCCCGCCTCCGGATCGGCCTGCTCGACGATCGGCAGGACGGTGGCCGAGAGGGCCACGGTGGTCGTGGGTCGCGGCGTGGAGTTCGCGATGCCGTAGGCCGATGCGCCGGCGTAGGCGGCGGTGAAGGCGAGCGCGCCCACCAGGAGCCTGGCCGCCGTGGAGGATCCGGTTCCCAGGACCGCCTTGCTTCGCGTCCCCATGATCGCACCTCTTCTCGTTCAACCCTTTTGTACGGGAGAAGGGTTGAGATCGACTTGATGGCGGCTTGCAGGTGTCAGGGCGCTCCCCCTCGGCAGGTCCAGGGCGCGAGCCCGGGTAGCGTGGGAGGCGGGTGGCGCGGGTCGGCCAGATGACCTAAGGTTAGGCTGGCCTAAGAAATCTTTCGGGTGGTGGTGTCTGGTTATGCGGCAGATTGCGATCGCCATCCCCGACCCGACCCGCGCCTCGCTGTTCGGCCTGCCGTACTGGCTGATCGTGGTGGTCGGGGCGGTCGCGCTGTTCGGCGCGTTCCAGGCCTACTACTGGATCGGATTCAAGCTCGGCGACAAGCTGTACGAGTCGAGGTTCGGCGCGAAGCTTCCCCGCGAGCGCATCCGCGCCGTCGAGAGGGTCGTCGAGAAGTGGGGGGCGCTCGCCGTCTACGCATGCTTCTGGGTCCCCGTCCTGCGCCACACCCTGCCCTGGGTGGCGGGGGTGTTGCGCATCTCCTATCCCTGGTACGTCGTGGCCAGCGCGCTGGGCTGCCTGACCTGGGTGCCGGTGACCTCGTTCGCGCTCTACTCGGTGATCTGGGGCTGGCTGGAGCTGGCCACGCACTCCCCCCTCGCCGCCGCCGTCGCCGCGGTGATCGTGGTGAGCGCCGTCACGGCCTTCGTCATGTGGCGCAGGCGCCGCAGGAGCGAGAAGGCCCTCGCCGCCTGACGAGGGCCGGGCGCTCAGACCGCGGCGAGCGTCGTGTCGTCCACCGTCGCGTCGGGGGCGTTCTTGCGGACCGACTCGATGCCGTTGATGCAGGCCGCCTTGGTGGTGTACCCCTCGCTGACCGCGATGGTCTGGCCGTTGCCCGCGACCAGCTTGAAGCGGAACTCCCCGCGCCCGTCCTTGGTGATGACGAACTTGCCTGCCATGGCGATCTCCCCCGATATGACGGTTCTAGGGGTCAATTACCCGCGTCTCCGACCGCGTTTTCCCGCCATAGGGTCAAGTTCCGCATATCAACCGGTGATCACCTGTCACGATGTCTGTCATGCGTATAGGGGGTATTCGACTACTGACCGCCGCCGCGGCGCTCACCCTGCTCGTGGGGTTCTCCCCGCCGACTCAGGCGGCGACACGTGCGGCCGGCGCGCCGCAGGTGAAGGCGCGGATCGGCTACGTCGTGGACTCGGCGGGGACCGTCCACGTCGCCAAGCGGGAGACCCGCAGGGTGCCCGTCGCCAGCCTGGTCAAGGTCATGACCGCCTACGTCGTCCTGCGCGAGGGCGACCTGGGCGACGTGGTCACCATCACCAAGGCCGACGTACGGCACGCCGCCGACAACGGCGCCACCAGCGCGAGGCTGCGCACCGGCGAGAAGGTGACGGTCAGGGATCTGCTCTACGGGTTGATGCTGCCCTCGGGGGCCGACGCCGCCAACGCGCTCGCCCGCACCTACGGCCCCGGCACGGCCGCCTTCGTCGCCAAGATGAACGCCGCCGCCCGCGGCCTGGGCCTGGCCGACACCCTCTACACCAACGCCGACGGCCTGCCGGCGCCCAGGAACGGCGGCTACTCCACCGCCGTCGACCAGGCCAGGCTCGCGAAGGTCGCGCTGGAAAACGCGACGTTCAGGACCGTCGTGTCCCAGAAGACCTACAAGCTCGCCAAGACCGCCGTCCACCGCGCCCACACCTGGACGAACACCAACAAGCTGCTGGGTGAGAGCGAGGGTGTGATCGGCGTGAAGACCGGCTACACCGCCAAGGCCGGCTTCTGCCTGCTGTTCGCCGCCGAACGCCAGGGCCGGCGCGTCATCGGCGTGCTCCTGGGCGACCAGGACTCCCGCCGCTTCGCCACGGCGGCCTCGCTGCTCGACTACGCGAGCGAGCAGATCGCCACCACGAGCCCCTGACGGATGACGGCGCGGCGGCGGCACCGAGCGGGTCGCCGCCGCGCCGGGACCTCCACGGGCGATCGTCATGCCGAGCGACCGCCGCGACGGCACCCGGCGCCATAATCTGGAGACAGCTCAAGCGCACGCCATCGGGATCCTGGAGACGCGGCCGGAGGAAGACGTGCCATTGGGAGCGCGCAAGCAGTCGTCGAGGAGCTCGGGATGGAGCGCTCCCCGCAGGCAGTGGCCGGACCGGGTGGCCGCTGTCGTGATCTCACCCTTCAGCGTCATCTGGATCTCACGGGGCCCGTCACGGCGGGTGCGGCTGGGGCGCTTCCTCGTCGTCCTCTACATCACCAACGTGATGTGGAAGGTCTGGGAGATCTACCAGAGCAACCCGGCGGGGTTCATGCCGTACGTGCGGGGAGAGAAGGACGTGCTGCCGCTCCTCTATCTCCCGCCGCCGCTGGTCACGAAGTCAAACTTATCGCCCTGGATCGACCGGCCGCTGCTGGCGATCATGCTCGTGGTCCTCTTCTGGGCGGTCGGTCCGCACAACGTGCTGAAGGTGGCCCTCTATCTGCTGATCGTGCTCGGCATCGCGATGGCCGCGCCGATCAGCCGCGTGTCGGTCAACGCCGCCGTCGAGTCGGCGATGGCGTGGTGGCTCCAGACCGCGTGGCCGTGGCTCGCGCAGGCCGCCGTGAGTTCCTGGACGGCGCTCGCCCTCGGCCTGCTGCTGGCGGCCGCCTGCCTGGTGGGCTTCACCGCCACCTGCCTCGCGGTCGTCCACCTGGCCAGGGAGCTGATCGCGGACGAGATGCACCCGCGGGACGTGGCGCGGTGTTTCGGCGTCGTCGTCGCGGGCGCGATCGCCGCCGGTGTCATCGTCGAGCTGGCCGCCTGGTCGGTGCACCTCATGCGGCACGTCTACGCCTTTCCCGACTGGCTGCCCTTCCTCTGGACCGTCTTCCTGGCGGGCCTGGCCGCCACCACCGCCGTGACCGCGGACATGGTCGCCGGCCAGGGGCCCGGCGACGGCGACCGTTCCGCCGGCGCCGCGACCCCCGCCCGGCGTCGCCGCGCATGAGCCCGTGGCCGGGTGTCCGCCTTCCTGATCTCTTTCGACCGCGCTAGCCGGAAACGCCGGCCCGGCCGTTCTCGAGGTGACCCATCAGCCGGCGGTGAAAGGACGGGTCCTCGGCGACGGTCAGCCGCAGGTCGTACCAGCCTGACGTGGTGTCCCAGGAGATGACCGTCCGCTCTCCCGGCGCGACCGCCGCGTCCCGCCGACCGGCGTCGTAGGCGAGCGCTTCGAGGGTGAACGTCAGCGGGGCAGGGCCCGGGTTGCGGATCGTCATCGTGAGCCGGTGCCCGTCACCGCGGGAGGACACCGCCACGTCGGCGGCCGGGCCCGCGCCCGACCCGGCGAACTCGCGCCGGAAGCCGTTCGGGCCGGTGAGAAGCAGCCGGTAGGCGCCGCTCTCGACGGGGACGGTGAGGGACAGCGTGCCGAGCACGTCGCAGTGGCGCGGGAACCGGAACTCCCCGGCGTACGGGTAGAGGGCGAAATGGCTGCCCCGCTCGCCGGCGTCGGTCATGGTGACGATCAGCTCGTCCCCCGCCAGGACGGCGGACGCCTCCGGCCGGTAGGGCAGTGGCCGGGCAGGCCGGGTGCCGGGCTCCTGCGTGGCGAGCCGTCCCACGGTGGGCGGCGTGGCAGGCCAGCGCACCCGGAACGGTGGCACGACGACTCCCGCACCCGCCTGCGGCGCTTCCCCGGCCGCGCCGGCTTCCGGCAGGACGGCCTGCGGCACCCCCGCGCCGGTGCCCGCGTCCGGTGTGGGGGGCGCGGGCGCGTCGAAGTCGAAGGCCGAGGTGAGGTCGCCGGCGACGCGGCGTCGCCACGAGGTGATGTTGGGCTCCGCGACGCCGAGCCAGCGTTCCACGAAACGGATCGTGGACGTGTGGTCGAACACCTCCGAGCAGACGTGCCCGCCGATCGTCCACGGTGACACGACCGTCATCGGCACCCGGTAGCCGAGCCCGATCGGAAGCCCGTCGACGAACTCGTCCTCGGTGCCCTCCGGGGGCAACGGTGGCGGCACGTGGTCGAAGAAGCCGTCGTTCTCGTCGAAGGTGAGGAAGAGCGCGGTCCGCTCCCACACCGAGGGATGCGAGGCGAGCGCGTCCAGGATGTCGTAGACGAGGTTGGCGCTGTGGGCCGGGCTGGACGGGTCCGGGTGCTCGGAGTACGCCTCCGGCGCGACGATGTAGGAGACCTGCGGGAGCCGTCCCTCGGCCACGTCCGCGCGGAAGGAGGCGGCGAGCCGCCCGGGCTCGACCCTGGACAGCCCGCGCTCGTAGGCGTCGAGGTCGGCAGGGGACAACTCCGCGACCCCCTTCCGCAACGCCCCGAGCATCTCCTCCCGATCGGTCGCGGGGAGCCGGAGCAGGGAGGTGTAGAAGGAGTGCAGGCTCCGGTGGGGTGTGTGCGCCAGGGCCCTGCGCGCGACCTCCTTGAAGGAGACGAAGTAGTCCAGCGAGTTGCACTGGTAGTTGTCCCACTCCTGGTAGACCCGCCAGGTACGGCCCGCCGCCGTCAGCCTCTCCGGGTAGGACGTGTGCGTGTAGCCGGGATGGGTGTCCTCCTCGCAGGCGTCGTTGCCGGTGGTGCGCCGCCCTGACGGCTCGATCCCCGCGGTGCCTGACCAGTGGTAGAGCCGGTTGGGGTTCGTCGGCCCGAACATCGAGCAGTGGTAGGCGTCGCACAGGGTGAAGGCGTCGGCCAACTCGAACTGGAACGGCAGATCGCCGCGGTCGAAGTGGACCATCGCGCCGGGCCCCTTGCCCGCGATCCAGCCGTCCTGCCAGCCGCCGCCCCGCGTCCGCTGCCCCGTGTCCCACTCGTGGTCGACGCCCTGCACGTACTGGAGGTCGCCCTCGGTCAGGTCCCGGCCGCCGGTCCCGGCGCGCACCGGGAAGGGCAGCACGCCGGACTGGTCGAACACCGGTCGGCCGTCCGGCAGCGTGATGGCGTTACGGTCACCGAACCCGCGCACTCCACGCAGTGTGCCGAAATAGTGGTCGAAGGAGCGGTTCTCCTGCATGAAGAACACGACGTGCTGGAGGGAGCCGAGCCCGCCGGGCGGCACCGGCCGGGCCAGCGCCGCCCGCAGGGAGGGGGGAAGAGCGGACAAGGGACAGCGGCCTTTCAGAGTTTGCGGCAGTACAGGGCGTCCGGCGTGCCGTAGCGTCCGACGCTGTAGGAGAATGCGATCCCGGCGGCGTACTCGTCGGAGGCGCACTGCGCCTTGCGGTAGCCGTAAGCGTAGTCGCCGCCCTCACCGGAGGCGGGACGGCTGTCGCCCCGGTCGTCCCACAGCGTCCGTCCTGCCCCGGCGAGCGGGACCCGCCCGGGAGCGCAGAGGACGGCCGAGACCCGGTCGCCGCGCAGGCTGTAGCCGTTCATGAACTGGCCCGCGGGGCACTGGTACTTGGTGAACCCCGACGCCCAGTCGGTCGTGACGTTCTCACTGGTCACCACGGTCGCCGGGCCGGAGGCCCACAGGTCCGCCGCTCCGGCGTCGGTGCACAGGCCGCCCTGGCCCTTCTGGCTGACGCCGATCAGGCGCTGGTCGTCAGGGCATGACAGCTTGCGCGCGCCCGAGTCCCAGTCTCCCTGGGCCCGCATCCGCGCCGACTGGTTCGCGTCGTCGTGGATGGCCCGCAGCATGGACCAGGTGCGGACAGGGGCGACCGCCCCGGTGTGTCCCGCGGCGGCGATCAGGCGACGCCAGTGCGCGCCCCGCCAGTCGCCGGTGTCGAGCACGCTGCGCAGCCCGCCGTCGGCCGAGTAGCGGACGAGGCCCCAGGTGTTGCCCTGGTCGTTCTCCTGGAAGCCGACCATCGGCCAGTACGCGAACTCCACGTCGGTGTCGATGAGGAAGTCGACCATGGCGGCGAACCAGGCCTTGTCCTTGTCGGTGGCGGACTTGCCGACGCCGAACTCGCTGATCCACACGGGGGCGGTGAAATGCCGGTCCGGCGTGGTCGCCACGTAGGTGGAGGTGTCGCGCATGACGGCGAACAGGTCGGAGCGGCTCAGATCGCGGTAGCGGGGGTCGTGGGTCTCCCCGAGGCCTTCGGCGCCGGTGTGCTGCGGGCCGGTGTAGCCGTAGAAGTGCGCGGCGTAGACCAGTTTGTGCGAGCGGACGAGGGTCTGCGAGAGCGTGCTGACCGGCTTGAGGAGCGGTCTGTCGTGCCAGACCCCGTCGAGCGGGATCCCCGACCAGTTGATCCCTTCGATCATGATGAGCAGATCCGGGTTGGCCTCGGCGAGGATGCGATCACCGGCCCGCTGGGCGGCGGCGGCCCAGTCGTGGTCGTCGCCCGAGCCCCAGTTGGGATTGTCCCAGGTGTCCCGGCGCACCTCGTTGCGCAGGTCGGCGCCGACGACCCGGTTGTTGGCACGGTACCGCCTGGCCATGAACACCCAGTCGTCCAGCCACTTCTGGGTGCTCTGGCTGCTGTTCCACCGCTCGTTGCCGTCGACGCCGCAGCACCAGCGGGTGGTGGTCGTGTGGTTGTTGAGGATGACGGCGAGCCCGTCGGCGGTGAGCGCCTCGACGACCTTGTCGTAGACCTGGAGCGGGGTGAGGCCGCGCAGGTCCGGGTTGGCCGCCACGCCGGCGTCGGTGACGGGTCGCGCGTCGTTGATCATCGCGTTGGAGAACGGCAGGCGGACGCTGTTGACGCCGAGCGCGCGGAAGTCCGCGATCAGCCTGCTCATCGGGACGCGGTCCAGGCCGAGCGGGACCCGGTGGGAGGTCTCCGAGGCGTAGTTGTTGGCGGGGTCCTCGTCGTCGCCGCTGCCGGTCCAGGTGCCGCTGGCGCCGTGCCAGTTGCCGGACCGCAGCTTGAACCGCTTGCCCGTGGCGTCCACGATGTAGCGGCCCCGGGTGCTGAGCGGTCCCTCCCAGGACGCCGCGAGGGGAACCGGCTCGGCGGCGGACGCGGAGGAGGGGATCACGGCCAGGCCGCTGACAGCGGTGGCGAGGACGGCTAACAGTGCTCTGATTCTCATGAGGCACCTCGGAGGGGAGAGTGACGCGCGAGGACCGCGGCGTCGCGGGGGTGGAGGGGGCTCGCTAGTCCTTCATGCCGGTGGCGGCGATGCCCTGGACGATGTGACGTTGCGCGATGAGGAAGACCACGATCAGCGGGAGGATCGTGACGACGGCTCCGGCGAACAGCGCCGGCAGGTTGATCGTCTGCGAGGTGAGGAAGGTGGACAGCGCGATCTGGGCGGTCCACGACTCGGGGTCCTGGCCGATGACGAGGGGCCAGAGGAAGGCGTTCCAGCTCTCCAGGAACGACAGCGCGCCCAATGAGGCGAGCATGGCGCCCGAGTTGGGCAGCGCGACCCGCCAGTACACGCCCAGATGGCCCAGGCCGTCCAGGCGGCCCGCCTCCTCGATCTCCTGGGGGAACTTCAGGTAGAAGTTGCGGAACAGCAGCACCGAGAACGCGTTGAACAGGCCCGGCGCGATGACGCCCCACAGCGTGTCGACCCCGCCCATCGCGCTGACCAGCACGAAGGTCGGCACGAACGTGGCCGAGGTGGGGATCATCAGCGTGACGACGATGAAGGTCATGACCACGCCGCGGCCGGGCACGGGAATGCGGGCCAGGGCGTAGCCGGCCATGGAGCCGAGCATGGTCGAGACCGGCGCGGTGACGATCGCGATGACGAAGGAGTTCCAGAGCGCGTTGCCCATCGGCACCGACGGGTCGTCGAACACGTCCTTGAAGCCCTGCAGGCTGAAGGGGTCGGGCAGCCAGTGCCAGTCCAGGTCGGTGATCTGCGTGCCGGACATCAGGGCGGCGCGCAGCATGAAGTAGAACGGGGCGAGGAACAGCGCGGCTGCGACGCCCAGGGCCAGGTACGCCAGGGCCGTCCCGAGGTTCTTGCGCATGTCAGTCCCTCCGGCCGAACCCGACGAGGCGGCCCTGCAGCAGGGTCACCAGGACGATCAGCAGGGTCAGCAGGAACGCCCCCGCCGAGCCCACGCCGTAGTTCTGGTCCTTGAGCGCGGAGTCGTACAGGAAGACCAGCGGCGGCCGCACCGGGGCGGCGGAGCTTCCGGCGGCGGTGACGAAGATGTTGTAGAACTCGTCGAAGGCCTGGAACGCGGCGATGAGGATGAGCATGAGTATCGCCACCGAGGTGTTGCGCAGCATCGGCAGGGTGACGTGCCGGAACTGGCGCCACCGGGACGCGCCGTCCAGCGCGGCCGCTTCGTACAGGTGGCCCGGGATGGCCTGCAGGCCCGCCAGGAAGAGGATCATGTAGAGCCCCACCTGGAGCCAGAGCCGCAGGGTGACGATCACGATCCAGTACAGGGGCGGGTCGCTGCTGGCGATCCAGGGCCGGACGTCCCAGCCGAAGAGCCCGCCGATGGTGTTGGCGACGCCGGACGGCAGGCCGTTGAACAGGCTCATCTTCCAGATCAGGGCGGCGACGACGTAGGAGACGGCGGCCGGGAGGAGGAAGGTCGTGCGGAAGAAGGCCCGGCCGCGGCGCAGCCCGTTCAGCAGGACGGCGAGCCCGAGCGAGATGCCGAAGGTCACCGGCACGATGAAGATCGTGAACAGCACGATCCCGGCCATCGAGGACCGGAACGCCTCGTCCTCCAGCAGGAACGCGTAGTTGTCCAGGCCGACCCACGAGCCCAGGTCGACGGAGCCGCGCGCGTCGCTGAAGCTCAGCAGGAAGCTCCAGCCGATGGCGATGTACTTGAACAGGCCGAGGCCGACGAGCATGGGCGCGGTCAGCAGGGCGAACGCCCCGAAGGCCGACCAGTCGGTCCGCCGCGCGCGGCGGACCGGCCGGGCCTCAGCCGGTCGCGAGGCGGTGGCCGCGCGCCCGGTCGTGACGGTGTCGGGCATCGTCAGGCCAGCTGCTTGTCGAGTTCGGCCTGGCACTTGGCGGCGGCCTGGTCGAGCAGCGTCTTGGCGTCGCCGCCGTTCTTGGCGACCTCACGTACGGCCTGCGCGAACGCCGAGTCCATCGCGGTGTTCCACAGGTTCGGGTACGCCCTGCCGGTGTTCGCCAGGATGTCGGCGGCGTCCTTGGCCGGGCCCGAACCGAACTCGGTGGTCTGCGCGGCGACGCTCTTCCGCGCCGGGACGTGGAACCCGTAGCTGACGCACCAGTCCTTCTGCAGGTCCGCCTGCTTGATCCAGAGCCATTCGATGAACTTCTTGGCCTCGTCGACGTGCTTGCCCCTGGCGCCGGCGACGGCGAACCAGCCGCCCACGCGGGAGACGGCCTGGCCGGTGTCGCCGAACTTCGGCCACGCGACGACGCCGAAGTCGTCGCCGAGCGCCTTCTTGATGGCGGGCATGGCCCACAGGCCGCACCACTGCATGGCGGTGGCGCCCTGGATGAACGCGCCCGGGTCGTACCAGTCGGTGGTGAAGTCCTGCAGCAGCGACTTGTCGTCGTGCAGTTGCTTGAGGCCGGCGATCGCGGCGACGCCTTCGGCCGAGTTGAAGGCGACCTTCCTGCCTTCGGGGTCGAGCAGGTCGCCGCCGTTCGACCACAGCAGCAGGTAGGGGGCGTTGCCGAGGCCGTCGGAGCCGACGAACAGACCCTTGCGCTCGCGGCTGGTGAGCTTCTTGGCCGCGGCGGCCAGCTCGGTGAACGTGGTGGGCGGCGTGACCCCGGCCTGCTGCAGGACGCTCTTGCGGTAGTACAGGACCATCGCGTCGTCCATCATCTTCAGGCCGTAGAGCTTGCCGTCGGAGGAGGCGGAGTCCAGCGCCACCTTGGTGTACTCACCCTGCTGGCCCTTGACGATGTCGTCGAGCGGCGCGAACAGGCCGTTCTTCACATCGATGTACTGGAAGTCGCCGATCTCGAACAGGTCGGGCGCCTGCGGGGTGAGCAGCGTCGAGTGCAGCTTCGCCGAGTAGTCACCCGCGATCCAGGTGACCTTGATGGCGACGTCCGGGTTGGCCTTGGTGTACTCCTTGGCGTATCGGATCGCGGCCTGCTGGGTGCCGGCCTCGCCGTAGGCGTGGTACCACTGCTCCAGCATGATCTTGGCTCCGGCCTTGGCGGCGTCGTCCTTGCCGCAGGCCGCCAGCGCCATGCCGCCGACGAAGAGGAGCGACCCGCCCAGGAAGGCGCGGCGGGAGGTGGTGAAGGTGTTCATCGGGGGGTTGGTTCCTTTCTGCAGGGCTGCAGGGGCGGAGGCGCCCTGTCGGCCACGGGGTGGGCCTTCTCTTGGCGGCCGCGGGGTGGGCCCTTCTCCGGGGACCGCGGTGTGGGCCTTTTCTGGGGTACGGCTTCTGGGGTACGGCGCTAGCCGGCGGGGGTGACGAGGGACTGGACGGCGACGGCCGCCGCGCCGCGCGCCCACTCCTCGAACGGCAGCGGGCGGATGATCAGGCCGCACCGCCCCGCGCTGCCGTAGGCCTGGGCCGCGAACGCCTCGCGGATCGACTCCTCGAGCAGGTCGTAGGCGTCGAGCCCTTCGCCGGAGACCACGAGACGTTCGGGGCCGAAGAGGTTGGCCACCACGGCCAGCCCGAGCCCGATGGCCTGGCCGACGGTGCCGAAGACCTTGCGGAGCACCTGGTCGCCGGAGCGGGCCCGCTCGACGGCCTGGCTGATCGTGAGGTCCTCGACGCCGGTGGCCCGGCGGGCTTCGGTGATCAGGGCCTGGGTGGAGGCCAGCGCCTCCAGGCAGCCCATCGCGCCGCAGTGGCACTGCGGCCCCTCGATCCCGATCGGCACATGACCGATCTCGCCGGACACGCCGAACGCGCCGGAGATGAGACCGCCGTTGGCGACGAACGCGCTGCCGATTCCGGTGCCGACGGTGACCAGGGCGAAGGAGGAGGCGCCGATGCCCTCGCCGAACCACTGCTCGGCGACCGCGAGGGCCTTGACGTCGTTCTCCAGGGTCGTGGTGAGCCCGGTGGCCTCCTCGAGGAGGGCGGCGAGCGGGACGTCCCGCCAGCCGAGGAACGGTGAGTAGCGGACGGTGCCGGTGTCGCGGTCGGCGTCGCCGGGGATGGCGACGCCGAGCCTGCGGGTCCGCTGCCGGAAGTCGGGGTGCTGGTCCAGCAGCTCCGTGACGAGCGCGGCGATGGCCGCGACGACGTCGGCGGGTTCCATGGGGGCGCCCGGGGCGTCGGTCCGCACGTCGAAGCCGGGGACGGGGTGGTGACGGGCGGCCACGACCCGGGCGCCGAGGTCGGTGACCACGCCGATGAGATCGTCACCGGTGATCTTGATGCCGACGAAGTACTCGCGTTCCGGCACGATCGCCAGAGGGCTGGCGGGCCTGCCCGCTCCGGGGGCGGTCCGCTCGACGGGCGCCAGTTCCTTCAGGTATCCCGCGTCGATCAGCGGCCGCGCGGTCTTGGTCACCGCGGCCGGTGACAGACCGGCCAGCCGGGCGAGGTCCACCCTGCTCACCGGGCCGAGGGTGAGGACCATGGTGAAGATCGCGGCGGCGGTGGGGCCGGTGATGGGCGTCCCGGGGTCCTGGCTTCTCGGCATGCCGGTCACCGTAGAGTCAACTAATTAATGTCGTCAAGAATTTAATTCCGAGCGTTCACGCCCTACACTTCCCGCATCGTCGCCGATCGTGCGAGGAACGCCCCGTCATGCCCGAGTACGCCGCCCGGGTTACGGTTGTTGCCCACCTGGACGGATGGAGGTGCCGCGCATGAGCCCGTGGCAGGCGATCGCCGCGGCGGCCACCACGTTCAGCGAGTCCACCCCCGCCTCCATCGCGGCCGGGCTCATCGGGATGCACACCTGCTCGTCGGCCTCTCGCAACCAGCGCGAGGACAGCCCGTCCCCCTCTGACCCGAGCAGCAGCGCCACCCGATCACGCATCTCGACAGCATCTATAGGTATGACCTTCTGATCAGGAGTCAACGCCAGCGTCTGGTAGCCCGCCGCGCGGATCTCCTTCAACCCCTCGTACCAGTTGTCCATCCGCGCGTAGGGGATCGCGAAGACGGCGCCCATCGACACCTTGACCGACCTTCTATAGAGAGGGTCAGCACAGCGCGGCGAGAGGATGATCGCGTCAACCCCGAGAGCGGCCGCGCACCGGAAGATCGCCCCGACGTTTCCGTGGTCGACCAGATCCTCCAGGACCACGATCCGCGACGCGCCCGTGAGCGTCTCGGCCACCGGCGCCACGGGCAGCCGCTCCATCGAGGCCAGCGCTCCCCTGTGCACCTGGAAGCCGGCCACACCCTGCATGACCTCCTCGGAGACCACGTAGACGGTCGCGCCGCCGAGCACGTCGGCCAGCGACTCGAGCCAGCGTTCGGTGGTGAGGACGGAGCGCACGGGATAGCCCGCGCCGATCGCCCTCCTGATCACCTTCTCCCCTTCGGCGACGAACAGGCCCTGCTCGGCCTCCAGGCTCTTGCGCAGTTCCACGTCGCGCAGGCCGGTGAAGTCGGACAGGCGGGGGTCGTGGGCGTCGGATACGTACTCAGGCACCGTCGAATACTGCCATGAGCCGCCTGAGCTGCCAGATCCCGGCATAGACGATGAGCACCAGGCACGACCCGACGAGCGTTCCCGCGCCGAGTCTGGTGACCAGGGAGGCCAGCCCGCCGTCCGGCGGGTTCAGCAGGGGCCAGCAGACCGCGCCCGCCACGGACCCGGCCACGCCCGCCCACAGCACCGCCCGCCGTACCCGCTCGGGCAGGACCAGCCCCTCGGGCGGGGGCACGTCGGCCATCCGCGACAGGCCGCGCCACGCCCACCAGGTCACGAAGGCCAGGCCGACGACCGAGGAGATGTACTGCAGCAGCCGGAAGACGGTGACCACGCCCAGCACCTCGTGGTCGAGCCACGTCCACCCCCAGATCGCCGAGCTGTAGGAGTGGGTGAAGGAGTCCCAGAACACGTGGGTCGCCGCCCCGGCCGCCGCGCCCGCCACGAGGGGCAGGATCCGCGGGGCGGGGCGCAGTGAGGCGGCCCTGCCCACCAGGTCCGGCGGCAGCAGCGCGACGAGCGGCAGCCGGAACAGGCCCGCGAAGGCGGCCACCAGCACGCACACCACGAGCGGGTCGACCGTGACGACCCAGGCCGGGGAGTGCCAGAGCGAGTAGTCGGGAAGGAAGGGCAGGAAGATCGGCAGGTCGGGCACCATCGCGCCGAGCGCGAGCGCCCACGGATCGAGCCACCGCACCCTGAACAGCGGGACGACGGCGGCGACATGGCTCGGTGTGAACGGCACGGACACTCCCCTGTGATGTTTGACCGAGCTTTGCACAGAAACGCCACCATAACGGAGGGTAGTGAGTAGTGTACGGAGCGCTGTCATTGACCGCGTGATAGGGAGATCATGATGCCTGACTGTCTGGTTTCCGCACCGGCCCCGTCAGCCGCCTGGCTCCGCGACGCGGCGCGGGCCCGCGTCCTGTCGGTCGTCACGCTGGTGTGGCTCGGCCTGGAGAGCACGCTCGGCCTGGCGGCCGGGCTGTCCGCACACTCCGTCGCGCTGATCGGATGGGGGCTGTCCTCCCTCGTCGAGGCGCTGGCCAGCCTGATCGTGGTGTGGCGTTTCACCGGCTCGCGGACGCTGTCGCCCCATGCGGAGGAGCGGGCCAGGCGCGCGGTGGCGGTGAGCTTCTGGCTGCTGGCGCCGTACCTGGTCGCGCACGTGTTGTACGACCTCGACGCGGGCCACCGCGCGGCGCCGACGGTGCTCGGCGTCGTGGTCACGTCGGTGAGCCTGGTGAGCATGCCCGTGCTGGGGCTGGCCAAGCGACGGCTGGGCGCCCGGCTACGTTCGCCGGCCACCCGCGGGGAGGGCGCCCAGAACCTCATCTGCGCGGCGATGGCCGCCGGTGTCCTGGCGGGTCTGTGGCTCAACTCCTTCGGCGTCTGGTGGGCCGATCCCGCGGTGGCGACGGCTCTCGCGGTGGTCGCGGTGCGCGAGGGAACGCGCGCGTGGCGTGGTCACGACTGCTGCCACTGACCGGCACGCTGGGTAATCGATGCACCACATCACTGGTTTTGCCACACCAAGCGCACCGAGTATCGTTCGGTCAGCGCCGCGGAGTTTCTCCCGGTATGGTGACCCGAACTTATCGACACCAAAGAGGGCAACGTGGGGCGACACCGTACAGACGAGCTCGATGACGGCTACACCTCCCCGCGCCGGCGCCCCAGCAGAGGGCGCGGCAGAGTACTGGTCCCCCTGGCGGGTGCCGTGGCACTCGCCGTCCTGCTGGGTGTCGCCGCCTTCGTCCTGTTCACCAGGGAGCGCGGCTGTTCGGGCGATCCGCTCGCGCTGCGCGTCGTGGCCACCCCTGACATCGCGCCCGCGCTGAACAAGATCGCCGGTTCGTTCAACGAGACGGGCAAGGCCGTGGACGGCAAGTGCGTCGGCGTGACCGTCGTCAAGGAGTCGGCCGCCAAGTCGGCCAACAGCTTCGCCAACGGCAAGCTCGACGCCGACATGTGGATCGCCGACTCCAGCCTGCTGGTCGACATGCTGCGCGAGGCCGAGTCGGGCGTCACGCTGCCCGCGCCCACCGGATCGGTCGCCAGTTCCCCCATCGTGCTGGTCGCCGCCAAGAGCGCCGCCGCCAACCTGACCAAGAGCCTGAAGCCGAGCTGGCAGAGCCTCATCAGCGTGACGAACGTGGCCAACGCCGACGGCGTCGCCAAGAAGATCCGTGTCCTGGCGCTCGATCCGGCCAAGAACTCGGCCGGGCTGGGCGCGCTCGTGGCCGCCGCGGGCGCGGCGAAGAAGGCGGGGCTGGGTGACGAGCAGCTCGTCGGCGCGCTGAAGAAGCTGTCGGAGCAGATCGCCGCCGACCCGAGCGCGCTGCTGGCCAGCCTGACCGTCAAGTCGGGCAGCAGGGTGCCGATCGGCGTCGCCTCCGAGCAGAGCATCTGGGCGCACAACAACAAGAAGTCCGCCTCACCCGTCGTCCCGCTCTATCCCGAGGACGGCACGCTGAGCCTCGACTACCCCGTCGTCGTCACCGCGAAGGACGCCGCCACGCAGAAGGCCGCCGCCGCCTTCACCCAGCAGCTCGCCACGGACCCCGCCAAGAAGACCCTGCGCGACCACGGCTTCCGCACGCCCGACGGCAAGGGCGGCGGCGCGCTGGCCGCCGACAAGGGCTTCGAGCAGGCCGCTCCCCAGGCGCTGCCCTCGCCCGACACCAGGAACGTGGCGAGCATGCGGCAGACCTGGTCGCGCCTCAACCTGGGCACCAGGATGCTGGCGCTGCTCGACGTCTCCGGCACCATGGCACTGCCCGTCCCGGGCGCGGGCATGACCCGCATGCAGGCGATCACCAAGATCGCCGGCGAGGGTCTCGCGCTGTTCCCCGCCGACAGCGAGATCGGCGTCTGGAGCTTCTCGACGCTGCTCGACGGCCAGAAGGACTACAAGGAGCTGGTGTCGGTCGGACCGTTGAGCGAGATGGTCGACGGCGTGCCCCGCAAGCAGATCCTCGGCCAGCAGCTGGCCACGGTGCAGGCCAAGGCCACCGGCGACACCGGCCTCAACGACACGCTGATGGCCGCCTACCAGGAGATGAAGGACACCTACGAGCGCGACAAGATCAACACGATCCTGATCCTGACCGACGGCGCCGGCAACGACGACCCGACGGGCAAGGTCACCAACGCGCAGATGGTGGAGTTCCTGGAGAAGGAGTACGACCCCAAGCGCCCGGTCAACCTGCTGATCATCGCCTTCGGGCCGGACGCGCCCAAGGGCAGGAAGCAGATGGACGCGCTGGCCGCGGCCAGCGGCGGCGAGGCCTACATCGCGGAGAACATCCTCGATGTCCGCAAGTTCTTCGTGCAGGGCATGAAGCGGCGCCTGTGCGCGCCCGACTGCCGCTGACACAGGCACCGATACCCGGTCGTTATGCCAGGGCAACCCCCCTCCAGGAGGGGACGTCCTACCCGCGTGGGGCTGTGAGAAGGAGCTCGCCCGCGGGGAGGAAGATCCGTGCCCGGATGGCCTACTGTCGACCGCGCCGACGATCACCGGCTGGTGATGGCGCTGCGCCGGGCCGACCCCGACGCTCCCGCCCACCTCTACGACGCCTACGCCGAGCGGCTCCACGACTACGCCTGCTCGCTGACCGGCGACCGCGCCGCCGCCGCCGAGGCCGTGCACGACGCGCTGGTGACCGCGCAGGGCCGTACCGACCAGCTGAAGGAGAGCGGCAGGCTGCGGGCATGGCTGTACGCCCTGACCCGCTTCCAGAGCGTGGCCAAGACCCCCCGGACGCCTGGCACCCCGCCCCCCGTGCTCGACGACCCCGAGGACCCCGAGCTGGCCGAGCTGGTGCACGAGGCGCTCGGCGAGCTGAGCAGGGGCGAGCGTGAGGTCCTCGAGCTCTCGTTGCGGCACGGGCTGACCCCTTCGGAGGTGGGGGCGGTGCTCGGGCTGACCTCCAGGCAGGCCGCGACCAGGCTGGGCAGGGCGCGCGACCATCTGGAGAACGCGGCCGCGGCGGTCGTGCTGGCCAGGACGGGACGCGCCCACTGCCCCGACCTGTCGGCGATGGTCGACTCGTGGGAAGGGCCGCTCACGCCGATCCTGCGCCGCCGCCTGTCGGGGCACATCGGCGGCTGCGAGGTCTGCACCGAGGGCAGGCACCGGCACGTCTCGGCGGGCAGGCTCCTCGACATGGTGCCCGTCGCCTTCCCGCCGATCTCGCTGCGCCGCAGGGTGATCGAGACCTGCACCAGCCCGGAGCGCGACCAGACCCGCACGTTGATCACCGAGCGCGGCGACAGCTTCGACAGGACGGGTTTCCCCGTGATGGCCGAGCGCCGCTCCCGCCGCAGGCCGCGCCGCCTGGCGCCGGTCCTGACCGTCGGGGCGTGCGTGCTGGCCGCCACCGGGGCGATGATCGTGATGAACGGCCAGGCCGAGCCCGCCGCCCTGCGCATCGCGCCCACCACCGCCCTTTCCGCCGATCCCTCCGCCGCTCCCTCCGCCGACGAGCCGGCGCCTGCCGACCCCTCGGCTGAGCCGCTGGCCGAACCCGAAGCGCTGGGCGACGGCGAGGAGACGGTCGAGCCGACGCCCTCGGCGGGCCGTACGGAGGAGCGGGCGCCCCGGTCGCGGACGGCGGCCAGGCCGGTGCGAACCCCCGCCGCCCTGCCGTCGGCCCGGCGCCCGGCTCCGTCGGTCACCCGCACCAGGCCGCCCGCGCCCGCGGCCAGGCTGTCGGTCACCTGCCCGGGAACGGTCGCGGGAGCGGGCACGGTACGGCTGGCCGCGCGCGACGCCGCCGTCACCTGGACCGCGGGCGCGTCGGACGGGCTCGACGTCTTCCCCTCCGGCGGGTCGATCAAGGCGGGCCGGTCGGTGTCGATCTGGGTGACGGTCAACGATCCCGGCTCCGGCGGCGCGGGAACCGTCACGATCAGGTCCAACGGCGGCGGTGGTTCCTGCGCCGTCTCCTGGAGCGGGCAGGACGGCCATGTCCCCGAGCCGACCGACGATCCGCCCTCTTCTGTACCGTCCGAAACACCGGACCCAGGTGTGGCGCACAGCACGGCGACGCATGAGGCGCAAGGTGATTAAGAGCTCAATTTGGCGACAATGACCAACAAACCCGACTTCGCGCGATGATGATCTCCCGCGATAGGGCAAGCTAGTGGGCCTGGGGGCCACGCAGTGTGGGACGCTCTTGACAGTGTGTTGAACAACACATTGGAATCTTGGCATGTCCGGTAAACCTGGAGCTGCCGTCAGACGTCGGCATTGACGAGCCCGAGACATGGTTGATCCCATGAACTATGTGATCAGTCACGTCTACGCCAGCTAGCAACCGGGAGTGGGGAGATGATCAGCAAGTGGAGGGCGCTCACGTGGGTGCTCGCGGCCGCGTGCATCGCGGGGGCGGTGATCGCGCTCGCCGATATCCAGACGCCATTGCGTCCACTTCTGATCTCTTTGTTCCTCTTGGTCGTTCCTGGTGCTGCGGTAGTCGGACTGTTGCGTGATCGTGACCCTCTTGCCGCACTATCAGTAGGAGCCGCGGCGAGTCTCGTCCTTAACGTTCTCCTTGCCCAAGCCATGCTTCTGTTCGACGCATGGTCCCCACGGGCCGGCGTTGCGACAGTCGCCGTGCTCGCTGGGTTCATGTACGTACTGCGCGTGTTGTATCGGGGGAAGAACATGCAAAGCGATCTGGGGGCGAGGTCACGGTGAGAATCTCGATCGTTCGCCCCGGCGAACTCGGCGACCCCGAGCGGGTTCGATGGCGGGAGCTGCAGAAGGCGGACCCCTCGCTGGACAACCCCTTCCTGTCGATCGAGTTCGCGCTCGCCATGGATCGCCTGCGTGACTACGTGAGAGTGGCCGTCATCCACGACGGCGACTCGATCGCCGGTTTCTTCCCCTACGAACGGCACAGCTTCGGCATCGGCAAGCCGCTCGGCGGCTTCCTCACCACGTGTCATGGCCTGATCTCGGCCCCCGGGCTGAAGATGGACACGAAGGCCCTCCTACGGGCCGCCAAGCTGAGCGTCTTCGACTTCGACCACATGGTCGCCGGTCAGCCGACGTTCGCGCCGTACGAGACCGACGTCCGGCCCGCTCCGATCATGGACTTCTCCGACGGCTTCGACGCCTGGATCGAGCAGGTCAAGAGCAACTCGCCGAAGAACCTGAAGACCGTGCGCTACAAGGAGCGCAAGCTCGGCAGGGAGCAGGGCGAACTGCGCTTCGAGTACGGCACGGCCGATCCCGAGGTGCTGCGCGTGCTTCTGAACTGGAAGTCCGACCAGTACCGCAGGACCGGCAGGGTCGACAGGTTCGCCCAGCCGTGGATCGTGGAGCTCATCGACCTGATGCACGCCGAGCGTTCCGCCGACTTCTCCGGTGTCCTCACCATGCTCTACGCCGGTGACACTCCGGTGGCAGGCCATTTCGGACTGCGCACGGCGACCACCCTGGTCGGCTGGTTCCCCGCCTACGACACCGAGTTCGCCCGCTACTCCCCCGGCATCGTGCACCACCTGCAGATGGCCGAGCACGCGGCGCGAGCCGGACTGCTCGCCGTGGACATGGGCAAGGGCGGCAAGGAGTACAAGGACTGGCTGAAGAGCGGAGTCCTCTACGTCTCCGAGGGACGGGTGTCCCGCCCGTCCGCGGCCGCCGCCGTCCACTGGATCGGCAGGACTCCCGTGAACAAGGCGCGAACAATCGTGCTGGACCGACCGTCTCTCTATAAGGTGGCCGATCGCGTACTGAAGGGATTCGGGCGGGTGCGCACGACTCTGCAGTCCGATTCGTCATCGGAACGAGTGGCCAAGGAACCCACGGGAGCGCGCTGAGCGCTCTCGTCCCTCGGCAGTACAGCACCACCAGCACGAGCACCAGCACCATTTGCACCACCAGCACCACCAGCAGCACCAATGGCACCCTCACTCCACTTGGACCCTTCATGCACCGTTCGTCACTTCTGCCATTCCTGACGATCCGTGTGATCGCGGATGGCCCCGGGTCCGTACGGCAGCGACAGGTCCCGGAAGGAACTAGCGCACCATGAGTCCCGACATCATCAAGACCAACGGCCACAAGGTCCAGGGCGCGGCCCTGCGATCGATGCCGCCGATCGAGCGGTTCACACCGCTCACGCCTCACCTGGCCATCTCCCCGACCGTCAGCGTGGTGGTGCCCGCGATGAACGAGGCGGAGAACCTGCCGCACGTCTTCGCCACCATCCCGCAGTGGATCGACGAGATCGTGCTCGTCGACGGCAACTCCGTCGACGACACCGTGGCCGTGGCCCGCAGGCTCAGGCCGAACGTCAAGATCGTCACCCAGACCGGCAAGGGCAAGGGCGACGCCCTGGCGGCCGGGTTCGCCGCGTGCACCAGCGACATCATCGTGATGATCGACGCCGACGGCTCCACCGACGGCCACGAGATCATCTCGTTCGTGGGCGCGCTCGTCACCGGGGCCGACTTCGTCAAGGGCTCGCGCTACATCTCCGGCGGCGGCAGCGACGACCTGACCTTCAGCCGCTACTTCGGCAACAAGGTGCTGACCACGCTGGTCAACGTCTTCTACCGGACCAAGTACACCGACCTGTGCTACGGCTACAACGCCTTCTGGACCCGTCACCTGCCGGTGCTCGACCTCGACTGCGACGGCTTCGAGGTGGAGACGCTGATGAACGTGCGCGCCGCCAAGGCGGGCCTGCGCGTGCACGAGGTGCCCAGTCACGAGCGCTGCCGGATCCACGGTGAGAGCAACCTGCACGCCGTCCGCGACGGCATCAGGGTGCTGAAGACCATCCTGCGCGAGCGGCGCCGCCGTCCCGCGCGGCCCGTGCCCGAGCCCGCCACTCGCCCGGCGGCTGATCGGGGCGTCGCGTAAAGGTCCGTCATGAAAAGTTCGGTCGTCATCTGCGTCTACACCGAGGACCGCTGGGAGGACATCAGGGAAGCGGTGGAGTCCGTCGAACGCCAGCGGCGTCCCGCGCATGAGCTGATCCTGGTCGTCGACTACAACCCGGATCTGCTGCTCAAGCTGAAGCGGGCCTATCCACGCGCCATCGTGGTGGAGAACGCCCACGACAAGGGGTTGTCGGGCGGCAAGAACACCGGGGCCGACGTGGCGACCGGCGACATCGTCGCCTATCTCGACGACGACGCCGTGGCCGACGCGGGGTGGTTGGAGGCTTTGGAGGAGGGCTTCCAGGACCCCGCGGTGGTCGGCGTGGGAGGCAGGACCGACCCACTCTGGCAGACCGGCAGGCGCCCCGGCTGGTTCCCCCACGAGTTCGACTGGACCGTGGGGTGCAGCTACCGGGGCATGCCCGCCGTACGGTCGCCCATCCGCAACGTCATGGGCGGCAACGCCGCGTTCAGGCGTCAGGCCGTCGGCGAGGTCGGCGGCTTCCACAGCGGCATCGGCCGCAGCGTGCAGGGCCGCAAGAGCCGCCCGCTGGGCTGCGAGGAGACCGAGTTCTGCATCAGGCTCGCCCAGCGCAGACCCGGTTCCGTCATGCTGTACGAGCCCGCCGCGGTGATCGGCCACAAGGTGCCGGCCCAGCGGGCCACCTTCGCCTACTTCCGTTCCCGCTGCTACGCCGAGGGCCTGTCCAAGGCCCTGGTCACGCAGAGCGTCGGCACGCAGGACGGGCTGAAGAGCGAGCGCGCGCACGCGCTGAAGGCGCTGCCGCTGGGCGCGTTGCGCGGCCTGGGCGACGCGGTGCGCGGTGACGCGTCGGGGCTCGGCAGGGCCTTCGCGATCGTGATCGGGCTGGCCTGGACGACCTGGGGTTACGTGGTCGGCTCGGCCCGGCTGAAGGCGGTGCGCGCATGATCAGGGTGCCGATCCTGATGTACCACTCGATCACCGAGCGGCCCAACCAGGACACCAGGCCGCACGCGGTGCGCACCTCCGACTTCGCCGAGCAGGTCGACTACCTGTCGACGCGGGGCTTCACCCCGCTGACGGTGGCCGACCTGGTCGCCGCCGTCCACAAGAACAACGGCCGGTCGCTGCCCGACAAGCCGGTCGTGCTCACCTTCGACGACGGCTACGCCGACTTCCACGCCAACGCGCTGCCGATCCTCGAGCAGTACGACTTCCCCGCCACGGTCTTCCTGACCAGCGGCTGGGTCGCCGACGCGGGCAAGGACGCCGCGGGCCGCCCGCTCGACGACATGCTCACCTGGGGCCAGGCGCGCGAGATCGCGCAGTCCGGCATCGAGATCGGCGGCCACAGCCACAGCCACCCCCAGCTCGACCAGCTGCCCGACGCCGAGCTGCGGCAGGAGCTGCGCAGGAACAAGGGGCTGCTCGAAGACAGGATCGGCGCGCCGGTCGCCACGATGGCCTACCCCTACGGCTACTCCAGCGCCAGGGTGCGCCGCGAGGTGCGCAGAGCGGGCTACTGGGCGGCCTGCGCGGTCAACAACGCGCTGGCCGCCGACCGCCACGACCTGCTGGCCATCCCGCGGCTCACCGTGGGCAGGCAGACGTCGATGAGCATGTTCAGGCGCGCCGTCGAGGGCTCCGCGGTGCCGTTGATCTACCTGCGGGAAAGGGTGCTCACCAAGGGCTACGCCGTGGTGCGGCGGACCAGATACGGGCTGCAGCGGGTACGCGGGAATGTCTGAGCGAACGGTCCTGCACAAGCTCCTGCAGGACCTGCGCAACCCGCTGTTCCGCAACGGCTACGCGCTCATGGCCAACACGGCGATCACCGCCACCCTCGGCATGGGCTACTGGCTGCTGGCCACCCGCTTCTACACCCCCGAGGAGTTCGGCAGGGGCCAGGCGCTCATCACCGCGATGCGGCTGTTCGCCTCGCTGACCGCGCTCGGCTTCGTGGGCGCGCTGGCCAGGTACATCCCCGTCGCGGGCCGCGGCACCGGCGCCGTCATCCTGCGCGGGTACGGCATGGCGGCCGCCACGGGCGGCGCCGCCGCCGTCGGCTTCCTGCTGACGCTGCCGGTGTGGGGCGACATCTACGCGGTGCTCGGCACTCCCGCCATGAGCCTGTTCTTCCTCGGCTCGGTGCTGGTGTGGTCGGTGTTCACCCTGCAGGACGTGGCGCTCACCGGGCTGCGCCAGGCCACCTGGGTGCCGGTGAACAACCTGGTCTTCGGCGTGGTCAAGATGGCCCTGCTGGCGGTTCTGGCGAGCCGGCTGCCCGACGGAGGCATCTTCGTCTCCTGGATGATCCCGACGGCGATCGCGCTCGTCCCGATCAACTTCCTGATCTTCGGCATCCAGGTGCCGCGGCACATCCGCGCGACGGCCGAGCAGAACGCCGATCCGCCGCGGCTGCGCGAGATGGGCAGGTTCCTGGCCGGCGACTTCCCCGGCACGCTGTCGATGCTGGCGATCGTCTACCTGGTGCCCGTGCTGGTCGCGGCCAGGCTGGGCGAGGCCGCCTTCGGGCGCTTCTCCATGGCGCACACGCTGGGCTGCATGATCGAGCTGCTGGCGATGAACATGGCGGTCTCGCTGACGGTGGAGGGCTCGTTCGACCGTTCGAGCCTGGCGGCCAACGCGAGGAGGTCGCTGAAGCGCGCCCTGATGATCATCGGACCGATCATCGGCGTGGCGCTGGTCGCCGCCCCGCTCATCCTGACCATCTTCGGCTCGGAGTTCGCCGTCGAGGGCACCACGCTGCTGCGGCTGATGGCGCTGGCGGTCCTGCCGAGGGTGCTCATCGAGGTCTACCTGAGCTCGTTGCGCGCGCTCGGGCAGGCGCGGAAGCTGGCGGTGGTGCAGATCGGGTTGGCGGTGCTCGTGCTCGCCTCGATCATGGCGCTCTTCCCGGTCGCAGGCGTGAACGCCGTGGGATACGGTCTTCTCTTCAGCGAGATTTTGGTAGCGTTGTTGATCTTCAGAAGTCTCCGTAAAATTCTCAGACATGGCGATACCGGGCAACCACGCGTCACGCAAGCGTCGCCCGAGGTCGCATGATGGTCAACGTGAGGCAACCGGCGGGCGAGGCGATGGCAAGGGACACGACCGGCACGTCCGCGGCTTCTGACGCCGCGGAGGTGGAGGAGAGCGACGTGTCGGAGGAGCCCGGCTTCGACCCCGACGCCACCGGCGTGATCCCCCGGATCACGATCCCCCTGGACGAGCCCGCCACTCCCGAGGCCGGTGCCCGTGAGCCGGGCGCCCCGGACGAGGACGCCGCCCCGCCACCCGGCGACCCGGAGGCCGACGACCCGGAGATCGCCGAGGACGAGGCCACCCAGGAGAGCGCCCTCCCGCAGGCGGCGCAGGCCTCCGACGACGAGACCACCGGGGAGAGCGCCCTGCCGCAGGCGGCGCAGGACGACGACGAGGACGACGTCACCCTGGAGACCGCCCTGCCCGGGCGGGACGAGGGCGACGGCGACGAGACCAACCCCGTCATCCGGCCGCCCGATCCGGAGCCGGAGCTCGACGACGTCACCGAGGTCACCCAGGTCGTACGCCTGCCCTCGCCTGCGCCCCGGACCGGCGCGCAGCCCGAGGAGGCCGCTGACGAGCAGGAGGACGGCACCGAGGCCACGACCGTCGCCAAGCGCGTCCCCGTCGCCGAGTTCGCGCACGTCGGCCGCGCCCCCGAAGCCCTAGAAGCCCCCGAAGCCCCCGAAGCCCCTGAAGCCCCTGAAGCCCCCGGAGTCCCCGAAGCTCCAGACGCGCCCAGGACGCCTGCCGTACCGCAGCGGAAGCCCGCCGCCCCGGGGTGGGGCGCGCGGCTGGCGGCGCTGGCGCAGAGCGCGCCCCGCTGGCTGCCGGTCGTGCTGGTCATCGAGGGCCTGCTCATGTACGTCCTGGCGCTGCGGGTCTCGCCGGGGCCGCTGCGGGGCGTCGACCCCGCCGACATCAGCGGGCTCGGGCTGATCTCCGCGATGCCGTTGAGCGCGTTCTTCGCGATCATCCTCATGATCGTCTCGTTCTTCATGACGGTCACGCAGAGCACCGACCGCAAGTTCCTGCTGCTGTTCCAGATCGCCGCGATCACGTTCGCCCTGCACGGAGCGGGGGCGATCGTGGCCGAGGCGCCACGCTTCCCCACCGCGTACGTGCACGCCGGCTTCGTCGACTTCATCTCCAGGACCGGCGAGACGGCCATCTCCCTCGACGCCCGGATGGCCTGGCCCGGCTTCTTCGCGCTCTTCGCGTTCGTCGGCAAGGCGGCGGGCATCACCGACTTCACGACGATCCTCAACTGGACGCCGCTGCTGTCGAACCTGCTCTACCTGCTGCCCTTCGTGCTGATCCTGCGCCAGGTGGTGGCGACCACGCGGGCCAGGTGGTTCGCGGCACTGCTGTTCATCCTCGTGCAGTGGATCGGCCAGGACTACTTCTCGCCCCAGGGCTTCACCTTCGCCCTCTATCTGGCCTTCGTGGCGATCCTGCTGCGCTGGTTCGGCAAGGTGGAGACGCGCGCCAGGCCGCTGCCGGCCAAGGGCCGCATCCGCAGGCTGCTGGCCAAGCTCGACACGATGCTGCCCGGCGAGCTGGCCTACACCGGCACCTTCAGGGCCGACAAGCTGCTGATGCTGCTCATGCTGATCGCGCTGTTCTTCGCCGCGACGGCCTCGCACCAGATCACCCCGTTCATGATGCTGGGCGTGCTGACCGCCTTCCTGCTGGTCAAGCGGACCTCGCTGACGTGGGCGCTGCCGTTCTTCTTCGGCCTGGTGGTGCTGGCGTGGATCAGCTACCAGACGGTCGGGTTCTGGCAGGGCAACATGGACGCCATCTTCGGCGGCATCGGCCGGCTGCTGGAGAACCTGCAGCGCGGCACCGGTGACCGGATCGCGGGTAGCGACCCCATCCACGCGCTGGTCCTCAAGACGCGTCTCGGCATCTGCGCGGTCGTGCTGCTGCTGGCGGCGGCGGGTCTGTTCAGGCGGCTGCGCCGGGGCGTGTTCGACAGGGCGGCGCTCGTCCTGCTGTGCGTGCCGGTGCTGGCCATGGGCCTGCAGAGCTACGGCGGCGAGATGGGCCTGCGGGTCTACATGTTCATGCTGCCCGGCGCCTGCCTGCTGGCCGCCTACGCCTTCTTCCCCAACCTGCCCGCCGACGGCGAGGACGCCTCCGACGAGACGGTGCCCTTCCGCAAGCGCAACGTCAGGTTCCACCCGCGGACCACCAGGATCGTCTCGATCGTGCTGGCCGCGTGCGTGGCGGTCGCCCTGTCGATGGCCTTCCTCATCGCCCGCTACGGCAACGAGAAGTTCGAGCGGGTGACCGCGGGCGAGGTCGCCGCGATGCGCTACGTCTACGAGCACGACCAGCCGAGCGCCAGGGTGCTCTACCTGACGCCCAAGCTCGGCCCCGAGGTCACGCCGATCCTGCCGTGGGGCGAGAAGGACTTCGAGAAGGTCGACTTCACCCAGCAGGCGCTGGTCCACAAGGACCCGACCGACATCAAGGGCGTGGTCGACAAGCTCAAGAGCAGCGAGCGCAACACCTTCCTGGCCGTCACCCGGGGGCAGGCCGCCTACCTGCAGCTGAACGAGGGCTACCCGGACGACTGGTACCAGCGGTTCGTGGCCGCGCTCGACGGCTCCAAGGAGATCAAGAAGGTTTACTCCAACGAGAGCGCCGCGCTCTACACGTGGAAGAAGTTCGTCAAGGGCACCGAGATCCCGTCGCCCCGTTACGCCAGCGGCGGTCCCGGCGATCCTGGCTCTCCTTGGAGCGTCGTCGGCGTGCTGGCCCTGGCCGTCACCTGGCTGGCCCTGTTCTCCTACGAGGTGATCCGCCTGCACGGCAGGGACAAGGCGCCGCGAGCCCGCCGCAGGCTGCTGTGGGTGGCGGTGCCGGCGTTCGTGATCGCGCTCGCCGTGATCGTGGAGCGATTCCTCTACATCGGTCTAAATATGTTCCACTAAATTCTGAAAAGTCACAGCAAACCCTTAGGTTGCGAGATGATGTCCCCTTGATGTGGACATCATCTCGCGCGTCCGGAGACCGGATCGCCGCCGTCGACGCGCTGCGTGGCTTCGCGCTGCTCGGCATCCTTGCCGTCAACATCGCCTTCCTCGGCTCCGGCTACCGGATGGCGGGCCTGCCGGAACCAGGGTTCGACGGCCCCCTCGACTGGGGGGTGCGCTGGTTCGTCACCATGTTCCTGGAGAACAAGTTCTACCTGCTGTTCTCCTTCCTGTTCGGCTACAGCCTCACCCTGCAACTCGACTCGGCCGCCAGGCGCGGCGCGGCGTTCTCGCCGATGTTCCTGCGCCGGCTGGCCGGGCTGTTCCTGTTAGGCCTCGCGCACGGCGTGCTGCTGTTCCCCGGTGACATCCTGGCCACCTACGCCGTGGTCGGGCTCGCGCTGCTGGCGTTACGGACGCTCCCGGCGCGGACCGCGCTGATCGCGGCCGTCACGCTGACGTCGTTGCTCGCCGTCGCCTTCGTCCTCGCCGCCGTGGCGGCCGGCCTCGGCTTCCATGTGCCGGGCACGGGTTCGGGCGGGGTGGCCGAGGCGCTCAGGACCGACATGCTGCTGCGCGGAGGACCCGGGATGATCATCGCCGAGCACCTGCACGAGCTGTCGATGATCGCCGTACTGCGTGTGCTGTTCCAGGGGCCCGCCGTCCTGGCCGCGTGCCTGGTCGGGCTCGCCCTCGGCAAGCAGGGCGCGTTGCGCGCGCCGAACCCGGCGACGCTGCGCACGCTCCAGCGCTACGGCTTCACGGTGGGGATCGCCGGCCAGGCCATCCACGCCTACTCGACCTGGGGCGGCTCGAGCGGGGTGCTGCGCCTGCTCGGCCAGGCGGTCGACCTCGTCACCGCGCCCCTGCTGGCCGCCGCCTACGCGGCCACGCTGCTGCGCCTGCTGCCGCACCTGCCGCGCCTGGGCCGGCTGCTGGCCGCTCCCGGCCGGATGGCGCTGACCAACTACCTCGGGCAGTCGGCCATCTGCTCGCTGATCTTCACCGGGTACGGCCTGGCGCTCGTCGACCGGGTCAGCCCGCCCGCCGAGATGCTCGTCGCGCTCGCCGTCTTCGCCTTCCAGGCGGCCGCCAGCCACTGGTGGCTGCACCGCCATCGTTACGGCCCCGTGGAGTGGCTCCTGCGCGCGCTCACCTACTGGAAGATTCCCGCGAAAAAAGTGCAACCGACCTGAGGGGGCCGGTGTTTCAGGGGATGTATCGACATTCACTGAAAGGTTCACTCATGGATCTGCAGCTCTCCGGCCGCGTGGCCGTCGTCACCGGGGCCTCCAAGGGCATCGGCCTCGCCACCGTCGCCACCCTCCTTCAGGAGGGGGCGAAGGTCGTGGCCGTCTCCCGCAAGAGCAACCCCGAGCTCGACGCGCTGGCCGGACCCAACCTGACGCACGCCGCCATCGACCTGATGGACCCCGACGGGCCCGCCGCCGCGGTGCAGCGTGCCGTCGAGGTCTACGGCGGGCTCGACATCCTGGTGAACAACGCCGGCGGCCCGCCGCCCGGCGTGAAGCTCCCCCGTTTCAGCTTCCTGGCGCCGACGGACGCCGACTGGCGGGAGATGTTCGAGTTCAACCTGTTCGCGGTCGTGCGGGCCGTACGGGCGGCGATCCCGCACCTGCTGGAGCGCGGCGGCGGCGCGATCGTGAACGTCACCACCGGCGCGGTGCGGCAGCCCGGCGCGATGAACGTCGACTACCAGGCGGCCAAGGCGGGCCTGCTGAACGTGTCGAAGGCGCTGTCGGAGGAGTACGCGCCGCAGGGCATCAGGGTCAACACCGTGGCCCCCGGCCCGGTCAGGACCGCGTGGTGGACGGAGGAGGGCGGCGCCGCCGACATCCTCGCCGGAGTCACGGGCGCCGACCGTGACAGCGTGATGGACACGGTGGCGCCGCAGATGATGAACCTGGCGACGGGCCGGCTCGTCGAGCCGCAGGAGGTCGCCGACGTGATCGCCCTGCTGGCCTCACCCCGCTCGGCCAGCACGACGGGCGCGGAGTTCGTCGTCGACGGCGGGTTCCTCAAGGCCGTCTAGCCGGTGCTGCCGCGCTGGCTCCACTTGATCTCGTAGGGCCCGAAGGTGAACTGCTGCCCGTCCACCGTCGCCGTCAGCTGCGCATCGGTGGTGTTGACCATCACCATCTGCTGCGGCTGGGCGAGCACGCGCACCTTCGGGTCGCTCGAGGTCACCTGCTCGAGCCGCACGTCCGCGGGGAACCACTTGACGAACCCGCTCAGCAGGCCCGCCATCGGCATCTCCTCGCCGGTGCCGGGCACCCACAGGCAGGCGTGGCACGCGCCGGCGTCCTTCTTGTGCGGGTTCCAGTAGAGCGCGGTGGTCACGCCGCTCTTGGCGAACTCCATCATCGCGGTGGCCTGCACCGCGGCGGTCCGCTCCTCGGTCCAGCCGGTGTTCTCCGGCTCCATGTAGTACTCGGCCCACCAGACGGGCAGGTCGGGGGCCTGCTGCCGCAACCACGCGGTGATCGCGGTGAACTTGGCCGTCGCGCTGAACTCGTTGGGGGTGGGCGGCTGGTCCCTGGTCATGGTGGCGCCGTCGATGACGACGAAGTCGGCGCCCTTCTTGTTCTTGATCCAGTACTCGATGGCGCCGAGCACCCGCCGGTCGACGGTGCCCCACGGGCCGGTGACGGGCGATTCGCCCGCCGTCGGCGCGTGATGGTCGATCGGCACGTACGGCCCGCCGACCTTGATCTCGGGGTTGACCTGCTTCAGCGCGTCGTAGACCTTGTTGTAGAGGTCGGTGTAGGACTCGGCGTCCCAGGTGTTGGTGGTCTGGTTCCAGAAGCCCTTGAACTCGTTCCAGACCATGAAGTGCTTGACGGTCGGGTAGCGCTTGGCGACGGTCGCGGCCAGCTTGGCGTAGTCGTCGAAGTGCTCGCGCCGGGGGGCGGTGGTGGCGTTCTTCGTCCAGTCGGTACGGCCCGGCGTGCCGCCCCTCATCCAGTCGGGGGCGCAGCACAGCGTGATGATCGGGATGCCCCGCGTCTCGGAGATCAGCTTCATCCGCCGGTCGAGGTCACGGAAGTCGTACCGGCCGGGGCTCGGTTCCGGGTTGCCCGCTCCCCAGCCCATGACGTGCTGGTTCTGCAGCATCGGCTCGCGGCCGAGCACGTTGGCCGCGCCGTTCTTGCCCTCGTCGGTGTCCTGGTCGGCGCTGTACTGGGTGTGGGTGACGCCCCAGCGCGGCCAGCCCTCCGTGACGGGCGGCGCCGCCAGCGTGGGCGCCGCCTGCGACGGCGGGATGGTGGCCGGTTCGCCCGAGGCGCCCCTGGTCCTGGTGCCCGCGTAGATCATGATGCCGGCGACGAGGATCACCGCGACGACTCCGGCGGCCAGGGCGATCGGCCACGGGGAGCGCCGTTGCGCGTGACGGCCGTTCGTCGGTATCACCGGGGTCCTCCTGAAGCGTTCCAACATGACGGAGCCGGGTCGATGTGCCCGGCTTTCCACCAAAGGTAACCGGCTCGGTTACAGAACGCTTGAATGTTGCTCTACCGATTAGCTGGGAGTCGGCGGCCGCTGCCCTCCGGCGGGCCCCGGCACGCCAGCATATCGGTAGGGCACCGGCGGCCTGCCTGGCTGGACGATCAGCAGGGTACCGGGGTCATTGGTGTAGAAGGCCGCTTCCACGGCGCCCGCGACGTCCTCCGCCGTGAGCAGCGGGAAGCCCGCGCCGACGAACATGTCGCGCTGCCCGGCGACGAGCGGGGTGTCGGTGAAGCCGGGACACACCGCGCTGATCCTGATCCCCGTCCTGGCCAGCGGTTCGGCCAGCGCCCTGACCAGGCCGACGACGGCGTGCTTGGTCATCGTGTAGACGGGGTCGCCGTCGTAGCCGACCAGGCCGGCCAGCGAGGCGGTGACGACGATCGCGCCGCCGCCCGAGCCCGCCAGCACGGGCACGGCGGCGTTGACGCCGAAGACGACACCGTCGACGTTGACGCCCATGGCGCGGCGGTAGCGCTCCAGGTCGAAGGCGGCCAGGTCGACGCCGCCGGCGATGCCCGCGTTGAGGTGGACGAGGTCGAGCCTGCCGTACCTCTCGACGGCCAGGTCCACCGCGCGCCGCGAGGTCTCGGGGTCGCTGACGTCGCCGGCCAGCCACGCCCCGCCGACCTCCTTGGCGACGCGTTCGACGCCCGCCTCGTCGAGGTCGACGAGGAGGCATCGCGCCCCTCCCGCCGCCATCCTGCGCGCCACCGCGGCGCCGATGCCGCTGGCGGCTCCGGTGATGAGGACAACGCTGCTCATCGGATCTCCTTCGCTGTCGCTGGTGCGCCCTGCCCGGGCCGGATCACGAGATGCCGTGGTCGAGCGTGCGGTGGTCGAGCGTGCGGTGGGCGCGGGCGAGCAGGAGGGGCACGGCGTCGCCGATGCGGTCGAACCCCTCCCCCACGGTCTTACCCTGCCGGAACCTGGCGTGGATACCCTGCACGATGACCGCGAGCTTGAAGTTGCCGAACGCCACGTAGAAGTCCAGGTCGGCGAGGTCCCTGCCGGACACCTTGGCGTAATGGGCGGCGAACTCGGCGGCGCTGAGGAAGCCGGGGGCGAGCGTGACGTCGCCCGCCACCGGGATCGAGGCGCGCTCGTCGTCCCCGTGGTCGTGCCAGTAGGTGAGCGTGAGACCCAGGTCGGCCAGCGGGTCGCCGAGCGTCGACATCTCCCAGTCGACGACCGCGCGGATCTCCGGTGGGGCGAGCCGTACCAGCGTGTTGTCGAGGCGGTAGTCGCCGTGCACGAGCGTGGCGGCCGAGGTGGCGGGCATGCGCTCGCGCAGGCGGGCCACGAGGCGGTCGTAGACGGGGTCCTCGCGGTCCGCGGAACGGGCCCACTGCTGGCACCAGCGATCGAGCTGTCTGGCCAGGTAGCCGTCGGGGCGGCCGAAGTCGCCGAGGCCCACGGCCGTGTAGTCGACCGCGTGGATCTCGGCCAGCACCTCGGCCAGCCGCTGCGACAGCCGCCTGGTCTCCTCCACCCCCGGGGCGCCCAGCTCGTCCCTGTCGCGGACGGCCGCGCCGTCGACGTGGCCCATGAGGTAGAACGGCACCCCGATCACGTCCTCGTCGGGGCAGAAGGCGAGCGGCGGGGGGACCGGTACCGGCGTGCCGTCCAGGGCGGAGATGACCCGCCACTCGCGGCGCATGTCGTGCGCGGTCGGCAGGACGTGGCCGAGCGGAGGGCGGCGCAGCACCACCCGCTGTTCGGTCGCCTCGATCAGATAGGTCAGGTTGGACCTGCCGCCGGAGATCAGCGACACCGAGACGGGCGCGCCCGCCGCCGGCACGTGCTCGCCCATCCACGCGGCCAGACGCGGCCAGTCAATGCCAGGTACCGTCATGGAACCACATTAGAACCTGGTTCTGTTCACGCCACCAACATGAGAACTCCCTAAATTTGCCAGCAGTGGCGGCCCACCACTCCCCCATATCCCTTAACGTTTGCTGTGAACCGCCATGCATGGTCTGCTCAGGAAGTACCCCCGACACCCGACCATGCCGCACGGCGGGCGGGGACCGCACACCCCAGTAGGAGCCCATGCGCATCACTCTTGTTCACCCCCGTGACCTGGGGCGCCCGGAAGTGGACCGATGGAGGGCCTTGCAGGAGGCCGACCCGTCCTTCGACAATCCCTTCCTCTCGCCGGAGTTCACGATCGCGGTAGGCGAGTCGCGCGACCAGACACGCGTCGCCGTCCTCGAGGACGGAACCGACGTGGTCGGATTCTTCCCCTTCGAGCGGCATCCGCTCGGCATCGGCAGGCCGGTGGCCGCCGGCCTGACCGACGCCCAGGGCATGGTCATGCACACCAAGGCGGAGATCGACGCGCAGAAGCTGATCAAGAGCTGCGGGCTGGGCGTCTTCGAGTTCGACCATCTGGTGGCCGGGCAGCCGATGCTGGCCGAACGACACGAGCTGCACCCCTCGCCGGTCATCGACCTGAGCGACGGCTGGGCGCCGTACACCGACTACCTCATGGCCAACTCCGGCAAGACGTACAAGAGCACGCTGGCCAAGTCGCGCAAGCTCCAGCGCGACGTCGGGCCGCTGCGCCACGACTACGCCGTCACCGATCCGGCGCCCCTCCACACGCTGCTGGCCTGGAAGACCGACCAGTACCGCCGCACGGGCCGCACCGACAGGTTCGCCACCCGCTGGATCGTCGAGCTGGTCGAGCGGCTGCTCGCCACACAGACCGAGGCGTTCGCCGGCGTGCTCGACATGGTCTACGTCGACGGCGTCCCGATGGCGGGCCATTTCGGCCTGCGCACCAGGCACACGCTCGTGGGCTGGTTCCCCGCCTACGACACCGCCTACGCCAAGTCGTCGCCCGGCCTGATCCACCACCTGGCCATGGCCGAGGCCGCGGCGGCCGCCGGGATCAGGCTCATCGACATGGGCCGGGGGCCCAAGGAGTACAAGGAGAAGCTCAAGACCGGCGACCTCCACGTCGCCGAGGGCAGGGTCGCGCGCGCCAGCGCGGGGGCCGGCGTCCACTGGATGATCAGGGTTCCGGTGCGCAAGGCGCGCGGCGCGGTCATGGCCAACCCGCTCCTGCTCAAGACCGCCGACCGCGCGCTGAAGACCTACGGCCGCCTGCGCACGGCCCTGCAGGCGTGAGCGCCGTCCGGGCGCTCGAGGAGCGCACCGGCCGACACTGTCTTGAGCTGCCGTCCAACCGGCTGGGCCTCTACCTCGCGCTGCGCCACTTCTGCGCGCCGGGGCAGCGGCTGCTGATGTCGCCGATCTCCGCCGACGAGATCCTCTTCCTCGTCCTCGCGGCGGGGCTGGTGCCGGTGATCGCGCCGCTGTCGCGCCGTACCGGCAACATCGACCCCGCCCGCGCGGACCTGTCCGGCGTCGACGCCGTGCTCACCACCAACCTGTACGGCCTGCCCGACGATCTGCCCGCCTTCGACGGCAAGCTCCTCATCGAGGACGTCGCCCACGCGATGGAGACCACGGTCGGCGGCCGGCCGCTCGGGACGTTCGGCGCGGCGGGGGTCTACAGCCTCTCCAAGCACGCGGGCGCGGGCTCGGGCGGCGTGCTGGCCGTCGCGGACGCCGCCGACGCCAAGGCGCTGGCGCAGGCACGCGACCTGCTGCTGCAGCCCGGGTCCTGGCGTGCCGAGCTGCTGAGCGTGGCCAGCTCGATGGCCCGCCAGGCGGCCCTCACCTTCGACCTGGTCCGTCCCGCGCTGAGGCTGATGCGGGCCCTCGGCATGGAGGAGGAGCGCGAGGGCTACCGCATCGCGCTGCGCGCCCCCGAGCTGCGGGCGGCCATGGCGGGCGGGCCCGCGCTGCCGCCCTTCGACCCGTGGGTGCGCGCCGACCTCCACTCCTACCGCACCAGGCGTGGCGGGCCGGCCCGGTGGTACCAGGGCCGCAAGGTGGCCAAGGTGGCGCGCGTGCGGCCACGGCGGCTGGCCGGGGTGCGGCGGCTGGCCGAGCTGCCGAGCGTGGCCGAGGGTGTCCTCGACCACCTGGACCAGCCCCTGTTCAGGGTGCCGCTGCTGGTGGAGGAGCGGGATCGGGCCATCGCCGCGCTCGAACGCCACGGCGTGGCCACCGGCTACCTCTACGCGCCGCCCTACGACGACTACGCCCCCGGGTTCACGACCCCCTCGCCCGCTCCCGCCGACGCCCGCTGGTGGGCCGAGCACGTGCTGCCCGTCGATCCGGTCTACGCCGACCGCGCCCTGCCCGTGCTGAGGGAGCTCACTCCAGCCCGCGGATGAGGTCGGCCAGGATCTGGCAGCCGCGCCGCACGTCGGAGAGCGAGGCGGAGCCGTACCCGATGACCAGGCCGTGCACCCGTGGCGCCCCGTGGTGGTGGCGGGCGGTGGTGTCGAGCAGGACGCCCGCCGCGGCCGCCGCCGTCACGACACCGGCCACCGCCGAGGGTCGCAGCTCGGCCAGGACGTGCAGGCCCGCCGTGTCGCCGTGCAGGCGGCAGACCGGGCCGAGGAGCTCCACCACGGCCGCGCGGCGTCGGGCGTACTCCAGGCGCATCCTGCGCAGGTGCCGGTCGAGGTCGCCGCGCTCCAGCAGGGTGGCGACGGCCTGCTGGACCGGGCCGCTGGTGCGATCGGACAGGTCGTTCCTGATGGCGGCGATCCGCCGCAGCAGCTCCGGTTCGCCGACCAGCCAGCCCACCCCCACGTCGGGGGCCAGCGACTTCGACAGCGTGCCGAGCAGCACCACGCGGGCCGGGTCGAGGCCGTACAGGGCGGGCAGCGGGGCCACGTCGTAGCGGAACTCCGCGTCGTAGTCGTCCTCCACGACCGTCGCCCCGGTGCGCCGCGCCCAGGCCAGCAGCCGTTCCCTGCGCGGGATCGGCAGGCGCCCGCCCATCGGGTACTGGTGGGCGGGAGTGGTGTAGAGGACGCGCAGATCGCCGGGCAGGTCGTCGACGATCACGCCGTCCTCGTCCACGGGGCACGGCACGATCGTCGCGCCCCTGGCGGCGAAGACGGCGCGGGCCACCCGGTAGCCGGGCTCCTCGACGCCCGCCCGCGCCCCGTGGCCGAGCAGGGCCATGGCGACCAGGTCGAGGCCGTTGCCGGTGCCCCTGGTGACCAGGACATTCTCCGGGCCCACCGCGATCGCCCGCGTCCTGCGCAGGTGCTCGGCCAGCAGCTCCCGCAGGAACGGCAGGCCGTAGGGGTCGGGGTCGGCGCCCGGTGGCAGGTCGGCGGCCCTGCGCCAGGCCCGCTTCCACGCCGCCGCGTCGTAGTCCTTGACCCACGGCTCGCCGGGGGTGAGGTCGATCAGCGGGGCGGCCCGCCGTACCGGGGGGACCACGGCGGGGGCGGGCGCGGGTGCGGGGCGGGGCGTCTCCTGCGACAGGTCGGCCACGTAGGTGCCCGAGCCGTGGCGGCCGTCGAGCCAGCCCTCGGCGTAGAGCTGCTGGTAGGCCTCCGTGACCACGGTACGGCTGACGCCGAGCTGCGCGGCCAGCCCCCGCGAGGACGGCAGGCGGATCCCCGCGGTGAGGGCGCCCGCGCGCATGGCGTCGCGCAGCCAGTCGCCGAGCTGCACGGACAGCGGCACCGCCGAATCCCTGGTCAGGACGACGGGCAGGTCGACGAGGGTGCGCACGGAAGTGGTCTCCAAGAAGCGGTTATTAGTGGACATTAACGACAGGTCCACTATCTCAATAGCGTGACGGCATGCTCTCCACCACACCCCGCACGACGCTCGGACGCGAGAAGCACCGCGGCAGCACCGACAGGAACGACCTCTACGAGGTGCTCGACTCCGGCCTCATCTGCCATCTGGGCGTGGTGGTGAACGGTCACCCCATGGTCGTGCCCACCGGCTACGGCCGCATCGGCGACACCCTCTACCTGCACGGCTCCACCGGCGCCCGCTCGCTGCGGGCGGGGTCGGGCGAGCAGGTCTGCGTCACCGTCACCCACCTCGACGGCCTGGTGCTGGCCCGCTCGGTCTTCAACCACTCCGTCAACTACCGATCGGCGATCATCTACGGCGCGGCCAGGCTGGTCACCGACGAGGAGGAGCGCATGGCCGGCCTGCGGGCGCTGACCGAGCAGCTCGCCCCCGGCCAGTGGGACTACGCCAGGCAGCCGACCCGCAAGGAACTGGCTGCCACGGCGGTGCTCGCGCTGTCGCTGGAGGAGGCGTCGGTCAAGGTGCGCGGCGGCGCGCCCGTCGACGAGGACGAGGACTACGCGCTGCCGGTCTGGGCCGGGGTGCTCCCGCTGGTCACCTCGTGGGGGGCGCCCGTGCCGGACCCGGTGCTGCCCGAGGGGATCGACACACCGGGCCATATCAAGGAGCGTTGACCGCCAACCAGAACGGCGGATCGTACGTCTCATCAGGTGGGCCAGACTCCTGATGGGAGAGCGCCATGGTTTGGAGCGCCCCCGGCTACACCGAGATACGGCAACTCGGGGCGGGCGGAAGCGGCAGGGTCGTGCTCGCCGTGCACGACGACACGGGCGTCAGCGTCGCCGTCAAGTACCTGTCGGAGCGGGTGCGCCACGAGCCCGGGGCGCTGGCCGCCTTCAGGGCCGAGGCCGAGGTGCTGACCACGCTGGTGGATCCGCACATCGCCAGGATGTGGGAGTACATCCAGGAGCCCGACGGCGCCGCCATCGTCATGGAGCTGGTCAACGGCGTGTCGCTGCGGGCGCTGCTGCGCGAGCACGGCACGACCGGGCCCGAGGCGGCGCTGGTGGTGCTCAAGGGTTCCCTCCTCGGCCTGGAGCGGGCGCACGCGGCCCACCTCGTCCACCGTGACTACAAGCCGGAGAACGTCATCGTCAGGGACGACGGCGTCAGCAAGCTGGTCGACTTCGGCATCGCCGTACGGCACGGCACCGCCACGCGGGCGACAGGCACCCCGCCGTACATGGCCCCCGAGCTGTGGTCGGGCCGGCCCGCCTCTCCCGCGACCGACGTCTACGCGGCCACCGTGGTGTTCTACGAATGCCTGACCGGGCACCGGCCGTACCGCTCGACGGAGTCGCACGTCCTCGGCTACCAGCACCTGCACGCGCCCGTCCCCCTCCACGACGCGCCAGAGGGCGTGCGGGAGTTGATGGCGCGCGGCCTGGCCAAGGACCCCGCCGACCGCCCGCCGAGCGCGGCCGCGTTCGTGGGCGAGGTGGAGCGGGCGGCGCTGGCCGCCTACGGCGAGGAATGGGAGGAGGACGGCAGGCGCCGGCTGGCCGCCCTGGTGGGGCTGCTGGCGCTGCTGCTGCCACAGCCGGCGACCCCGCCGCCCGCCACGAGCTCGTCCTTCTTCCGGACCGTCTTCAGGAACACCGCACGTACGGCCCGGCGGCACGGCAAGCGGCTGCTGATCGGCACCACGGCGGTCGCGGTGGCCGCGGGCGTGACCGGCTACGTGCTGGCCGGCAGGGACCGGCCGCCCGCCGCGACGATCGACGTGGTGGCGTCCGAACCCTCGACCGCGGCCGTGCCGCCGAGTCCGGCGACGCTGGCGACCGGCACGCCGGAGGCCGGCGGCGAGCCGACCGGCGAGCCGGACGTCGGCGCCGGATCGAACACCGGCCAGGAGACGCAGGCCCCGCCCTCTCCCACCGGTTCACCGGCGGGGCCGCCCTCCGCCTCACCGTCGCCGAAGCCGCCCACAACGACTCCCACGCCGCGGCCGTCCACCCCGACCCCGACCCCGACACCGACGCCGACCCGCACTCCGACACCCACGCCCTCCCCCACTCCCACACCGACGCCGACACCCGGCACCCCGACGCCGCGGCCGGTGACGAACGTGTCGGCGCTGAACGTCGGCGCCCTGTCGGTCGACGCGGCCGGGCGGGCCGCCGCCACCGTCTCCCTGCGCACCACGGGCACCGGGCCCGTCACGCTCACCACCCGCCTGGCCGTCGACGGCCAGGTCGTGCGCACCGCACGCAACCGGGTCAGCGGCGCGACCACCTACACCCACCCCGTCGGCCACGACCTCGGCGAGCGGCGCTGCGGCAGGATCGTCACGCTCACGGTCACCACCTCACCCGCCGCGCCGGGCGGCGCGAAGACCGTCAGCGCGCCGCTGCCCGCGTGCCCGACGACCGTCACCGGGCTGCGGGTCTCCCTCGCCGTGGCGCAGGCGCCCGAACGGGCCGCGCGCGCCAGGATCGCCGTCGAGACCAGCGGCACGGGCGAGGTGCCCGTCACCGCCACGATGGCGCTCGACGGCGACCAGGTCGCCGCCAAGACGCTCTCGCTGTCGGGGGACACCTCCTACACCGGCGCGTTCGACCACACCTTCGGCGAGCGGCCCTGCGGCGGGACGGTCACGGTGACCGTACGGGCGGGCGACAGGCAGGACAGCGCCAGCGCCGGCGTGCCGTGCCCCGCCGCGGTGCGGCAGGTCTCGATCGCCAGGGCCGCGCTGAACGCGCGCGGCCGTGCCACCGCGATCGTCACCGTCGCCGCCGCGAACACCCAGCCGGTACGGCTGAGCGTCGCCTTCGGCGTCGCCGGCCAGGTCCGGCACACCGAGTCGGTCGAGCTGTCCGGCCAGACCGCCTATACCGCGACGGTCGGCTTCACCGTCCCCGACCTGCCCTGCGGATCGTCCTGGACGGTGACGGCGGGCACCAGCCCGGCCGCCGCGAACGGCACCGCCTCCGCCGGCGGCAAGACGCCCACGTGCGAACCGCCGGCCGAGACGCCCTCTCCACAGCCGGGCGAGAGTGATGATCACTCATGAGAATCGTGGCCCCTGGACCGCCGATACGGCGCTGAGCTGCGAAAAGAAATGGCCGGAAGTCCGATAGCCACGTTTCTCCTGAGTAAGCTACGATCCGTTCTGATGTGGGTGGGGGCCCAGAGGATTCAGAGGTGATCTGATGGACCGGTGGGGGGTCCCCGGCTACACCGAGGTGCGCGAGCTCGGCTCCGGCGCCTCGGGACGGGTGATGCTGGCCAGGCGTGACCACGACGGTGTCGAGGTCGCGATCAAGTACCTGTCCGACCGGCTGCGTGACGACGTCGGGTTCGTGGCCAGGTTCCGGCACGAGGCCCGGATGCTCGGCAGCATGCGCAGCCCGTACAACGTCCGCCTGCTCGGCTACGTCGAGGACGGCCAGGGCGCGGCGATCATCATGGAGCTCGTCGACGGCGTCTCGCTGCGGGCGCTGCTCGACTCCGAGGGGCCGACGGGGCCTGAGGCGGCCCTGGCCGTGCTCAAGGGGGCGCTGAAGGGTCTGGCCGCGGCGCACGCGATCGGCGTCGTGCACCGCGACTTCAAGCCCGAGAACGTGATGGTGCAGGGCGACGGCAGCAGCAAGCTGGTCGACTTCGGCATCGCCGTCCGGCAGGGCGAGGGCGCCAACTCCGCGGGGACCCCCGCCTACATGGCCCCCGAGCAGTGGTCGGGCGGGCCCGCCACCGCCGCGAGCGACGTCTACGCGGCCACGATCGTCTTCTTCGAGTGCCTGACCGGCATGCGGCCCTTCCGCGCCGCCACGGTCGCCGCGCTGGCCCGGCAGCACCACGCCACCCCGCCACCGGTCGACGAGGTGCCCGAGGCGCTCCAGCCGCTGGTGGAGCGCGGGCTGTCCAAGCACCCGGTCGAGCGTCCGGCCTCGGCCGACGACTTCCTCGACGAGCTGGAGGTCGTGGCCGCCCGCGCCTACGGCCCCGACTGGGAGGAGCGGGGCAGGCGCCGCCTGGCCAGGCTCGCGGGCCTGCTGCTGGTGCTCTTCCCCGGCACCCGCGAGGAGACGCTGGAGACCAGCACGACGCTGGCCGAGAGCGAGTTCGCCGAGCCGCGCGGGATCGTCTCGAGGCTGGGCGTGAAGACGCTGGTGTGCGTCGGCCTCGTCGTCGTGATCGGCACGGTCACCACCATGCTGCTCACCTCGGGCGACGACGACCCGGCGCTGAGGGCGCAGACCTCGCCCGCGACGCCGGCGATGTCGCTGATCGAGGCGCCGTCGCCGACGGAGTCCGCCACGGAGGAGCCCACGACCGAGGAACCGTCCGCCGAGGAGACGGTCGCGCCGGCCACCATCTCGACGCCGACGCCGACGCCCTCGCCGACCGTCGCCGCACCCAAGAAGACCACCGCGACGCCGAAGCCGCCGAAGCCGTCGAAGCAGCCGGTGCGCCGGTCCACCCCGCCGCCCCCGCCGCCCACCGCGAGCAAGAAGCCGACGCCCACTCCTGAGCCGGACGTGACGCTGCGCGGCAGGTCCGACAACGACCCCGCGCCGTCGCGGACGCCCTCGCAGTCGGCGACCACGTCCGCGCCGCCGCCTCCGGAGAACACCCCGTCGGAGACGCCCAGGGAGACGACCTCCTCCGAGCCGTCCCCGTCCAACTCCGACGACGGCGGGGAGACGCCCAGGGTCACCGAGACCCCGTCGGCGACGGCGGTCCCGGGGCTGCTGGCGATCGGCCTGATGACGTCCGGCGCGGTACCGGTCACACTTGCGGTGAAGCGCCGTGTCGCTGGACGGCACAGGAAGCAGAGGTAGCGGGGGCGAGGCACCGGGGGAACTGATGAGCATGATCGCCGGCTTCCTGCTCACGGACCGGAAACGGATCACCGAGCTCGGTACGTGGATCGAGGCGACGGGCCCCGGCGGCAGCCGCGGCGGGGCCCTGCGGTTCGACTCCCGGCTCGTGTCCGTGCCCGGCGCCCGCGAGCGCCTGGTCGAGGCCGTGCTGGCCGACCGCGGGCTGGCCGCAGGCGGGATGACGGGGCTCGTCCCGGTCGCCGACCTGGTCACCGCCGGGCCCGAGGTGTGGCTGCTGACCGGCCACGGGATCTCGCCCGTCCTGTCGGACCTGCTGACCACGCCCGCGATGGACGCGGCCGGCGCCGCCGCCGTCCTCGTCGAGACGGCGCAGACCCTCGCCGCGCTCCACGCGGCGGGACTGGCCCACGGCTCGCTCCATCCCGGCACCGTGGTGATCGCGGAGGACGGGGCGGCGCTGCTGTCCGAGCGCGGGCTCGCCGACGCCGTCCGGGGCCTGCCGCCCGCCCCCGACCGGGACGTCGCGGCCTGGGCCGCGCTGGCCCGCGGCCTGGCCGCCACGTGGGCCGCGGCCTCCCCCGGCGCGGCGGACCTGCTGGAGAGGGTCGCGACCACCGCCACCACGCACGGGCTGGCCGCGGCCAGAGACACCCTGCTCGCCGGACGGGACGCCCTGCCCGGCGGGCTGATCAGCCGCGACGTGCTCGCCGAGACCGCACGCCGCTGGGCGACCCCGGCGACACCGGGCACGTCCCCGGTCAGGGACGAAGGCGAGATCGTCACCATGCTGCGGGTCCCCGGGCCGACTCACGAGCCGGCCCGTTTCGGCCCCGGTGTCACCTCCTCCGGCACCCACGGCCAGACCACCGCGGAGAAGATCTGGCGGGACGGCAACCGCCCCGGCCCTCCCACGTACGGCGAGCGGGCGCGCAAGGCCGCCCGGGCACGCCGCCGCAGGACAGTGGTGTCAGCGGCGGTGCTCGCGCTGGTCATCGCGGGCGCCGTGCTGGCGTGGTTCTCCGTGCGCTCCCCCGCCGACCTGGTCGTGCAGTCCGCGACGGTGAGCGCGCCCAAGACGCTGGGCTGCCGCAAGACCGCCACCATCACAGGAAACCTGGTCACCAACGGCTCGGGCGGCAGCGTCAGGTTCCAGTGGCTGCGCAGCGACAGGAAGGAGCCGATCGAGCAGACCGAGACCGTCCCGTCGGGCAAGACGACCCACACGGTGTTGCTGAAGTGGACGGTCAAGGGAGAGGCGACGGCCAAGCTGACGGCCCGGCTGCGGGTCCTGTCTCCCGTGCCCCAGGGACAGAAGATCGAGGATAAGGCGACATTCACCTACAAGTGCTGATCTACCCACTGCCAAGCGGTTGTCATTAGTCTGGCGGCCATGACCACGCAGACCCCCGCAGGCTGGTATCCCGACCCCTACGGCTCGCCGCAGCTGCGGTGGTGGGACGGCACCCAGTGGACCGACGCCACACACCCGACCGAGCCCGGCGCGCGTCCTCAGGCGCACGGCGGCGGCCCTACCCAGACGGCCGGGCCGGGTCCCATCGTGGGAAGCACGCCGTACCACGGGGCGGACGGGCCGGGTGCCGGGCAGCCCGACAGCGGCCCCGGACCGGCGTACCAGGCGCCCTCCGGGGGGCATGAGGCGGGGCAGGGAGCGTGGGATACGCCCGGCGGTGGTCCTGCTGCCGGCGGGGACCAGGGTTCCGGTCCGTGGGCGCCGCCTCAGGGGCCGGGAGCGGGCCCTGACGCGGGGCCTGAGCACGGGCAGGGCTTCGGCCCGCAGTACCAGCCGCCAGGACCGGGCCCGCAGTTCCAGCCGCCGGGATCCGGCCCTCAGTACCAGGCGCCCGGCCCCGGTCCGGGCCCGCAGTACCAGCCGCCGGGACCGGGCCCGCAGTTCCAGGCGCCGGCACCGGGCGCGCAGTTCCAGGCGCCCGGATCAGGTCCGGGCCCGCAGTACCAGCAGCCGCCGGGTCCCGGTGCGCAGTACCAGGGGCCGGGACCGGGTGGGCAGTACCAGGGGCCGGGACCGGGTGGGCAGTACCAGGGGCCGGGGCAGCAGTACGGGCAGCAGCCCTACGGCGGCGCCACGATGCGGCTGCCCGCGCCCGACTTCGGGCCGCCGCCGAAGTCGGGCGGCGCGATGCCGTGGATCCTCGGCGGCATCGGCGCGGTGCTGGTGATCGCGCTGATCGCGACGGCCGCGATCTTCATCGCCAACCGGGGCGGCCAGACGACGACCATGCCGAGCCCCACCCCCACGAGCGAGCCGCCGACCGCCGAGACACCCACCGAGTCCCCCACTGAGTCCCCTACTGAGTCGCCTACCGAGTCACCCACGGACTCGCCCACCCAGGGGGCCGGCGCCGACCTGCCCACCCCGGCCGACGGGCGCATCACCGACCCCACGACCGGGCTGTCCTACCCGGCGCCGGGCGAGCCGTGGAGCGTGCCCTCGTCCGCCGAGATCAACCCCAACCCGAACGCCCAGCAGTGGTCGGCCGGGATGAGCGCCGTCTCGCAGGAGAAGTACGACGGCGAGAGCGACTGGACGGGCAGCCTCTACTCCGGCGAGCTCGACGAGAGCTACCCCTACCAGGGTGAGGCCGACCTGCGCTCGGCCATGGGCACTGTCTTCATCGACTTCGCCCGCTTCTACCCGATCAAGCACGAGCGGAAGATCCTCCAGGACAAGGCGATCACCGTCGGCGGCCACGCGGGCCGCGTTCTGGAGTTCGAGATGGACTTCAGCGCCGAGTCGGCCAAGAAGAGCTACCAGTGGAAGAAGGAGCGCGCGGCCATCGTCCTCGTCGACAGGGGCGAGGGCAAGCGCCCCGCGCTGCTCTACGTCTCGGTGCCGGACAATCTGGATACCGGTCTCGTCACTCAGACGCTGAACTCTCTCAAGCTCTCCTGACCTGGGCACTACGCTGGAGTCAATGAGCAAGCGGGCGGGTAGCTCCGAGCCGCTGGGCGAGGAGATTGATCGTATGAGTGAGTTGCTGGTCTGGATCGACTGTGAGATGACGGGGCTCGACCTCGGGCGCGATGCGCTCATCGAGGTGGCCTGTGTCGTCACCGACAGCGAGCTCCGGCAGCTGGATGAAGGCGTCGACGTGGTCATCAAGCCGCCGTCCGAAGCGTTGGAGCAGATGTCGGAAGTGGTCCGCGAGATGCACACCGCCTCGGGTCTGCTGCCGGAGCTGGCCGAGGGGGTCACGCTCGCGGAGGCCGAGTCGCTCGTGCTCGACCACATCCGCGGCCACATCCCCGAGCCGAAGAAGGCGCCGTTGTGCGGCAACTCCATCGGCACGGACCGCACGTTCATCTCCCGTGACATGCCGGCCGTGGACGCCTACCTGCACTACCGGATGATCGACGTGTCCTCGATCAAGGAGCTGGTCCGCCGCTGGTACCCGCGTGTCTACTTCGCGGCGCCCGAGAAGCAGGGCGGGCACCGGGCGCTGGCCGACATCACCGAGAGCGTCAGGGAGCTCCGCTACTACCGCGCGGCGGTGTTCGTGGGCCAGCCCGGACCCGACTCGGCGACCGCGAGGACCCTCGCGGACAGTGTGTCACTCGGCTGAGTGGCGCAAAGGGTCCCGAAGACCGCTACACTTTTCCATGTGCTGCCGCGGCAGTGCGCATGGTGGGTGTAGCTCAGTTGGCAGAGCGCCAGGTTGTGGTCCTGGATGTCGGGGGTTCAAGTCCCCTCACTCACCCCACATCAGAAAGGCCGGTCCCGTACGGGATCGGCCTTCTGCTTTTCTCCGATGACTTTGGCCCCAAATCAGGACAATGCGAGTTATGCTCGCTGTCAACCGCTGACGCCGGGAGCACGGGGGCCAATCGGCGATCTGACCGACTTCGCTGTTCCGGAGGCCGGATGAGAGTCGACCACGTCGCACGCTTGAGCAAGCGTGAGGCTGAGGTGATGGACCTGATCGCGACCGGTCAGTCCAACGGGGAGATCGCGCAACGACTGTTTCTCAGTGAGAAGACGGTCAAGAACCACGTCAACAGGATCTACGCCAAGCTCGGCGCCGACTGCCGGGTCACCGCCATAGGTTTATGGCTCAACAGGGACACGTAGAGGCTCGGCCTGTTGCGGGACCGGCGTTTCCCGCTGCCGGGAAGCGCCGGTGATCACGCGGTCCGCCGTACGGTGACGAACATCACAGCAAGCCGCCGGGCCGGATGTCGCCGTGCCGTTCCCCACCGCATTCGCAAGGCGTGCCGCCCGTTCCCGGCCTCGCGATGTCGTGCAGGGGCCCGCCGAAGGGCGGGGGTTACTCCGCGGCGATCCGCGCCAGGATCTCGTCCTGATAGGCGAACGCCGCGAAATGCCCGCCGGGCACGAATCGCGCGGTCCCGCCGGGCAGCCGGTCGGCCAGCCGGCGCGCCAGCGCCACCGGCACCTTCGGGTCCTCCAGCCCGTGCCACAGGTGCACGGGCCCCCGTATGCCGGCCGGGTCGAACCCCCACGGCCGCAGGTAGTCCAGCAGGTCGCCGGCCATGGCCGGCCCACCCTGCCCGCAGCTCTCCTTGACGTCCGCGACGAAGGCCGCCTTCGCGGCGTCTCCCCCGTCGGCGAGCAGCCGGCGGAAGACGCGCAGGTCCGCCGGGATCAGCGACCGCTCGACCCGCCCGACGAGCCGGTCGGCGTCGCCGCGGGCGCCTGCCGACATCGTCGTGGCCGCCAGCGAACACAGCCGGCGCAGCAGCCGCGGAGCCCGCCGTGCCAGCCGCCAGTAGAAGGCGTCGGCCCGGCTGTCGGGGGCCCAGCGGCCCACGCCGTCCACGGGGGCCATCCCGCCCAGGATCGTCGTGCTGGTGACGAGGTCGGGTCGCTTGGCCGCCAGCGCCAGGACGGGCCCCGCCCCCATCGACACGCCGATCGTCGCGACCCGGTCGAGCCCCAGGTGGCCGGCGAGCGCCGCGGCGTCGTCGGCCCACCCGGGGAAGCCCGCCCCCGGAGCGGCCGTGGACCTGCCGTACCCGGGCCGGTCCACGGAGACGACCCGCAGGCCGTGGCGGCGCAGCACGGTGTCGGACAGCGCCCACCCGGCCACCCACCTGGACGAGCCGTATCCGTGGACGAGCAGGCACGACCGCCCCGCCGGGTCGCCGAAGACGGCGTAGCCGATCCGCCTGCCGTCCGCGAGGGTGAGGCTCTCCTCCGCGGTCGTGCCCATCGGCGCCCTCAGTTCCTCGGTCATGAAGCCGCCGCCTCGCCGGTGGCGGGCCAGGTCCCCACGACGTCGATCGCCCATGCGGCCCAGGAGATCATCGCCTCCAGCCGCCGCACGCCCGCCTCGAGGCCGAGCAGCGACGCCCGGTCGGCGGGCCGGCTGAGGTCGAGCCCCTTCATCAGGACCCGCATGCCCCGCAGCCGCGCCCGGTGATACTCCATCTCCTCCCGGAGGAAGGCCTGGGCCTCCTCCGGTTCGACCAGCCACAGCGCGAAGGACCTGAGCACCGTCTCGTTGCGCTGGCTGTGGTCGGCCGACGTGCTCGTCAGCCACTCCCGCAGCAGCCGCTCACCCTCCTCGGTGATCTCGTACGGCCGGCGACCGCGCGCCCCTTCGCCTTGCTCCCTGATGAGCCCCTCGGACGCCAGCCGCTTGAGCTCGGGATAGACCTGGGTGGGTTTGGCGTGCCAGACGAACTTCAGGACGCCGTCGAACTCCTGCCCGATGTCGTAACCGCTGCGCGGCGCCCCCGCGATCAGGGTGAGCAGCGCCATGCGAAGCGACATGCCGATCTCCCTCCTTCACCAGACGAAGGTTACAGTAGCACACTAAAAAATTTTAGTGTCACAAGCCAGGTGAAAGGAGGACACGACGGGCGGTCGGCCGGAGGAGGGTGTCAGAGCGGGCGGGAGAGCGCGTGGCCGATGGCGGCCAGGCCGTGTTCGAGATCCTCGTCGGGGATGTTGAGCGCGGGCCTGAGCCGTACCGACCGCTCGCCGCACGGCAGCACCACGACGCCCTCCTCCTCGCGCAGCCGGGTGATCAGCGCGCTCCTGCGCGCGCCGTCGGGCAGGTCGAAGGCGCACATGAAGCCGCGCCCGCGCACGTTCGACACCAGCGCCGGATGCTCGGCCTGGAGCTTGCCCAGCCCTTCGACCAGCCGGGCGCCGGCCTCGGCGGTGCGCGGGATGAGCCCGTCACGCTCGATGATCTCCAGCATGGCGCGCGAGCGGACCATGTCGACGAGCCCGCCGCCCCAGGTGGAGTTGATGCGCCCGCTGACGGTGAAGACGTTGTCGGGGACGAGGTCCACCCGCCGGCCCGCCATGATGCCGCCGACCTGCACCTTCTTGGCGAAGGCGACGATGTCGGGGGCCAGGCCGAGCTGCTGGTAGGCCCAGGGGGTGCCGGTGGTGCCGCCGCCGGTCTGCACCTCGTCGAGGACGAACAGGGCGTCGTGCTCGTGGCAGAGGTCCTGCATGGCCTGGAGGAACTCGGCGCGCATGTGGTTGTCGCCGCCCTCGCCCTGGATGGGCTCGGCGATGAAGCAGGCGATGTCGTGGGGATGGCGTTCGAAAGCGGCGACGGCCTGGGCGAGCGCCCTGGCCTCGAGGTCCTCGACGTCGCCCAGGTGGGTGGCCGGCACCTCGATGCGCGGCCAGTCGAACAGGGGGAAGCGCTCCGTCTTGAGCGGCTCGGTGTTGGTGAGGGACAGGGTGTAGCCGGAGCGGCCGTGGAAGGCCCTGGTCAGGTGCATGACGCGGCTGCCGAGCTCGCGGGGGCGCCCCTCCGCCTCGTTGCGGCGGCTCTTCCAGTCGAAGGCGGTCTTGAGCGCGTTCTCGACGGCGAGGGCGCCGCCTTCGACGAAGAACAGCCGCGGCAGGTCGGGGTCGCCGAGGACGCGGGTGAAGGTCTCGACGAAGTCGGCCAGGTGCTCGCTGTACATGTCGGGGTTGGCCGGCTTGTTGAGCGCGATCCTGCCGAGGAGTTCCTGGTCGAGCGGCGGGTTCACGCCGAGCGGCGCGGAGGCGAAGAAGGTGTAGAAGTCCAGGTAGCGGCGGCCGGTGCGGGCGTCGACGAGCCAGGATCCCCGGCTTCTGTCGAGATCCAGAACCAGCCGGTAGCCGTCGACGAGTAGGTGGCGGGCGAGCCGGTCATGGACGTCCATGTGCCCTCCTCTGTGAGCTGGATCACGACATACATTCCCCATATTTATGTGCCTATGTAAAGACTTTCCGCCCACGAGGCTTGATCACACAAGGTTCTCCGGATCCGCGGCCGAATAGGACGGCGGCCTCACGCGAGGCTCTTCACCTTGACCGACAGGATGATGATCGCGATCCCGTAGATGATCGCGAAGGCGCCGATCAGCCAGGTCAACGCCACCGCGCCGGAGGCCGGCCAGATCAGCAGCAGCACACCGAACACCACCGACAGCAGACCGCCGATGATCAGCATCCACTCGTTGTCGATGAGCTTGCGCAGCCGGATCCCCGCGATCACCTCCGCGATGCCCGTGAAGATGGCCCAGAACGCGATGATGTACAGCAGGGCGAGCGTCGTGACCCCCGGCCAGACGAAGGTGACGATTCCGGCCAGGATCCCGAGCACGCCGGACAGAATGAGCCATGCCCGGGACTCGACGTTGTGCCGGAAGGCGGAGATCAGCGAGAAGATGCCGTTGACGAGCGCGTAGGCACCGAAGAAGATCACAAGCACGAGGACCGTCATCCCCGGCCAGATGATCGCCAGGATGCCGAAGATCACCGCACAGATGCCCCGAATGAGGATGAGCCACCAGGTGCTTGCCAATTGCTCCATACCTGGTCTGCTATCCCAAAGCCTGGCGAATACAGACCAGGCCGGAGTCAAATATCGGTGATCCGGACACCGACCGTGCCGGTGCGGCCCCTGCGCAGCAGGCTGCCGAGGATCACCAGCCTGCCCTGCAGGCCGTACTTGGCCCGCAGCAATCCCCTGACGCGCTCGGTCTGCCCGGCGGAGAGGATCTCGGCGCGGCCCCGCACCGGCTCGCCGCGCAGCCGGCCGCGCACGTCGCAGGGGGTGACGGTCACCGCCGGGTTGGCCCGCATGCGTTTGACCTTGCCGGAGTCGGCGACGGTCCAGATCACGACGGCGTCGCCGTCCTGCGCCGCCCAGACGGGGGTGGGCACGGGGGTGCCGTCCTTGCGATAGGTCGTCACGGAGACGTACTGCTCATGGCCGAGGTTCACGTCTGCGAGTAGACCACGATCGAGACGGCGATGTACTGCACCAGGTAGGCGGCGATCGTGAAGGCGTGGAAGACCTCGTGGAAGCCGAACCACCGAGGGGACGGGTCGGGCCTGCGCAGGCCGTACACGACGGCCCCGGCGCTGTAGAGGACGCCGCCGACGGCCACGAGCGCGACGGCCACCGGGCCGGCGCCCCGCAGGAGCTGGGGCATCACGAAGATCGCGGTCCAGCCCAGCGCCAGGTACAGGACGGTGTAGAGCCAGCGGGGCGCCGACATCCACAGCACCCGGAACAGCACGCCCGCCAGCGCGCCGCCCCAGGTGACGGCCAGCACGAGGATCCTGGGCAGCCCGTCGAGGGCCAGCAGCGCGAAGGGGGTGTAGGTGCCCGCGATGATCAGGTAGATGTTCGCGTGGTCGAACCGGCGCAGGACCTCGGCCACACGCGGGCCGAGCGTGCTGCGGTGGTAGGTGGCCGAGATGCCGAACAGCAGGCCCGAGGTGATCGCGTAGACGGCCGAGGCGAGCCTGGCCTGGACGGTCGGACCGAGGGCGACCAGGACGAAACCGGCGATCAGCGCCACGGGCAGGGCGCCGGTGTGCAGCCAGCCGCGGAGCCGAGGCTTGGGGAAGGTGGCGACACTCGTCATGAAACCTACGGTAGCGTAGGTTAGAGCGCCCCGAGGAAGCGGGCGGCTATGGGAACGGCCACTTTCGCCCCGGATCCGCCGTTCCTGACGAAGACGCAGAAGGCCAGATCGCCCTGGTAGCCGACGAACCAGGCGTGCGGCCTGCCCGTCGGCACTTCGGCCGTGCCGGTCTTGCCCGCGACGTCGGCGGCGAGCCCGGCGTCCTTGGCGGTGCCCTCGCTGACCACCTGCCGCATCATCGAGCGCAGGTCCTGGACGATCCGCTGGTCCAGGGTGACCTCGGCGGGCGGCGTCTCGTCGAGGCTCCTCGCCGCCTTGGCGGTCACCAGGCGCGGCGTCCGCCAGGTGCCGCTGTCGACGGCGGCGGCCAGCGCCGCCATGCACAGCGGCGAGGCCTCGACCGTGCCCTGGCCGATGGAGTTGAGCGCCAGCACGCTCCGGTCGGCCCCCGGCTCCAGCCGTCCGCAACGCCCGCCCACGCCGGTCGCGAGGTTCCTGCCGTCGAACCCCCAGTCGCGCGCCGCCTGCTCCAGCCGCGCGGCGCCCAGCCTGTCCAGCGCCTGCTGGACGAAGGTGGTGTTGCAGGAGACCGCGAACGCGCCGGCGAGGGTGGTGGCCGTCTGGTCGCCCGAGTTGACGATGCCCGCGTGGCTCGGCGGGCAGCTGATCGGGCTGGAGGCCGTCATCCCCGCCTTGAGCAGTCCCGCCGCCGTCACCACCTTGAACGTCGAGCCCGGCGGGAACAGCCGCTCGAAGGCGCCCGCCGCGTCCAGCCGGTCGGCCACGGCCAGGATCTCCCCGGTGCTCGCCTTGACCGCGATGATCGCGGCCTGCTCAGGCACCCCGTCCAGCGCCCTGGCCGCCGCCGCCTGCACCGGGCGCGAGAGCGTGACGTGCACGTGCCGCGCGGGCGGCGGCTGGAAGACGACCAACGGCCTGGGGGCCGCGCCCCGCGCGGTCGCCTTGATCGTCCAGCCGGTGTTCGTCTCGTCGAGCCGTTCCTTGAGCCGGTCGAGGTACGGCTCGGCGGCGCTGTCGCGCGGTAACGCCGCCCCCGACCTGGTGACCAGTTCGACGCCGGACACCTCGGTCTCCTCCAGCGACAGCACGCCGCCGTCGCGCAGCGCGGGGTGCAGGGTTTCGGGCCCCCAGAGCACCTTCCACGCGCCGTTCCGCACGGCCAGCCGCAGCGTCCCGGTGAACGCCCACGGCCCCATCCCCGTCAGCTCCCTGGTGCCGCTGAACGGCAGTTCGGCCGTCTCCTCGCCGGTGACCCTGAGACCGCCGGGCCGGAGGGTGAGCGCGTTGACCTTGAACTGCTCGCTGAAGGCGAGGTGCCGGTCGGCGAAGTCGGCGGGCGGGTCGGCCACCAGTCCTTCCATGGAGGTGACGTCGCTGCGCTGCCAGGCGGCCAGGTAGGCGTCGGCGGTGGCCATGGCGCTGCCGTGCACCCCTGAGGAGGCCACGAACGCGAAGGCGCCCGCGCCCCCCACCGCGCCCAGTGCGACGAGCAGCCCGACCAGCCTTCGCCTACGCATACGGTTCTCCCAGGGACAACTTCCACCTCGATATACCAGACAGGGAGCCGAACGTGACACGTGGACCGCGGGAGCCGATGCCCGGCCGCTATCCGGTGACCTTCGGCGAAGTCGAACTGTTGAAAGATCTGGACCGGCCGAACGGATGGATACTGTCCAAGGATGGCGTACCGCAGTCGTATGTGGATCTAGAAGATCCGACATATTTGGATTTTGAGTATGTACGGCTCATGGCGGATGTCATCGACGTCCTGCCGGAAGGGCCGCTGAACTGCGTGCACGTCGGAGGCGGGGCCTGTACGGTCCCCCGCTACGTCAGCGCCACCCGCCCCGGCTCCCGGCACATCGTCATCGAGCCCGACGCGGCGCTGGTCGAGCTCGTGCGTTCCCAGCTCGACCTGCGCTCGGTGCCCAAGCTGAAGGTGCGACCGCAGGGCGGCCGCGAGGGGACGGCGGACATCTGGGACGGTTCCACCGACCTGTTCGTGCTCGACGCCTTCTCCGGCGCCGCGATGCCCGTCGAACTGGCGACGGCCGAGTACATCGCCGACGTCACCCGCGTGCTGCGCGCGACGGGCACGCTGCTGGTCAACCTGGCCGACGGCAAGGGTCTGGCCTTCGCCAGGCGGGTGGTGGCGACCGTCCGCGACGCGTTCGGGCACGTCGCGCTGCTGGCCGACCCCGGTGTCATGCGCGGCCGCAGGTTCGGCAACCTGATCATCGCCGCCTCTCCCGTCGAGCTGCCCGTCGACCTGCTGACCAGGCGCGCGGCGGGCGGCCTCACCCAGGCACGCTGCGTGTACGGCGAGGCGCTGACCAACTTCGTCGCCGGCGCCTCCCCCATCCACGACGGCGACGCGGTTCTCGCCCCGGCCCCTCCCCCTGCGGTCTTCGGGCTGGAATAGTTGAATCCTAAACTTGGTTAGGGCAGTCGAACACCGCAGGAAAGGAGCGCGACATGCCCGCCGTCACCGTAGAGAACCTGCTCACACTGCCCCGCCTGCCCCAGCCCGACGTGACCGTGCCCGAGCGCAAGGTCCTGACGGTCGCCACCGCGCCCAGCGGGTTCGAGGGCGAGGGCTTCCCGGTGCGCAAGGCCCTGGCGACGATCAAGCCGGCCTACCTCGACCCGTTCGTGATGATGGACCAGATGGGCGAGGTGGACTACGCCCCTGGCGAGCCGAAGGGCACGCCGTGGCACCCGCACCGCGGCTTCGAGACCGTCACGTACATGATCGACGGGGTCATGGACCACACCGACTCCCACGGCGGCGGCGGCACCATCACCGACGGCGACACCCAGTGGATGACGGCGGGCAGCGGCATCCTGCACAAGGAGGCCCCGCCCGAGTGGCTGGTCCAGAAGGGCGGCCTGTTCCACGGCATCCAGCTGTGGGTCAACCTGCCCGGCAAGGACAAGATGATGGCGCCGAAGTACCAGGACATCGGACGCTCCAACGTGGTCCTGCTGAGCAGCCACGACGGCGGCGCGCTGGTCCGCCTCATCGCCGGCGACGTGGCGGGGAACGTCGGTCCCGGCAGCACGCACACCCCGATCACGCTCCTGCACGCGACCGTCAGCCCCGGTGCGCAGCTCACGCTGCCGTGGCGCAAGGACTTCAACGCCCTCGCCTACGTCCTGTCCGGACACGGCACGGCGGGCGCCGACCGGCAGCCGATCACCAGCGGCCAGCTGGCGGTGTTCGACGGCTTCGGCGCCAGGCCGGGGCTGACCACCGACGGCGAGTGGCTGCGGATCGCCGCGCGGCCGAAGGACACGCTGGAGGTCATCGTGCTGGGCGGGCAGCCGATCGGCGAGCCGGTGGCGCACTACGGCCCGTTCGTGATGAACACCCGCGCCGAACTGGTCCAGGCCTTCGAGGACTACCAGTCCGGCAGGTTCGGCAGCATCCCCGCCGGTCACTGACCGCCCCGCCGCACGCGGCCCCCGGGTCGCGTCCGGCGAGCACGGCCCCGCGCCACGCGAAAGCGCGGGGCCGCGGCTTCCGCGGCTCTGCCGATCCTGCGGCTTGCGCCGATTCTGCGGCTACGGCGTGGAACCGTGCCGTCAGTCGGGGAAGTGGCAGGCCACCTCCCTGTCCCGGTGGATCCGCAGCAACGGGCGTTCGGCCGAGCACACCTCCTGGGCCTTCGGGCAGCGCGGGTGGAACGAGCAGCCCGGGGGCGGCGCGGCCGGGGACGGCGGGTCGCCCCTGAGCACGATCCGCTCCCGCTTGCGCTCCACCCGGGGATCCGGCACCGGCACGGCCGACAGCAACGCCTGGGTGTAGGGGTGGGCCGGGCTCTCGTAGAGGTGCCGCCGGTCGCCGATCTCCACGATCCTGCCGAGGTACATCACCGCGACGCGGTCGCTGACCCTGCGCACCACCGACAGGTCGTGGGCGATGAAGACGTAGGTCAGGCCGAGCTCGCGCTGGAGCTCCTCCAGCAGGTTGACGATCTGCGCCTGCACGGAGACGTCGAGTGCGGACACCGGCTCGTCGGCGATGACCAGCTTGGGCCGGGTGGCCAGGGCGCGCGCGATGCCGATCCGCTGGGCCTGCCCGCCGGAGAACTCGTGCGGGTAGCGATTGGCGTGCTCGGGGATCAGGCCGACCATGTCGAGCAGCTCGCCCACCTTCGCCTTGACCCCGTCGACGCCCTGGACGACCAGCGGGTTGGCGATGATCTGCCCCACGGTCTGGCGCGGGTTCAGCGACGAGTAGGGGTCCTGGAAGATCATCTGAAGGTCGCGGCGCAGCGGGCGCATCTCACTCTGGCTGATGTGGGTGATGTCCCGGCCGTCGAACGTCATCGATCCCGCGGTCGGTTCGAGCAACCGGACGATCATGCGCCCCGTGGTCGACTTCCCGCAGCCGGACTCGCCCACCAGGCCGAGCGTCTCGCCGCTGCCGACGGTGAACGACACCCCGTCCACGGCACGCACGGCCACGCCGCGCCGTACCTTGAACCGCATCTCCAGATCGGACACCGTCAGCATCAGGAACCTCCCAGGTGGCAGGCGGCGAGGTGGCCGGGAAGCGGCTCGGTCAGGGGCGGCAGGGTCGTCTCGCAGACGTCCATCCGGTGCGGGCACCTCGGGTGGAACGGGCAGCCGGGCGGCGGCGCGAGCAGCGAGGGCGGCGAACCCGGGATCGTCCACATGGGGTCGTCGTCCGCCTCGTCCAGCCGGGGCAGCGAGTCGAGCAGGCCGCGGGTGTAGGGGTGGCGGGAGGCGTCGAAGAGCGCGTCGGCGCCGGCCCGCTCGGCCACCCGCCCGCCGTACATGACCAGCACCTCGTCGGCCACGCGGGCGATCACGCCCAGGTCGTGCGTGACCATGATCACCGCCAGGCCGCGGTCCGCCTGAAGCCGGCTGATCAGCTCGAGGATCTGGGCCTGGACGGTCACGTCGAGCGCGGTCGTCGGCTCGTCGGCGATGAGCAGGTCGGGCTCGCAGGCCAGGGCCATGGCGATCATGACGCGCTGGCGCATGCCGCCGGAGAACCGGTGCGGGTGGTCCCCGGCCCGCTCGCGCGGGGAGGGGATGCCGACCTCGGCCAGCGTCTCGACCGCGCGCGCCGCCGCCACCCTCCTGGAGGCCCCGAAGTGCAGCCGGTACGCCTCGGCGATCTGCTCGCCCACCGTGTAGTACGGGTGCAGCGACGACAGCGGGTCCTGGAAGATCATCGCCATCCGGCGGCCGCGCAGCCGCCGCAGCGTCTCCTCCTGCGCTCCCACCAGTTCCTGCCCGTCGAAGACGACGGACCCGGTCACCTCGGCGCCCAGGTGCAGGCCCATCAGGGCGAGGCTGGTGACCGACTTGCCGGAGCCGGACTCGCCCACGATGCCGAGAGTCCGGCCCCGGTCCAGGCTGAAGCCGACATCCTGGACGGCGCGCAGGCCCCCGAAGGACACGCCGAGTCCTCTGACGTCAAGAAGCATGGCGCACCCTCGGGTCCACGACGCCGTAGAGCAGGTCCACGACCAGGTTGGCGATGACGATGAAGAACGCGGCCAGCAGCGTGGTGCCGAGGATCACCGGGTAGTCCTGGCCCGTGATGCTGGACGCGGTGATCTTGCCGATGCCGGGGAGGCTGAAGATGCTCTCGGTGATGATCGCGCCACCGAGCAGCGCGCCCAGGTCCATCCCGAAGATGGTGACGATCGGCGTCAGCGCGGCGCGCAGGCCGTGCTTGACCACGACGGTACGGCGGCGCAGCCCCTTGGCCCTGGCGGTGCGGATGTACGGCTCCGCCATCGTCTCGATCATCGAGGAACGGCTCTGCCTGGCGTACATGGCGGCCGACAGCATGGCCAGCGCGATCCAGGCGAGCAGCAGGTTCTGCGCCCACAGCAGCGGGTCCTCGCTGAAGGCCACGTAGGTCGGGTAGGGAATGAGCTCGAGCCAGCGCACCGTGACGAACAGCAGCATGGGCCCGACGAAGTAGATCGGCAGGGCGGCGGTGATCACGGTCGAGCCGACCAGCAGCCGGTCCGCGACGGTGTCCTTGCGCAGCGCCGAGATCACGCCGACGGCCAGCCCGCCGACGAGCCAGAGCGCGGCGGCGCCGATCGCCAGCGAGAAGGTGATGGGCAGGCCCTCCAGCAGGATGTCCCAGACGAGCTGGCCGGTCTGCCAGGAGTAGCCCAGGCAGGGGAAGCCGCACTCGATCGCGTACTGCCCGCTGCCCATCGACCGTCCGGCGAAGATGCCGGTGACGTAGTCGGTGAACTGCGCCAGGACCGGCTGGTTCAGGCCCATCTGGTTGCTGATCTCGGCCAGCCGTTCGGCCGTGCAGCTCTTGCCGCAGGCGATGAGCGCCGGGTTGCTGGGCAGCAGGGTGAAGATGACAAAGGTCACCATGCAGATCACCAGCAGGACGGCCGCCGCCGCGACCAGCCGCCGCAGGATGTAGAGGATCATGTCCGCGCGCCCTTGGGGTCGATGGCGTCCCGCAGCCCGTCACCCAGCAGGCTGAAGCCGAGGATGACGAGGAACAGGCAGAGGCTGGGGATGGCGAAGTAGGTCGGGACGATGTCGTAGTAGAGGACCGCGTCGGACAGGATCTGCCCCCACGACGGGGTGGGCGGGCGGATGCCCACCCCGAGGAACGACAGCGCGGCCTCGGCGCTGATCAGCCCGGGGATCAGCAGCGCGCCGAAGGCGATGATCGGCCCCGACACGTTCGGCAGGATCTCCCGCAGCAGGATGCGGCCGGGACGGGCGCCGCTGGTGCGGGCCGCGTCGACGAACTCCCGGTGCCTGACCGACAGGGTTTCACCCCGGACGATGCGGGCGATGCCCGGCCAGCCGAAGAACCCGATGACCGAGATCAGCATGACGACCCGGTTGACGTCCGGGGTCACCGACATGATCGCGATCATGAAGATCAGGCCGGGGAACGACATCAGCAGGTCCATGAACCGGCTGATCAGCACGTCCACCCAGCCGCCGAAGTAGCCGGCGGCGATCCCGAACAGCACGCCGAGCGTCAGCACCACCGTGGCGCCGGCGAAGGCGATGAACATCGAGACCTGGGTGCCCATCACGACCCGGGAGAACAGGTCCCGGCCGCTGACCGGCTCGACGCCGAACCAGTGCTCGGCGCCGATCCCGCCCCAGGACCCCCGGGGGATCCCCGCCAGGGCGGCGTCGACGGCGGTGGGGTCGCGCTGGGCGGGGTCCCAGCCGTTGAGCAGCACCAGCAGCGGGGCCGTCAGCGCCACCAGGACGAAGAAGATCACCAGGCCGAGGCCGACCATCGCGGACCTGTTGCGGCGCAGCCGGGCGAAGGCCTGCCGCCAGGGGCCGCGTGCCGCCGGGGTGGCCGGATCGGCCGCCCCGGTCTGTCGCGTGATCGTGCTCACCTGGCGATGCTCGGGTCCTTGAGCCCGATCTCGGCGAAGTCGGGGTTGCCCTCCCACACCGGGTGGCCCTTGACGTTGGCCACGTTGGAGCCGAAGAGGTTGTTCTGCTTGTTGAGCTGGAACGGGATGTAGGCACCGGTGGCCATGACCTGGGACTCCAGCGTCAGCCAGCCCTGGTCGGAGGCGATGGGGTCGACGAGCGCCTCGATCTCGTCGATCTTGGCGTCGATCGCGGGGTCCTTGAGCAGCGCCGCGTTGCCGCCGTGGTAGCCCTCGCCGATCAGCCGGCTGTCGGTGATCAGCGGCAGGAACGTGGAGCCGGACGGATAGTCGGGGCACCAGCCGCCGATCTGCAGTTCGGGCATCTTGGACGGCGTGCCGTTGATGCCGCCCACCGCTGAGGCGTCGATCGTGTCGACCTGGAGCTCGAAGCCGGCCCGCTTGAGGCCGGCCTGCAGGGCCTCGGCCTGCGGCTTGCCGCCGGGCGTGGTGACGAGGCGGATCTTCACGGGGAGCGGGACGCCCGACTCGGCCAGCAGCGCCTTGGCCTTCGCCACGTCGCCGGTCTGCGGGATCTTCAGGATGTCGCGCGGCACGCCGCCGGTGAGGCTGGGCGGCAGGATCGCGCCGACGATCTCGGCCACCTGCGGGCCGCCGCCCGCGGTCTGCATGGCGACCTTGTCCACCGCGTACTGCGCCGCCATGCGGACCTTCTGGTTGTCGAAGGGCGGCTTGGCGGTGTTGAGGTAGACGATGCCGGTGCAGCCGTCGACCATGCTGCTCATCCGCGCCTTGACCTTCGGGTTGGTGAAGATCTTCGGCAGGACGGCGAGCGAGACGTCGATGTACCCGAGGGCGGAGCGGTCGGCGCCCTGGTCGGCGATGAGCCGGGTGTCGGTCGTGGCGCTCCCGGCGGCCATCTTGACGACGATCCTGTCGGGGTAGGCCTTGCGGACGGAGTCGGTGGCCGGGTCCCAGTGCTCGTTGCGGACCAGGACCATCTCGGTCTTGCGCTGGTACTTCTCGATCTTGTAGGGGCCGGAGGAGAACGGCCGGTCGTCGTACCTGACGCCCGCCTCCTTGGCCTCCGGGACCGGGGCGAAGGTCGGCAGCGTCACGGTCTGCGCGAACTCGGCGACCGGCCGCTTGAGGCGGAAGATGATCGTCTTGTCGTCCGGCGTCTCGATCGAGTCCAGGTGCTTGCCGGACAGCGGGCCCTCGTACTTGTCGCTGACGAGGTACTTGCGAGCGTAGTCCGGGCCGCCGGTGAGGTCGGGCGAGAACGAGCGCTCGACGTTGTACTTGATGTCCTGTGCCCTGACGGGGGTGCCGTCCTCGTACTTGAGGCCGACCTTGAGGGTGAACTTCCAGGTCTTGCCGTTGTCGGAGGGCGTGCCCAGATCCGTGGCCAGGTCGGGGACGATCTCCGAGCTGTTGGCCTTGAAGGTGGTGAGCGTCCGGTAGAGGAGCCGGGCGCCGAAGCCCATGTCCCGCATGGTCCAGTTGCGGGCCGGATCGAGGTGGTTGAAGTCGGCGCTGTTGAAGACGGTGAGGGTACCGCCCTTCACCGGCCCGCCGCCGGCCGTGGCCGCGGCGCCGGGCGGGGGCGACGATCCCCCACCGCCGCAGGCGGTCAGCCCTGCCACAAGCGTCGCGCATAACGCGAGCACGCCCTTGTTCCTCTTCATATGGCCCTCCGAGCGCGAATGGTCCAAGTCGCCCCGTAACTTAAATGTGTGACATAGCACTGACAACCCCTCGTTACCGAGCTGTTGTCTACTCGCTGGCCGACTGAAGTTGACCGTTCAAATGACTCAAAGGTGGACCTTTCGCTGATGCATGAAATATGACACATTATGCGCCGATCTTTCTCTCGGAAGGAAGGCCACTCATGCGCACGCTGTCCGCCGTGCTCGCGGCCGGGCTGACCCTGGCGTTATCGCCGGGGCTCGCCGCGGCCGATCCCGCCCCGTCCCCCGCCACGAGCGCCTCCCCCGTGGCCGGCCCCGCGCCCGGCCCTGTCAAGAGCGGCCCCGCCGAGGACGGCCGCCGGGAGCAGCCCGTCAACCCCATCGCCGCCGAGCAACGCGCGTTACGCACCAAGGCCATGGAGCAGGTTCTCGCCGCAGGACCGCAGGCGCGCGGCCGCGGCGGCAAGCCCAGGGTCGGCAGGCAGTACGTCGAGCTGGCCTTAGAAAGAAAAGACCGGATATTCACCGTCCTGTCCGAATTCGGCGACCGCATTGACAACACCACGACGCACAACGGCCAGATCAGGTACGGCGGGACGCCCGGCCCGCTGCACAACACCATTCCCCGGCCGGATCCGCGCCACGACAACCACACCCTGTGGCGGAAGGACTTCGACCGGGCCTACTACCAGGACACCTACTTCGGGTCCGGCAACTCCCTGCGCAGCTTCTACCGCCTCCAGTCCTCCGGCCGGTACGACATCGACGGCTACGTCTCCGACTGGGTGAAGGTCCCGTACAACGAGGCCCGGTACGGCACGCCGCGCTGCTCGGGCGGGCTGGACTGCGACACCCCGCTCTTCGACTTCGTCCGCGACTCGGTCGGCGCCTGGTACGAGGGCGAGCGGGCCAGGGGCCGCAGCGTCGCCGACATCACCGCCCAGCTCAAGACCTTCGACGTCTGGGACCGTGACGACTTCGACAACGACGGCGACTTCGACGAGCCGGACGGCTACCTCGACCGGTTCCAGGTGATCCACGCCGGCGTCGACGAGACCTGGGGCGGCGGCGCGCAGGGCGCCGACGCGCTGTGGGCGGTCAGCCACGACGCCTACTGGAACCTGCGCGGCCAGGCGGGACCGCCCGGCAACCCGCGCGGCGGCGTGCAGATCGGCGACACGGGGATCTGGGTCGGCAAGTTCCTCACCGCGGGCGAGAACAGCGGCGTCGGCCTCATCGCCCACGAGTACGGCCACGACCTGGGCCTGCCCGACCTCTACGCGTACGGCACGGGCGGCGACAACGGCGTGAAGTTCTGGTCGCTGATGTCGGACGCCTCCTACCTGGGCGACAGGAACGGGCCGACCGCCGAGTACCCCGGTGACCTCGACGCCTGGAGCAAGCTGCGGCTGGGCTGGCTCAGCCACGACCGGGCCAGGGCCGCCACCGACTCCACCCACACCCTGGGCGTCAGCTCGTACAACACCGACGACCCGCAGGCCGTCCTGGTCGACCTGCCGCCGCGCACGGTCAGCACGGAGCTGACCGACCCGGCGCAGGGCGCCTTCCAGTGGTGGAGCGGGAAGGGCGACTATCTCAACGAGACGCTCACCCGGCAGCTCGACCTCACCTCGGTGTCGTCGGCCGTGCTGACCGCCAAGGTCTGGTACCGGATCGAGCAGGACTTCGACTACCTCTACACCGAGGTGTCCGAGGACGGCACGACGTGGACCCGCGTCGGCCCGAGCCTGACCGGCACCTCGGACTGGACCGACCTGCGCGTGGACGTGGGCGCCTACACCGGGAAGAAGATCTGGTTCCGCTTCCGGTACTCCACCGACACCAACACGGTCGAGAACGGGTTCCTGGTGGACGCCATCGACCTGCCGGGCGTGTTCTCCGATGACGCGGAGAACGGCGACAACGGGTGGACCGCGGTGGGCTTCAGCCGCGTCGGCCGGGTCGGCACCAAGGACCATCCGCGGGCCTACCTCGTGGAGAACCGGCGTTACGTGGGCTACGGGTCGTACCTGAAGACCGGCCCGTACAGCGCGGGCTTCCGCAACGACCCGAAGCGGGCGGAGATCTACGAGCGGTTCCCCTACCAGGACGGCGTGCTGGTCTGGCTCTGGGACACCTTCTACACCGACAACAACACCCAGCAGCATCTCGGCGAGGGCATGATCCTGCCGATCGACGCCCGCGCCGTCCCCCTCCAGTGGAACGACCACACCCGCGTGGGCGGGCGCACGCAGGTCTTCGACGCCACCTTCGGGCTCACCGCGACCGACCGCCTGCGCCTGCACAAGGACGGCGCCGCCACGGTCTTCCCGTCCGTGCCCGGCGTCCCCGCCTTCGACGACCGCACCGGCGTCTACTGGTACAGCACCTATCCGACCCTCGGTGTCCGTCTGCCGGACACCAACACCAGGATCGAGGTGACCGGGCAGGCCCGGCGCGGCCTGCGGACCACGATCCACGTGGGACCCGCCTCCTGACCGACCCGCGGGATGCCGCATCGGTCCTCGGTGCCGGAGATCGATGCGGCATCTCTACCAGGAGCAAAAATATGATATGTCACACTGTGTGGCAGACCTAACTCTTCTCTCTCGCACCGGCCGTTTCACCTACGGCTCGCCCCGGGCGCTGACCGCCTTCGCGGACCGGGTCCTCTTCCTGCGGTCGACGGGCCCCGAGGACCCGGTCGAACGCCTGTGGTCCCTCGACCTCCCCAGCGGCGAGGAACGCCTGCTGGCCGACCCCACCGCCCTCACCGGCCGCCCCCTCGACCTCCCGGCGGAGGAGCGCGCGCTGCGTGAACGGCTGCGCCTGTGGGCTCCGGGGATCGGCTCCTACGACTCCGACGGCGTCCACGCGGTCTTCGCCCTCGGCGGCGAGCTGTTCCGCACCGACCTGGCCACCGGCGTCACCGAGGAGCTCGCGACCGCGAGCCCCGCCTTCGACCCGCGGGTCAAGGACGACAAGGTCGCCTACGTCTCCTCCGGCCGCCTCCACGTCCTGGACGGCGCCACGACCAGGGTCCTGGCCACCGAACCCGGCATCTCCTGGGGCACCGCCGAGTTCGTGGCCGCCGAGGAGCTGGGCCGTACCAGGGGGCACTGGTGGTCCCCCGGCGGCGACGCGCTGCTGGTCACCAGGGTCGACGAGCGACTGGTGCCGCGCCGCCGCCTGGCCGACCCCGCCGACCCCGAACGCGAGGCCGAGCCCCTGGCCTACCCCCAGGCGGGCGGCCACAACGCGATCGTCGAGCTGCACCTGCTCGGACTGGACGGCACCCGCAGGCAGATCATGTGGGACGACCGCCGCTTCCCCTACCTGTCCGCCGTGGACTGGGCCGAGCGTGACCGGCCGGTGATCACCGTGCTGGACCGGCTGCAGCAGCACGGCCGGCTGCTCGCGGTCGACCCGGCCACCGGCGCCACCACGGAGCTGCACGCGTTCGCCCACCCCCAGTGGATCGAGAACGCGCCCTTCCTGCACGAGGGCCGGATCCTGGAGATCGTCGAGGTGGACGACACCCAGGCCCTGGCCATCGACGGCGTCGTCGTCACCCCGACGTCGCTGTACGTCCGGCGGGTGGCCGGCTCCCACGGCGACGACCTCCTCCTCGAGGCCGCCGAGGAAGAACCGGCCGAGCAGCACGTCTACCGCCTGGCCCGCGACGGCGCCCTGACCAGGATCACCGGCGAGCCCGGCGTGCACAGCGCCCTGACCGGCGGCCCGACGATGGTGCTGACCAGCGGCACCGTGGAGACCATGCGGACCCGCCGGATCGTCGGCGATCTCGAGCTGCGCGACCTGTCGGCGGCCGTGCCGTACCGCCCCCGCCCGGTCCTGGACCGCGTCACCGAGCACCGGCTCCCCTCCTCCGTGCTCTACCCGACCGGCCACGTTCCCGGCGAGAAGCTGCCCGTGCTGCTCGACGTGTACGGCGGGCCCGGGTACCAGGCGGTCGCCCTCGAGCCGGGACGGTGGATCCGCCGCCAGTGGTGGGCCGACCAGGGCTTCGCCGTCGTCACGGTCGACAACAGGGGCACGCCCCACGTGTCGGTCTCCTTCGGCCGGGCGATCTTCCGGCGCTTCTCCCAGGTGGCGCTGGACGACCAGGTGGCGGCCCTGCGCGAGCTGGCGGGCAAGCACCCCGACCTCGACCTGTCCCGGGTGGGCGTGCGCGGCTGGTCCTACGGCGGCTACTTCGCCGCGCTGGCCGTCCTGCGGCGGCCCGACGTCTTCCACGCGGCCTGCGCGGGCGCCCCGCCCACCGACTTCCGCTGGTACGACACCGCCTACACCGAGCGTTACCTGGGCCTGCCGGAGGACAACCCCGACGGCTACGCGGCGGACTCGCTGATCCCCGACGCGCCGGGGCTGGAGCGGCCGCTGCTCCTGCTGCACGGCCTGGCCGACGACAACGTCTACCCCCTGCACACCCTTCGCCTGTCGGCGGCGCTGACCCGTGCCGGGCGGCCGCACGCCACCGTGCTGCTGCCCGGCGTGAGCCACATGACCCCGGACGGCGTCGCCGAGAACCTCATGGCGATGGAGCTGGACTTTCTCCGGCGCGAGCTCCAGAGGGGGTGATCGAGGCGGGCTCCCCGGAAGGGCGCCGGCGGCCGGCGCCCCAGCGATTTGAACGCTCAAATTCGCTCTCCGTTCGCCCGCAACTAACGATCTTGAAAGGTTCGCCCGGCGAAATGGGAACCCCGGGCAGCCCGCCCGGGACCCAAGGGAGGGGAACCATGAGAAAGATCGTCATCGGCGCGGCGCTCGCCGGCGTGTTCGCCGTCGCCGCCCCCGTGGCCGCCTCGGCCTCGACCACCGCGACGCTCACCACGTGCAGCGCCTGGAAGCCGGTGGGCAACCGCTACTTCCAGTCCTGCATCGAGGTCACCGGCACCCAGGTCACCACGTACGGCCTGGTCAGCTCGGCCGGCGCCACCGCGCCGAGCGACACCGGCGTCGGCCTCACCAGCCGCGACGAGAACGGCGGCGGCGGGCACCTGGGCCGCAAGGAAGGAACGGTCCACGTCGACAACAACACGGTGCGCTTCGACGGGTACACCACCACGGTCACGGCGGGCGCCCGCGTCCGTTCCACCGTGTACGTCCCCGGCGTGATCGGCACCGGCACCCTGGTCGGCACCGACGGCGCCACGTTCTTCGACTCCGACGTCCCGCAGGGCCCCAGCGGCCCGGTGGGACCCGGCGGCTACCCGACCCCGACACACCAGGCCCAGATCACCACCTGGGTCACCGTCGCGGGCTGACGTTCCCTGACCGGATCGCCCGGACCAACCGGTCCGGGCGATCCCGGCAGTCCGGGTGCGGCGGTGCAGGCTGTCCAGGTGGCCCGGACCGACCCGGCGATCCTGGTGGTCTGGACTGTCCCGGCGATCCTGTTGATCCGGCGAGACCCCGCGACCAGGGCGATCCCTGCGGTCCGGGTGGACCCGGCGGTGCGGGCCGGCGGGGTGTCAGGCCCTCGTCGGGGCGGCACCCGTGCGGGCGGGTCCGGCAGCCGACGCACCGCGGCCTTCGTCCATGAGGACGGACCGCTCGGCGGCACGGCAGGCGGCCCGCGATGGCCGTGGCCGTGCCGCCGCCGTACGGGTGGATCACTTGAGGGTGAGGCAGGCGACGCGGCCACCCGCGGTGCCGTCGGGCGCGGTGGCCTTCTCGTGAATGACCAGGGAGTGCGGCACCCGGTCGGGTGACAGCGCCCACGGCTGGCGCGCGGTCGACGTGGCCGCCCCCGAGCCGTCGGTCTTGATGTCGAGCCACACCTCGTTGGACGCGTTGACGGTGCCGTGGGTGTGCTGGAAGTGCGGGCCCGAGTCGTCCGGCTTGGACCCGCACGGGTTGGCGTGCAGGTGCACGCCGTAGGCCCGGTTGGGCAGCAGCCCCTCCGCGACGAAGGACGACCGGGTCTGCCCGTCGGCCGACTCGACCGTGACGCTGGCCTTCGCCCCCTCGGGCACCAGCTTGGTGTTGTAGACGATGGCCGAGGGGTCCTTGGCGCCGAACTCGCCGCCGCCGGACAGCCGCACCCCGATCTGGGGCGTCGGCGTCGGCGCGACGGCGGTGGTGGGCGCGGCACAGGCCCCGGCGGTCAGCAGGGCGAGAAGGAGTGCTGGCAGGCGCATGACGAACTCTCCAGAAGCGAGCGGCGGAGGCCCACTCTACTGAGTAGTCGTACGCTTACGCGCCGTGTTCGCGAGCGATGTCGTCGATGATGGCCGCCAGCGTATGGTCGAGTTCGGTGAGATGGCCCGCGTCGTGCGTGGTCAGCGCGAGATGCAGGGTCCGCCAGCGGATGTCGATGTCGGGGTGGTGGTTGAGTTCCTCGGCCTTGACCGCGATCGCGTCGACGATGCGGATGGCCGTGGGGAAGTCCGGCGCGACGATGCTGCGCCGGAGCACCTCCCCCTCTTGCTTCCAGTCGCTCATACGGGCCACGTTACTTCAGGGCGCCCGCCCCGAGCCCCGACTGGATCTGGCGCTGGAAGATGATGTAGATCACCAGGACCGGAATGATCGCCAGGTTCAGGGCGGCGAACAGGGCGGGCCAGTCGGCCTCGTAGCCCGCGATGGTGGAGATGTCCGCGATGCCCTGCGTGATGACCCACTTCTCCTTGTCGCCCGGCACCAGCGCCAGCGGCAGCAGGTACTGGTTCCACTGGCCCAGCACGTTGAAGATCGTGATGCTGACGATGCCCGGCCTGGCCATCGGCAGCATGACCTGGAAGAACGTGCGGGTGTGCGAGGCGCCGTCGATCCGCGCGGCCTCGGCGACGGCCTCGGGCAGCGTCCTGAAGAACGCCGCGAGGAAGAAGACCGTGAAGGGCAGCGAGTAGGCGATGTAGACGATGACCAGGCCGACGTGCGAGTCGAGCAGGCCGAACTGCTTGACGATGAAGAACAGCGGGCCGATGGCAAGGAACACGGGGAAGGCCATGCCCGCCACGAACAGCAGGTAGATCAGGCGCCGGCCGGGGAAGGTGTAGCGGGCCAGGACGTAGGCGGCCATGGAGCCGAACAGCATGGTGCCCGCCGTACCGAAGAACACCACGATGGCGGTGTTGATCATGTAGGTGCCGACGCGGGCCTTGTCCCACGCCCGCGCCCAGTTGTCCCAGCGCACCGCGCCGGGGAGCTGGAGCGCGTCGCCGAAGATCTCGGTGTTGTTCTTGAAGGCCGCCAGGAACGTCCACAGCAGCGGCAGGACGATCAGCAGGGCCCAGATGGCGAGCGCGAGGTGCGAAAGCCCGCTGAAGACGTTGCGCCCGCCGCGGACGGCCTGGCGGGCAGACGTCGAGGGGCGGGCCTGCGACGAGCGCATCGGCTCCTGCACGGTCTTGTTCGGCATGTCAGAGCTCGATCTTCTCGCGCCTGGAGACGCGCAGGGTCAGCATCGCGAAGGTGATGGTCAGGAAGAACAGCGCGACGCCCATCGCGGAGGCGTAGCCGACCTTGTTGTAGGAGAAGGCGGTCTTGTAGATCTCCACGGGAAGCACGGTGGTGGCGCCGTCAGGGCCGCCCGCGTCCACCGACAGCACCTGGACGAGCGCGAAGCAGTCGAACGCGGCGATCCCGAGATAGACCCAGCCGACCTGGATGGTGTCGCGCAGCAGCGGCAGCGTGATGGAGAAGAACAGCCGCAGGCGGCCGGCCCCGTCGAGCGCGGCGGCCTCGAAGTAGTCCTTCGGGATGGCCGCCATGCCGGCGGAGAACAGCACCACGTAGAAGCCGACCGCCTGCCAGATCATCACCGCCAGCAGGGACCAGAGGGCCAGGCTGGGCTCGGTGAGCCAGCCGACGGGGTCGACGCCCATCTTGATCAACGCGCCGTTGACGACGCCGCTCTCGTCCGGCCGGTAGATCGCCTTCCAGAGCACGCCGACGACGGCGACCGCGAGGACCTGGGGGGCGAAGAAGACCACCTTGTAGAAGGTCGACCCCCACACCCCCCTCATGCCCGCCCCGCGCGACCCGCCGCCCAGGTTGATCAGGAAGGCGAACAGCAGCGCGAGGGCGATCGTCACGAGCGGCAGCACGAGCAGGATCACCGCGTGGTTGCGTATCGCCTGCCAGAAGATCTCGTCGTCGAACAGCCGGCCGAAGTTGGCCAGGCCGATGTAGGCCGGGTTCCGCTGGTAGCCGTTCCAGCTCGTCAGCGAGAGCTGGAACGCCTGGATGTACGGACTGATCACGAAGACCAGGTAGAGGGCCAGGGGGACGACGAGGAACCCGGCGACGAACCCGTACTTGCGCAACCGCTCCGTGTTCATTGGCCGCCCACCGCTCCTCTCTCGCCACGTCGGGTTCGCTCCGTGCCCATGAGTCCTAGACGTTCCTCGTCTGCTTCGCGATGGAGGAGTCGGCCTTGACCGCGTCGGCCTTCTTCTGGACCCGGTCCAGGTACTCGTCGACGGTCAGCCGACCGGCCATCAGCGTGTTCTGCTGCTGCCAGGCGTAGTCGAACAGCTGCTTGTACCAGCCCTCGAAGCGCGCGTCGGTGATGATGTCCTGGCCCGCGGCGTCCTGCGCCTTCGCCGCGCTGACCAGGCCGGGGGTCAGGTCGAGGCCCTCCGCGGCGCCGTTGACGACGGTGAGGTTCTTGGTCTTCTCGGTGAAGCCCCTCGCGCCTTCCTTGGAGAGCATGAGGCGGAAGTACTCCAGGCCGCCCTGCGGGTTCTTGCCCTTGGCGGCGACGACGAAGTTCTCGCCCACGCCGACCTGGATCGCCCCGTAGGGCATCTTGTCGGAGGCGGTCACGCTTGGAAAGGGCGCGATGGCGTACTCGAAGGTCTTGGGCTTGTCCTTGGCCATCTCGTTCTCGAGCCAGGAGCCGCACGGGTAGAACAGCACCTTGTGCTGCAGGTGCTTGATCTGCGTCTGGGTGTGGTCGAGGCCCAGGTAGGCCTTGTCGCCGTAGGCCGTCTGGATCTCCAGCCACGCGGTGACCGACGCCTTGACCGCCGGGGACTTCCACGCGTTGTCGACGAGGTTGTCGATGTCGATGATGACCTGGTTCCCGCCGATCTTGGCGGCGGTGTAGAGCATGTTCCAGAGCTGGTAGTACGGACCCTTCTGGCCCGGGTAGGCGAACAGGACGATGCCTTCCTTCTTCGCCGTCTCGCCGAGCGCCTTGAACTCCTCCCAGGTGGTCGGCAGCGTCCAGCCCTTCTCGGCGAAGAGCTTGGCGTCGTACCAGAGGGCGCGGTGCGACACCGTGTAGTTCAGCACCAGGTCCTGGCCGTTGAGCTTGGCGTTCTCGATGGCCGCGGGGGTGATGGTGTCGCGGACCTTCTTGTTCGGGTCGTCGACCGACGGGGCGTCCCACAGCGGGGTCAGGTCGGCCAGATGTCCCTCCGCGGCGAGGGCGGCCAGGTCGAGCGCCTCGGGTCCGGAGTTGTTGACCACGTCGGGCACCTCGCCGCTGAGGAAGCGGGGACGCAGCTGGGTGCCGATGTTCTGGGTGCCGACGTGCTTGATCTGGGCGCCGGCGTGCGCCTTGACGTAGAGGCCCTCGTGGATGTCCTTGGCGTAGGAGTCGCCGTAACCGCCGCTGAAGATGACCACTTCGAGAGGCTTCTTGGCGTCCACGCCCAGCGGGTTGGCGGCCGACACCAGGTTGGAGGCGGCCGCGCTCGCACCGGCCGACGCGGCCGGCTCGGCGCCGCCGCCGGTCGCGCAGGCGGACAGGAGGCCCGCGCCGGGGCCTGCGGCGAGAGCGGTGATGCCGATCCGGCGCAGGAGCTGGCGCCTGGTGATCTCTCCCGGGTGGGTCATGAGGTCTCCCGTGGATCAATTAGGAAAGTTTCCTAAACGTTTGCCTGAAGGTACGGACGGCCGGCGACCTGGGTCAAGACCTCGAGACGCAGCTGTGACCTTGAGAGGCCACACCGTGATTTCCGGGGGCGGGGGCAGCATCCGCGATCGAGGGCGTACGGCAGGGCGGCGGGGTTGCCAGCATCCTCGACAACGGCATGGACGGCAAGGGTGTCGGGACGATCTTCGACAGCCGGCCAGGCCTCTTGTGGGCCGGCCCAACCGCCCGCCAGGGAAGCCGGGCGGAATGGGCATCGAGCCGAAGCCGGTCACCGGAGGCGCCCGTCCTGGGACACCGGCCCGACGGGCAGCCACCGGGGCGGACGGCGCGTGCTCAAGAGCGGTGCACGAAGGGGCCCGTGCGGTGGCGACCTGCGGGGTCCTTTCGGGCGCGGCCTGGCGACGCCCCAGAAGCGAAAGGTCGCGCGGGGTGCGGGGTGCGCGTTACACGGGGCGGCTTGCGCGGAGGCGGGGGTCGGGTTGCGTGGGGCGGGGGTGCGCGTTACCCGGTGCGGGTTGCGCGGGGCGGCCGGGGAGCGCCGTCCCGCGCCGGGTCGTCAGCCGCCGAAGTGGGCGCGGGTCTCGGCGAAGGCCCGGTCGGTGCCCTCCAGAGCGCGGGCCACGTCGGCCTCAGTGTGGGCCGCCGACATGAACCAGTTGTGCCACGGGTGCAGGTAGACGCCGTTGCGCAGGCAGGCGTCGCTCCAGTGCACCGCCACCGACAGGTCGGCGTCGCCCTCGAAGCTCAGCCACGGGATGGTCACAGGCCCGGTCTGGTTGACGGTGAAGCCGTGGGCGCCGGCCTGGGCGTACAGGCCCTCGCGCAGCAGGGTCCCCGACGTGACCATGGTCGCGATGCCGTCGGTGTCGCGCAACGTCTCGATCGTCGCCTTCGCGGCGGCCATCGCGACCGCCGAGAACCAGAACGAGCCGGTGGAGTACAGCGTCTGGGCGGGCCCGCGCAGCGCGTCGGTGCCGGTGACGGCGGCGATCGGGTAGCCGTTGCCCATGGCCTTCGACCAGGCCGTCAGGTCGGGGCGCACGCCGTACTGCTCCCACGAGCCGCGCAGGTCGATGCGGAAGCCGGCCCGCACGTCGTCGATGACCAGGGCGGCGCCGAGGCGGTCGGCGAGGGCGCGGGCGCCGCGGGCGAAGGCGGGCTCGACGAGTTCCTGGTCCTCGAAGGAGTCGTGCTTGAACGGGGTGACGATGATCGCGGCCACGTCACCGTCGACGGTGGCGGCGGCGGCCTCCAGCGACTCCAGCGAGTTGTAGGTGAACTCGACCAGGTCGGCCCGCTCGTTGGGCGTCGTGCCTGCGGGCGAGGGCGTGCACCAGGGGTCGGCGCCGTGGTAGGCGCCGTGCGCCATCAGCACCTTGGTACGGCCGGTCGCCGCGCGGGCCACCATGAGCGCCTGGGTGGTGGCGTCGGTGCCGTTCTTGGAGAACATCGCCCAGTCGGCGCTCGGGATGGTGTCGACGAGCAGTTCGGCCAGCTCGACCATGACGGGGCCGGGGCCGTTGAGGCAGTCGCCGAGGGCGAGCTGGCGGGCGGCGGCCGACTCGACGGCGGGATGCCGGTGGCCCAGCACGACCGGGCCCCACGAGCACATGAGGTCGACGTATTCGCGGCCGTCCACGTCCCACTGCCGGCAGCCTTCGGCGCGGGCGAAGAACTGGGGGTAGCCGGGGGCGAAGATGGCGGCGTTGAGGTGGCCGTACATGCCGCCGGGGATGACCTGCTGGGCGCGCTTGCGCAGCTCGGCGTCCTTCACGACAGTCCTTTCAGGGTCGAGTCGAGGTCGGTGAGCCCGGCGTCGGAGCCGAGGCCGGTGGCGACGCGGGCGGCGGCGGCCGTGCCCCAGCGGGCGGCGGTGGGGACGTCCTGGCCGTGCAGGAGGCCGGTGAGGAATCCGGCGCAGTAGGCGTCGCCGCATCCCGTGGTGTCGCTGACCTCCACGGGCAGGGCAGGGACGCGGGTCGCGCCGTCGGCGGTGACGACCAGGCTGCCCTCCGCCCCGAGCGTCACCAGCACGCCGGTGGCCCCGTCGGCCAGGAGCGCCGCGGCGGCGGCCTCGACGGTGCCGGCGCCGGTCATGGCGAGGGCCTGGGCGGCGTTGGGCAGCACGTAGTCGACGTGCGGCACGAACGCCCGCGCCATGGCCAGCAGGTCGGGCAGCTCGGACAGCAGGTCCATGGTGACGACGGTGCCGCCCTGCCGCAGCTCGTCGAGGAGGGCGAAGAAGGCGGGCTCGCCCAGCGCGAAGGTGACGTCCATGCCGCCCAGGTGGACGGCCCGCGCGCGGCGCAGCACCTCGAGGTCGAGGTCGGCGAGGGTGACGCTCAGGTTGGCGCCCGGCACGTGGAAGCTGGGCCGGCCGCCGTCCGGCCTGATGGGCAGGATGGAGGCGGCGGTCTGCTCCCCCGTACGGCGGGCGAGCCCCGACACGTCCACGCCGTGCCTCGCCATGATCATGAGGAGGAAGTCGCCCAGCTCGTCGTCGCCGATCGCGCCCATGGAGGTGACCTCGTTGCCGAGCTTCACCAGGTCGACGGCGGTGCCGGCGGCCGAGCCCGCGGCCGTGAGACGGATCTGGTCGACCAGGACGGTGTCCTGTCCGGTGGGGATGGCCTCGACCGGCCGGGTCAGGACGTCCACGATGTGCACACCGACGGTCACAACGGTCATGGCCGGTAGTAGACAGACGTCCGACTAAAAAGTCAATATGCTGGAGGCATGCCGAAGATCGTTGACCACGACGAGCGCCGCCGCGAGGTGCTGTCCGCCGCGAGCACCGTCATCGTGCGCGACGGGATCGACGCCGCCACCAGCCGCGCCATCGCGAAGGAGGCGGGGCTGTCCAACGGCGTGCTCGGCCACTACTTCACCGACAAGGACGAGATCCTGCTGTCGGCGCTGCGCCACTCGCACCAGCGCATCCGCGAGCGCATCACCCGCCGGGTCGAGGGCCTGACCGGCCTGGCGGCGCTGCGCGAGGTGCTGCTGGACAACCTGCCCCTCGACGACGAGCGCGACCAGGAGACGCGGCTCGAGATCAGCTTCTGGAGCCGGAGCCTGGCGGTGGACCGGCTGGCCGAGGTGCAGCGCGCCGAGGCGGCCGAGCTGCGCGCCGCCGTACGGCTTCTGCTGGAGCAGGCGCGCGATGAGGGTGAGATCGGCGCGGACGGCGACCTCGACGTGGCCGCGGAGCGGCTGCTGGCCCTGGTCGACGGGCTGAGCCTGCGGGCGCTGCTCTACCCTGATCAACTGGGCCGGGCCGAGATGGAGCGCATCATGATCACGACGCTGGAGGCATTGTGAGCGCCGTCGACCTCCTCAGGCGGGAGATCTGCGAGTACGGCAGGCGAGCCGTCGAGCTCGGCCTGGTGCTCGGCACGTCGGGCAACCTGAGCGCCCGCGACGGCGATCTGGTGGCGGTCACCCCCGCGGGTGCCGCGCTCGACCGGCTGACCCCGGAGATGTGCCCGGTCGTGGACGTCGAGGGTCACCTGGTGGAGGGTGACCTGCAGCCGTCGTCCGAGACGCCCATGCATCTGGCGATCTACGACTCGACCGCGGCGCGGGCCGTCGTGCACACGCACTCGGTGTTCGGGACCGTGGTGGCCACCACGATGACCGAGCTGCCGCCCGTCCACTACAACGCGCTGCTGCTGGGCGGCGCGGTGAGGGTCGCCGAGTACGCCACCTACGGCACGCCCGAGCTGGCCGCCAACATCAGGGCCGCGATGGAGGGCAGGCAGGCGGCGCTGATGGCCAACCACGGAGGGGTGACCATCGGCGCCACGATGGAGCAGGCCTTCGAGGCGGCCCGGCTGCTGGAGTGGCTGTGCGAGGTCTACGTGCGCGGGCTGTCGGTCGGCAAGCCCGTGGTGCTCACCGACGAGCAGCTCGCGGCGGTGGTCGAGCGCTCGCTCAACCCCCCGACGTTCCCGCGCCGCCCTCGCTGACGGACCCTGCGGTCACGGGCCGCGCTCACCGGCACGGACGGCGGTCCCGCGCCGCCCTCGCCGACGGGAGCGGCGGTCACGGGCTCGCCGTGACCGCCGCCGTCGCCTCACGCCCGTCCGAGCGCGGCCTTCTCCGCCAGTCCGAGCGGCAGGCTGCCCGAGCCCGCGATCCGGTCGTGGAACTCCTTCAGCGAGCCGGTGAACGCGCCACTGATCCGGTCGATCTCCAGCGCGCCCGTCAGGTAGGAGGGCGCCTGCGTGGGCCAGGCGCAGTAGCGGTTGACCTCGCCCTTGGCCGTCTCGGGCGAGAGCGAGGAGTTGGCCAGCATGTACGCCTCGGCGTCGGCGATCGACATGTCCTCGCAGTGGAGGGCGGTGTCGACGACCATGCGGGCGGCGCGGAAGATGCGCGCGTCGAGGAAGCCCAGCTCGGTGGCCGGGGTGTCGAAGTACCCCTGCTCACTGATCATCTTCTCGACGTAGAGGCCCCAGCCCTCGTTGAAGTAGGGCGTGCTGAACACCTTGCGGATGGTCCTGGGGTTGCCCGCCTTGTGCGCCAGGTGCCAGTGGTGTCCCGGGTAGGCCTCGTGCACGGAGATCGCGGGCATCTGGAAGCGGCTGTTGGTGCGCAGGCGCTGCCGTACCTGCTCGTCGGTGAAGCCGTCGGGGGTGTAGGGCACGAAGAAGTAGCCGCGCCGCGAGCTGGTCAGCGGCGGCGGCGCGATGTAGTGGGCGACGGACAGGATCGGCCTGTTGTACTCCGCCGAGGGCAGGACCAGGCACTCCTCGCCTTCGGGGAAGGTGACGAGATCGCGCTCGCGCACGAACTCCCTGGCCCTCTGGGTCTCCGCCTCGTACTCGGCGCGCATGGCCTCCAGGGTCGGCGGGTGGTCGTCGGCGAGGATCGCCAGCGCGGCGCGCCAGTCGGCGGAACCGTCGAACCTGCGCGCCGCCTCCTGCATCTGGCCGTCCAGCAGCGCGACCTGCTGCCTGCCGCGCTCGTGCAGCCCCGCGGCGCCGTACCCGAGCAGCTCCTTCTCGGTCAGCAGCGTGGAGTAGAGCTTCTCCCCCATGCGCCAGGTGCCGCCCGCGGTGAAGTTCTCCAGGAAGGTGACGAAGGCGTCGAAGGCGTCGGCGGCGGGCTCGGCCGCCGCGAGGAACCTGGCGCGCGCCGCCTCGTCGGCGATCATCGCGGGGATGGTGCGGGTGACCAGCCCCCTGGCCGTGCGCGCCTGGCCGAGGGCGCGCTGCACCTGCAGGTCGGAGGCCAGGTCGGGGTCGAGGTTGGTACGGCAGGCCGCCAGCACGCCCGGCACCTCGCCGAGCTGGGCCACCGCGGCCTCGACCAGCTCGTGCTCGGGCTTGAGCGCGCGCTGGAACGGCACGAACAGCGAGGAGAAGATCCCGCCGAGGTAGGCGGTGGGGTCGCGGCGCCACCACGGCCAGGTGGCCAGCGCCAGCTCGCCGCGCAGGTGGGAGGCGGCCAGGTCGCGGTCGATCTCGTCGTCGAGCGTGGGGGTCTCCCACGTCGCGAGCCGTTCGAGCCACGCCGCCTGCTCGCGCTCGTAGGCGAGCAGGCCCTGCTCGGTGTAGTCGCCGAGCGTCCGGTCGTGGCCCTCGGCGCCGAGAAGGGTGGCGGAGACGGGGTTACGGTTGAAGTACCAGGTCAGAAACTCGTCCACGCTCGCACCATATCCTGGTCAAATGCCGCTACAGATCACCGGCGCCCTCGGCGACCCCGACCTCATCAGACTCCCGTGGGAGCTGCCGCTCGCGGAGTGGCCCGCCCGTCACCTGGTGGACCTGCCGCGCGGCATCTCCCGCCATGTCGTGCGCTTCGCCCGGCTGGGCGGGAAGGTGTACGCGATCAAGGAGATCAGCGAGCGGTACGCCAAGCGGGAGTACAGGCTGCTGTGGGACCTGGCCAGGCTCGACGCTCCGGCCGTCGAGCCCGTGGCGTACGTGACGGGCAGGGATGAGGGGCTCGATTCCGCGCTCATCACCCGGCACCTGCAGTTCTCGCTGCCCTACCGGGCCGTCATGTCGGGGACGCTGCGCCCCGACACGCTCACCAGGCTGCTGGACGCGCTGGCCGTGCTGCTGGTGCGGCTGCACCTCAACGGCTTCTACTGGGGCGACTGCTCGCTGTCGAACACGCTGTTCCGCAGGGACGCGGGCGCCTTCGCCGCCTACCTGGTCGACGCGGAGACCGGCGAGATGCACCCGATGATCAGCGAGGGTCAGCGGCTACAGGACATCGAGGTCGCCTACACCAATCTGTTCGGCGAGATGCTCGACCTGGAGGCGGGTGGGTTGCTGCACCCGTCGATCGACCCGTACGACACCGCCGAGCAGATCACCTCGCGCTACCACCGGCTCTGGGAGGAGATCACCCAGGACGAGATCATCGAGGAGGTCGACTGGCACAAGGTGGAGAACCGCATCCGCCGGCTCAACCTGCTCGGCTTCGACGTGGCCGAGATGATGGTGCGCCGCAAGGTCGGCACCGGGCGGCTGATCGTCCGGCCCAAGGTCGTGGACGCCGGTCACCACCAGCGCAGGCTGCTGCGCCTGACCGGGCTCGACACCGAGGAGAACCAGGCCCGGCGGCTGCTGAACGATCTCGACGGCTTCCGCGTGGCCAAGGGCCTGCGCCACGAGGACGAGGCGATCGTGGCCCACAGGTGGCTGGCCGAGGTCTTCCAGCCGACGATAGAGGCCATTCCCGACGAGTTGCGGCGCAAGCTGGAGCCCGCGCAGCTCTTCCACGAGGTGCTCGACCACCGCTGGTTCCTGTCGGAGAAGGCCGGGAGCGACATGGGGCTCCCGGCCGCCGTCCGTTCGTACGTCGAGACCGTCCTGGTCCACAAGCCCGACGAGAAGGCGTTGCTGCCCGACGAGCCTCAGTACTGATGAGAAACGTGGCCATCAGACTGCCGAGCCGCTCTTTTCGCAGGTCAGCGCCGTATCGGCAGTCCAGCGGCCACGTTTTTCATCAGTAGGCGACGGTGAACCTGCGCCGCACGTGCTCGGCCTTCTCGATCTCGTCGGCGACGGCCACGGCGTAGTCCTCAGCGCTGATGACGCTGTTGCCCTGCTCGTCGGCGAGCAGCCGGTCGCCGCCGAGGCGGAAGGTGCCGGTGCGCTCCCCCGGCTGGATGATCGCGGCGGGGGCGACGTAGGTCCAGTCGAGGTCGGTGACCTCCCGGTAGAGCCCGAGCGCGGCCCGCTGGGACAGCGCCTCCTTCTTGTAGATCTGCGGGAAGTCGGGCGTGTCGACGAGGTCGAGGCCGGGCGCCACCTCGAGGCCGCCGGCGCCGCCCACGGTGATCAGGCGCCGGACGCCGGCCTCGCGGACACCGTCGATCAGGGCCCTGGTGGCGGCGAGGAAGGGCGCCTCGGGCTCGGTGCCGTCGCGCGGCGGGGCGATCGCCGAGATCACCACGTCGTGGCCGGCGGCGAGCTCGGCCGCCTGCGTGACGTCGCCCTTGACCGGGCCCGACCTGCTCACTCCGGTGACGTCGTAGCCGCGGTTGACGAGTTCGGTGACGATGCGCTGACCGATCATGCCGGTGGCGCCGAAAACCAGGATCTTCTTCATGACATCGATAGTATCCATTGGATACTGGTTACTTCATCGTGCTATAGGTACCTTATGGATACTGGCGACGCCTTCGACCCCAACTGCCCGACCCGACTGGTCCTCGACCGCATCGGCGACAAGTGGTCGGTCCTCGTCCTGCTGAGCCTGTCCCGCGGGCCTATGCGCTTCACCGAGCTGCGCGATCGCATCGGCGGCGTCACCCCGAAGGTGCTGACCCAGACACTGCGGGCCATGGAGTACGACGGGCTGCTGACCAGGAAGGTCTACGCCGAGGTGCCGCCCAGGGTGGAGTACACGCTCACCGACCTGGGCCACTCGCTGCACCAGCCGCTCGCCGAGGTCACCCGCTGGGCGGAGAGGAACGTCCACCTCATCCTCAACAGCCGGGAGGCAGCCGATCACGTGGTGTGATCCTTACTCCCCGGAGAAAAGTTTCTCCGCCCGGGATGAAGATATCCACCACCGGTCTCTTCCCGTACGGCCCGCGCCTTCATAGCCTGACTCGGTGCGTCCGCTGGAAAGCCTCCTCACCGGGCTGGCGGGGGTGTGCTCGTCCGGCGCCCTGCGCGTGGGCGGCTCCGGGGTGGTCTACCTGCTCGAGGGCAAGGTGACCTACATGGAGAGCGCCGAGACGCCCGGCATCGAGGAGCTGCTCACCGGCGGCGGGCGGGTGAGCCGGGCCGACGTGGACCGGGCGGTGACCCGGCGCGAGGGCGGCGAGCCGCTGTTCGGCGAAGGCCTGCTGAGCCGCGACGAACTGGCCGAGCAGCTGCGCAGGGCGGTGCTCGACGCCGCGCTCGTGCTCTTCGGCACCGACGCCGCCCGGCCCACCTTCCAGCCGAGCGAGCGCCACTGGCTGGGCCCGCACTGGCACTTCGAGGTCGACGAGCTCATCGCCGAATGCGTCCGCAGGAGCACCCGGCTGGACGAGGTCTGGCCGTCGGACGAGCTCGACGCCGCGCCCGTGGTCCCGGTCTCCCGCCTGCCGGGCGATCGCGTCACGCTGAGCGCCCGGCAGTGGGAGGTGCTGGTCCACGCCGACGGCACCGCGACACCGCTGCAACTGGCCAGGCGGCTGGACACCACGGCCTACACGGTGCTGCTCGCCGTACGGGAACTGGCGGCGGCCGACCTGCTCGTCAAGCCCAGGAGGGCGCCCGCGCTGCCCAAGCGGGTCCCCGCGCCGCCCGGCACCGAGATGCGGCACGAACCGGCGGACCTCAGCCTGCTGCGGCGGCTGCGGAGCGCGCTTGAAGATCTGTGATCGCGTCCATGACCTGCTCCCACAGCGGGCGGGGCAGGTCGTGGCCCATGCCCTCGAAGGTCATCAGCCGCGCGCCGGGGATCGCGGCGGCGGTGGCCCGGCCGCCGGAGACCTGGACCAGCGGGTCGGCCTCGCCGTGGACCACCAGGGTGGGCACCCGCACGCCCGCCAACCCCTCGCTACGGTCGCCTGAGGCGAGGATCGCGGCCAGTTGCCTGGTGGTCCCGGCGGGATCGTGGTCGCGGTCGAAGGCCAGGCCCGCCAGCCGGGCGACGCGCTCGCGGTCGAGGGGGTAGCCGGGCGAGCCGATCACCGACCAGACCTCCAGGGCCCGCTCGATCGCGCCCTGCCGGTCGGCGGCGGGCGGGCCGAACAGCGCGGCCATCGCCTCGGGGGTGGGCGGCCCGGCCTCGGGGCTGGGCGTCGACATGATGGAGGTCAGCGTCAGCACCCTGCCGGGGTGCCCGATGGCGAGCGCCTGGGCGATCATGCCGCCCATCGAGATGCCCACCACGTGCGCGGCGGGCCAGCCGAGCGCGTCCATCAGGCCCGCCGCGTCGCCGGCCATGTCGCTCAGCAGGTACGGCGCCGCCGCGCCGGGGGTGAGGTCGGGCACGCCCGCCTCGCGGAAGTGGGTGGAGAGCCCCACGTCGCGGTTGTCGAAGCGGACGACGTGGTGGCCCCTCCTGGAGAGCAGTTCGCAGAACTCGTCGTCCCAGTGGACGAGCTGGGAGCCGAGCCCCATGATCAGCAGAAGGGGCCGGTCTTGGGGGTCACCGATGGGGTCGTAGGCGATGTCGATGCCGTTGGCGCGCGCCATGAGCGTCATGCGAAGCAGAATCTCATTCTGTTTCGCATGACGACAAGAGGGAGATCAGCGGGAGACGACCTTGCGCAGGTGGTCGCGGCCCAGGTAGCCGACGCCGCCGACGATCGCGAGACCGCCGATGAGGGCCAGCGCGGTGCCGGTGTGGCTGTCGTCCTCGGTCGCGCTCCGGGCGGCGGTGGTGCGCACCGGGCCGTCGAAGGAGGCGGGCCTGACCGACGCGGCGGCGGCCGTCGTCCCCTTGGACTCCTGCTCGTCCGCCTCACGGGCGGCGACCAGCTCGGCCTTCTTGGCGGCCTGCGCCTTCTTGGCGGCCTCGGCCTTCTTCTTCTCGGCCAGGGCCAGGTAGTCGACCGGCGGCTTGGCCGGGTTGTGGTCCATACGACCCCACGCGCCGGTGGAGAAGGCGACGGGGTGGTTCTTCTTGCCCACGCCGTCACCCCACTTGGTGATGACGTACTGGACCTTGATGTGGCCCTGACCGCCGTTGCCGTTCACCATCAGCGTGTCGGAGTTGAACTCGCCGCCGGTGAGGTAGGCGAAGGTCTTGGCGTCGAGGTCGAGCATGACGCCGCTGCTGGAGGGCACGCCAGGACCACGGTCACCCACGAAGAAGGGGGCCTTCTTACCCTTGTAGACGACGTAGCCTTCGGTCATGAGGGGCCAGCTCGGGCTGGCTGCCAGGCCCTTGCGCATCGAGATGCCGCTCGCGGGCAGGCCGGTGTCGCCGGCGCGGCCGGAGGAGTCGTCCCAGAAGTAGGAGGCGGTGGTGCCTCCCTGGAGGAGGGTCCGCTGCTGGGTGGTCCGGGCGAGGTCGGGCTCCGTGGGCTCGGCGAGAGCGGCGGCGGCGCCGGAACCGACGGCGAGGGCGGTGGTGACGAGCAGGGCGGAAGCGCGCATGCCAAAGCGGCGGGTCATGAAAGTCCTTTGTGCGAGGGATAGGAAATCCGCGCTCACATGAAGATCAGGCAAAGGCGTAGCCGGGCATGGGCCTAGCAGTCGCTACGCGAAAAGACAGAGCGCGAAAGGAAGCGGGGGGAAGCGCCGCTCAGTTCGGGGGGCTGTCGTACAAGGGTGGTGTCCTCTCCATCTCGCCTACCGGGTTAGCTGACGGGTTCGGGCGTGGAGATGCCCTACCGGCACGAGGCCGGATTCACCCCAAAGAGATGGGTCCCCGGTTCCCGCAGTCGCGGGATTCGGCGCCGACCGGCCGACTCTTCCCTGGTGAAGAGCACGGTCACCGCTCGGTAACGCAAAGGACTCTATGGGCAAATCACCCCAAAGGCAAAAGCAAACCCATGAATCGGAAAGAGGATCTACCCTTTATCGTCACGATTCAGCAGGCGCGGAGAGCGCGGAAACCCCTGAAAAACAACGGGTTGCGCGGGCGCGGCAGGAAAGCCGATCAAGGGGATAAAAATCATGAAATCGGCAGCGGCGCCGGGGTAAAGCCGGAGTACACACGGCTGAAGAAGGCGCGGGCCGGTCGTACGGCACGCCCCGTGCCCGCCGCGCCGCGGACACGGGGCGTGGTCCGTCAGACCTCGAGCTTCTCCTCGATGCCGCGCAGCTGGTGGCGCGCCAGCGCCAGGTTCGCCCTGGTGCGGTCCAGCGCCAGGTAAAGGAAGAGTCCCTTGCCGCCCCTGCCGGTCATCGGCCTGATGATGTGGTACTGACCGGTCAGCGTGATGAGGATGTCCTCGATGACCTCCTTGAGGCCGAGCGACTCCATCGTGCGCATCTTCGCCTTGACGACCTCGGTGTTGCCCGCGGCGGCCACCTGCAGGTCCAGGTCCTTGGAGCCGCCGAGGGCGCCGAGCGCCATGCCGCTGCCGTAGTCGACCACGACGGCCCCGAGCGCGCCGTCGATCGCCATCATCTCCTTGAGAGAGACGTCCATGCTGGCCATGCGTTTCCTCCGTGTGAATGCGAGTCACTTTCGCGATGCGATGGCGGCGACGCTCGCCGCCGTCTTGCGACCCTCCAGCCGCAGCAGCCCGAGATTGGTGCCGGGCTCGGCCAGGACTGTGAGGACGATCGTGGGGCCGGCCGTGTAGAAGGCGGCGAAGCCCGCGCTGCCCGAGATGAGGGTCTCCTCCAGGGCACCCTTGCCGGCCATGACGGCCATGCGTCTGCTGAGGGCCAGCAGCGCCGCCGACAGCGCGGCGGTCTGCTCGACGTTGCCGCCCGTCAGGTCGCTGGCGATGGTCAGCCCGTCCACGCTGCAGGCGATGCTTCCGCTGACGTCGGGCGTACGCTCGCGCAACAGGATCATCTCCTTCAGCACCTCGTCCCGCAGCTCCACCGGTGGCCTCCTTCTGAGTGAGGGGAACCTCACGACAGCTCCTCCAGCGCCTTCTTCAGCCGCAACAGCAGGTTCACGTCGGTCGGGTCCGCGGTCACCACGGGCCCCAGGGGCAGAGCAGGAGCGTCGGGGTCGTGGCGCGGCCCGGCCTCCGGAACCCGGTCGACCCGTCGCGGCAGCGGCGGCGCCGTACCCTCCGGACGGGTGAGCAGCCCCGCCGCCGCCAGCCGCCGTACGGCCAGCAGCGTCGCGTAGCCGGGCCGGCCGAGCCTCATGGCCAGTTCCAGGGGGGTGGCCGCGCGGTCGGCGTGGACGAGGATCTCCCACTGCAGGTCGCTCAGCACGACACGGTGGCCCGGCGGCCGCCTGACCGGCGCGACCGGGGCGGTGTCCACGTCCGCCGACGGCCAGACGCGCTCCAGCTGGGCCCGCCTCCTGCCGCACTCGCGGACGATCTCCTCGACCTCGAAGAACCAGTGGGAGCCGAGCCAGTGCCGCTCGCCGGGCCGGAACTTGGGCCTGGTCCCGGTGACCGGCAGGAGGAAGTACGCCGCGTCGAGGACCGCGCCGAGCACGCAGTGCTGCAGCTCGCCCTTGGTGAGCATGCCGTAGTCGACCAGGCGCGCGCCGCCCTCGCGCTGGGCCCTGCGCAGGGCGGGCGCCGAGACCCTGCCGCTGGCCATCAGCACGTCCTCGGCCCTCGGCGTGTCCGCGCACTCCATGTAGGTGACCCGGCCGGCGTCCATGAAGATCGCGCCGGCCCGCCCCACCCGCAGGGCGCCCGTCGAGCGTTCTCTCGCCAGCCCGGCGAGCAGCGTGTCCAGTGCCGGCATGTCACGAGGTCAACTGTCCTGAGATGGCCTGCAGGCGGTAGCGGGCCAAGGCGAGGTTGGCCCGCTCCTTGTCCAGCCGCACGTAGATGACCAGCGGGCCCTCGAACGGCGTCACCACGTGGCGCACGAGATGGTGGCCCTTGTCGGTGGTGACGAGCATCTCGTCGATCCGGATCGTTCCATCGGGGGAGGTCTGGGCGAGCCCGTCCGTGGTGTGGCGCAGTGCCTCGCTCAGCGCCGCCGCGGAGCGCTCGGCGTCCAGGCCCTCGCTCCCGTTCGCGACCACCGCCATGCCGCTCGTGTGCTCGACCACCATCGCGTCGAGCGCTCCGGGTATGGCCATGACCTCGGCCAGGCAGTCATCGAGTCCCAGCACGAGACCTCCCTCACCGTCGCGCTGACCGGGACAGCGTAGGAGGCGGAGGAGCCCCCAAAAAGACGGAGAAGACGGCGGTTATGGATATTTATAGCTAGAGGAGCGAAAAAGCTCTCCAGAGTGGCAAGGCTATTCCGCCAGGCGCTATTGAGAATGTTTCTCACATTCTCCCACCAGCCGCATCTCCGCAGCTCAGCGCCACAATGCGGGAAAAAGAAGGGAGGGTACGGCAGGTGCCGTACCCTCCCTTCGACGTCGTGGCGTCAGCCGCCGCTCTTACGACGGAAGGTCCGCTTGTTCGAGGCGGGACCGTGGGCACCGTGAATCTTCGAGGGGCCTTTCCCCTGCCCGCCCGCGACCGAGTCTGCGTGCGCGTTGTTCTTGCGCTCGAGCGCCTCGCGGAACTTCCGCTTCAGCTCATCCTCGGGAGCCTCGATCGGCTCGGGTTCCGCCGGTGTTTCAGCCATCAGGACCTCCTGGTCTTGGGGACACTGACAGCTTCGCACGACCCCGCGCACCACGTGAAACCGGTCTACGCTTTACCCATGAGCACCCCCCTGCCCGACCGTGACCCCCAGGACATGCGCGCCGCCGACCTCGACCGCGAACGCACCGCCGAGATCCTCCGCGCCGCCGCGGGAGACGGGCGGCTGGGCATGGAGGAGTTCCACGAGCGCCTCGACCAGGTCTACTCCGCCAAGACCTACGCGGAGCTCGACCTCCTCACCCACGACCTGCCCACCACCGTCCACTCCCCCGCCGCCTCGACGGCGCCGGGCAAGGAGAGCGGGGTGGCGATCGCCGTCATGGGCGGATACCACCGCAAAGGCATCTGGCGGGCGCCCCGGCTGTTCACCACGGTGGCCTTCTGGGGCGGCGGCAAGATCGACCTGCGCGAGGCCGTGCTGACCGGCGGGGAGATCACGATCAGGGCGTTCGCCGTGATGGGCGGGGTCGAGATCGTCGTGCCCGACGACGCCGACGTCGACGTGACCGGCATCGGCATCATGGGCGGCTTCGACCACGCCGCCAGCGGCGCCGGAGCACCGGGCGCGCCGCGGATCAGGGTCACCGGGTTCGCGTTCTGGGGCGGCGTCGACGTCCGCCGCAAGCGCCGCAAGCAGCGATAGCCACCGCCCTCAACCCGGTCACCGCAAGTCACCGACCAGTGCCGCGAGGAGCCGCTCCTCCATCACAGCCCGCCCGGCAGCCGTCATGCACCGCGCCAGCTCAGGCTCCCACGGACTCGGCACGACGGCGCCCTTCAGCTGTTCGGACTCGCCCCGACCCAACGCCTCGACATAGGTGGGCACATCCATCCGCCACGGCACGGCACCAAAGCGGGTGATGGCCGCGGCCGTGGTCCGCAGACCGGTCCAGTCGAAATCGCCCCGCCACCACACACGTCCGGCCAAGCCTTCCAGCAGCCGCGCACAGGCCAGTGAGGGGACGCCTTCGGTGCAGATCAGCGGCGCGGTCGTGGTCCTCACTGCCGCCCGCAGCACCGCGGGGTTCTCGCACACGTACACCTCGGGCGAGGTGACCCGCAGCGGCATGGCCACAAGCTGGTACAAGGTGATCCGGAACGGCGTGGCGTGGTCGGCGGCGGAGGTCAGCCACTCCGCCAGCGGCGAGCCTGTCGCCCGTATCCCAAGCACCAGCACCTGGCTGGCCAAGTCGTCCACGATCACCCCCGCGGACTCCCACAGCTCGCGCCGTTCGCGCGCCGAGCCGGGCACGGGCGTGCTCTCGCGGGTGGCCAGAGCGCGCATCACCAACCTGGCCAGTGGCGTCCCGGACAGCGCTTTGGTATCGCCAGTGGCCTGCTCGGCCAGCACGCTGATAGGCAGAGTCGCAGTCGGCAGGAGGTCGAGCACCGCACGCGCCCGGCGGATGAGCGTCCCGCCCTGCCGTACCGCCTTGGTCAGGGTGCCGTCGGCGCGGAGCGCCGACACCCACGCGTCGAACCACGGCTCGCCCGCATGCCGGCACCCGGCGAGTACGGCATGCAGCTCAGCCCTGGCATCCTCCTCCTGGGCAAGCACGTCAGCGCGGATCGGCACAGCCCCGGTCAAGGCCTGCACCGCGTCCCGCAGGTCGTCGCAGATCCCGGCGCGAGCGAGCATGGACTCCAGCGCCCGCGGATCCACGCTCAGCGTGCCGCTCCCGCCACGATCGCGGCGGCCGAGCAGAGCGGCGACGGCACGGCGCTCGGCGTCGGTGGGTTCGCGAAGGACGAGTGGCGCGTAAAGGTCACGGCCGTGTTCCAGCCGCTCGGCGAAGCGTGCCACGACGCGGGCGAGTCCGACCGCGCCCAGGGTGCGCCGCAGCCGCGCCGGGTCGCTCACCACAGGCCGTCTTCCTCCGGCTCGCTCGCCACGGGCTGGTCCCCCGCCGACTCGCGAGGAGTGCGAGCGGAGGCGTCGCGTTCGACAGTCTCCGCGCGAACCCCGTCCCATTCCCAGGTGGTCACGTGGACCGCGTCGATCCCGTCACGCCGGACGAGCTGGTGCGTGGCGATACCGGGCACGGTGGCGTAGAACCCCCACTCGCGTTCGCTGGTCATCGCCACGTCCAAGTCGAACGTGGTGAGCAGGCCGAGGCACTTGGCACGGGCGTCGTCGTCCACTCCCGCGAAAGCCTCATCCAGCGTCACCAGGCGCGGCGCGTGCGGATGCGCGGAGCGGTAGTGCGAGGAGGCGGCGGCGAACAGCGGCAGCGAGACGGTCAGCACCCGCTCGCCGCCCGAGGCCGGCCCGGTGGCCGGCCGCCAGCGGCCATCCTGGTAGCGCTCGATGACGAAGGTATGCCACGCGCGATAGTCCAGTGCCCTGCGCAGGTGCTCGGCCCACGTGCCGTGCGGGTCCTTGGCACGCTCGGCCTCGATCTGGGCCTGCAGGAAGTCGGCGACCGCGGCCCGGTCGGCGGGCGACCACAGTTCGGCGCCCTGCCGCAGCAGCCTCGCGCGGGCCTCCGGAAGTCCTGCGGGGGCGTCCTTGTCCGGCATCCAGGACATGCGCAGCCGCATCCCCGTCGAAGTGGGCCGCTCCTCCAGTTCCTTGTTCATCTCGGCGACCTGGATGTCGGCGTCGGCGATGAGCTGCTGCAGATGCGCCGCCACGTCGTTGACCAGGTGCTCTTCGACGATCTCGCGTTGGCGCGCGGTCAGGGTGCGCTCCCGGTAGTCCAGTTCGGCGGACAGCAGGGCGGTCAGCTCCCCCGGCGGCCGTTCTCTGCCCTGGAACTGGATCATCACCGTGAACCAGTCCGACAGTCCGGCGACGGCGTGGTGTCCGTGCCGGGTGAGCGCTTCAGACAGCTCGCTGTAGCGGCGCGTGATCTCGTCCTGGACCCGTCGCCACGCCTCGTCGGAGTCGTCGACCTCAGACAGCGCCTGCTCGACGCGGCGCGCGAGCCGTACCGCCGGGTCCGGCGCCCATGAGCCGGACTGCTCCATCTGGCAGGCCACCTCCAGCAACCCGGTGTCGGCGAAGCGGCGCAGAGCGTCGATCGCCTGCTCGCGGGTGGCCACGGCCTCCGCCAGATTCGTCTGGAGCTGCTCCTGACGGCCTTCGGCCTTGGCGCGGGCCGTGACCGCGTCCCTGTGCGCGCCGTCCAGGCGTTTGATCTCGGCGGTCAGCTCATTGATGCGGGTCCTGGTCACGGCGAGGCGTTCACGCAGCTCGTCGACCGAGGCGCCGATGGCCTCCCGGAGCGTGTCCAGCCTGGCGCGCTCCTGCGCCGCCCGCCTGGCGGCCTCGCGCTCACCTTCCTCCGCCCGGCGCAGCGTGCCCTCCGCGATGGCCAGTTCCTCGGCCCACGTCTGGACCTCCGCCAGCCGCGCGGCATGCGACCGTCCGGCCGCCACCAGCTCGGTAAGCGCCTGCCGGTAGGTGGCCAGGTCCTCCCTGACCTGGGCCAGGTCGCTGAGATCGGCGGGCAGGGCGAGATCGTCCGCGGCACGATCGCGGTCGGCTCGTGCCGCGGCCAGGTCGTCTTCGGCCCAGCGCAGCTGCTCGGCCTGCTCCTCGACGGCGGTGCCGGTCTCCGCGTGCCGTTCCTCGGCTCCCGCGAGGGCGGCGTGCGCCGACCTGAGCTGGTCATCGAGTGGATGATCGGTCAGCTCGTCGGCGAGCCTGTCCTGGCGCGCGGTCAGGCCGGCGACCGCCTGCCGAGCGGCGTCGACCTGCTCTTCGGCCGCGGCGATGAGCGTCGCCAACTCGGCCAGCCGCCGCAACCTGGCTTCTTCCCGCGTGGCCGCGCCCACGTACTCCGCATCCGGCTTGGCCCAGGCGCCGTGCAGCGGCCCGAGCCGCCACCGCCCATCGGAGCAGACGTAGGTTCCCGGCTGCTCCCCCCATCCGATGCCGTCCAGTACGGCACGCGCCGCGTCGTCGCCGGCGACCAGCACGCGGCTGAGCGAGGTGCCGACCGGCTCACCCGGCAGCGCGATCACGTCGTGCGTGTGCGGGTCGAGCAGCCTCCCCTCCGGAGTGACCCAGGCATCCAGCAGGCCGGAGGCTTCGAGCGCCGCCTCCAGTCCCGCGCGGTCGCGCGGGCCGACCTCCTCGCGGAAGTCCACGAGGGCCCACAGCGGCGCGCCCGGCCGTCCCTCCCGCACTCCTTCACCCCGCGTGTACGGCACGCGCGGCCGGGCGAGCTCACCCGCGGCCAACCGGTCTCGTTCCGCGGCCAGCTCGTCCAGCGCGCCGCGGCGGTGCTCCAAGCGCTGGGTGGCGGCCGCGACGGCGTGCGCCAATTCCCGGGCGGCGCGACTGGCCGCCTCCCGCAGCGCCGCCCCAGCCGGATGCGACCCTGCCAAGGTCTGCGCCCAGCCGGACAGGTCGAGGTCGTCGGGATCGGGCAGGGCGATCTCGCGCAGGCTGAGGCCGTACTGCCGCCAGGCGCTTATATGCGCGGTGCAGGCCGAGGCCACCTCGGCGCGCGTCTGCTCCAGCCGTTCCGCCGCCCGGTCACGCTCGCCTTCCCGCTGGACAAGCAGGGTGCGTGCGGCGATGACCTCCCGGTCACGGGCCGCGGCCGTCTCGGCCAGCTTGGCCACGTGGGCGACGGCCTGTCCGCGGGTGTCCACGGCGGCGCGGGCGCGGGCCTCGGCGACCGGATCGGTGAGCGCGGCCAGCAGCTCTCCATGCACCGTGGCCAGGCCGGCGCGTTCGGCCGGCGGCGCGGCCTCCTGGGTGCGGGCCAGCAGCGCCTGCTCGGCGAGGCCGGCCTCGGACACCGCTTCGGCGTGCTTGCCGCGCCGCTTGGCCACGGTGGCCTGTGCCGTCTCGACCGCCTCCGCGGCGGCGGCCAGCGCCTTGTCCGCCTCGTCGGCGTAGCGTTCGGCGGTGTCGAGGTCCTTGATGCGGGTGTCTCCGGCCAGTTCCTCCCGTACGGCCTGCTGCTCGGCCAGCAGTGTGGCCGCCGTCTCCAGGCGTTCGGCGCTCTCGGCCTCCTCACGCGTGGCCCGCTCGATCGACTCGGCGACCGTGGACAGATCACGGTTGACGTGTTCGTAGGCCGAGTGCGCCAGCCGTACCCCTCGGCTCTGCCTGCGCGCGGCGACCGCCGCGTAGCGCTGGTAACGGGACAGGAAGCGGTCCACGTGCTCGCGGGTGTCACGCAGCGCGGCCAGTTCCTCTCGCTGCTGCTCCAGGTCGTGGAAGGCGGCGGCGACGTCCGAGATGAGCGCCTGGTCCATGGGAGCGAGCGCCTGCGAGAGCGCGCCGGACAGCTTCTTCTCATCCGGCTTCTTGGTCAGATGCGGCTGGCGGAGCTGGATGAGCAGACTGACCAGCGCCTCGTAGCGCTCGACCCCCAGATGGAACAGGCGCTCGTCCAGCAGCCGCCGGTACGCCGACGCCTGGGTGACGACCTGGCCGCGCGTGCCTATGGCTTCAGTGAGGCGGTCCTTGGTCAGGACGGTCCCGTTCGACCCGATGAGGAAGAGTTCCTCCCCCACCCGCCGATCGGTGACGAAGAACCACCGGTCGGCGATGCCCTTGCCTTTGACGGCTTTCAGCCCGCATCCCACAGTGAGGAAGACCTGCTCACCGTCGCCGACCACCCGTCCGAACTCCAGCCAGCTGTACCCGGTCCGCTCCTCATAGCGCCCGCCGAGCAGCAGGTTCCACTCCATGCGCTTGGCCGGGTCGCCGTCGGGCTCCACCCGGCTCGGCGACAACTCGCCGTCCAGCAGGAACGGCAGTGTCAGCGCCAGCACCTTGGACTTGCCCGTGCCGTTGTTGCCGCGGAACAGGATCCGGCCGTCGCGGAACCAGAACTCCTGATCGTCGTAGAAGAACAGATCCACGAGCCCGGTACGCAGCGGCTGCCAGCGCGCGGTGGCGGCGGTGGGGAGGCTCATTCGCTCTTCTTTCCGATGATGGTCGGCTCGCCGAAGCCGAAGCGGGCCAGCGCGGGCAGCGGGATCAGCACCTCGCCGCGGACGTGGATCAGCCCCAAGGCGTCCAGGCGGTGGATCGCGCCCGCGGTCAGCTCGGCCGCCGAGGCGTTCTTGCGCCACAGTCCGCGATGCCGTACGGCAAGCCGTTCCATCTCCGCCCTCGCCGCAGCGACCTCCACCGGCGCCTCCGGGTACATCCGCAGGTGTCGGGCCAGAAAATCGGCAAGCAGGAGGGTAGCGTGGCCATCGGTGCCCTCTTCCGGCATGCCGAGATCTGTGGCCTCTCTGGTCGGGTCAAGCAACGCGATACCCTCCGCCCGGACCTCGGCGACGAGCCCGGTGCCCTCGGTGATCCGCTTGAGCAGTGGGCCGCGCTGGCGTTCCAGATAGGTGCGTTCGGCCTCGGTCAGCTCCCGGTAGTACAGCACGGGGTCGTCCAGCAGGCGGCGGGTCAGTGTGTGGCGGATCAGCCGGTTGCGCCCGTCGTCGGTGTCGGGTAGCGCATCCTCCGTGATCGCTGCCAGCCGCTCGTGCAGGTCTTCGGCCTCGACAGTGGACGGCCCGCGCCTGGTGACCAGCAAGACGGCCAGCACCTTGCGGTTGACGTCGTAGAGCGCGTCGCCGGCGCCGCTGACGAATGCCGCCTCCTCTCCGGCAACCTTGCCGAGCACGCCCTCGTTGATCAGCAGCGCCGCGACGGTGGCCAGGTCTGCGCGCTCCTCGCGGGTGCCGAGTGTGAACACCATCCCGGCTTCGACCAGGCCGGGATCACCGGCGATGGCCAGCATCCGCTCTGCCAGCCAGCCCAGCGTGACCTGCCCGTCGGCACGTTCCAGCACCGCCAGTGCCAGGCATGCCAGGGAGTAACGGCGGCGGCTGAACGGGATGTTCTTCTTCACCTGCGCGGAGCGGGTGCCATCGCCGTGCCTCGCGGGGATCTTACGGAGCCTGGCCACCGCGGTGTCGGCATGCACAGTCCAGCCGGTTTCCCGGGCGAACCAGTCGGTCAGCCAGCCCTGGTGGGTACGGACCAGGCGGAAGTCCGGATGCGCCGGGGTGAACAGCGGATGGCGCAGCAGCGCGCGGACGGCCCGGCGTCGGCCTTCCTCTCTGTCGGCTTCGAGAACGTCATGAAACTCCTCAGCCATGCACTCCCGCCACCCGGTCGATGATCGTCAGCTCGTGGTCGGGGCCACGGAGCACGCCTTCCTCGGTGCGGATCTCCGCCCAACCGTCTCGTGGCCGTAACCTGATCTCCAGCGCGCCGTCGGCGGTCCTGGTCGCCACCTCACCTGGGCCAAGCGCCAGCGCTTCACCCAGCAGCCGCAAGAACAGGCGGAACTCCACCGGGTCCAGCTCGGGGAAAGCGCTGAGCAGCGTGGGGCGGCCGGTGGCCAGGCGCTTTCTGGCCAGCTCGGTCTGCTCACGCTCGGCGGCCACGAACGCGGCCAGTTCCCCCCGCTCCGCGCTGCGGTCGACGACCCTGCGGGGAGCACCGCGCTTGGCGTAGTGGCCGGTGGCGCGCAGCCGTACCGAAATCTCCGCCTTCGGCGCGTCCAGCCAGCTCGTGCCGGAGGTGACGGAGCCGTCGTCCTCGGCTTCGACGGTCAGGTGCCGCGCAGAGGTGAGACCGAACGCCGCACGCCACAACCGATGCGCGTCGGCTTCGGTAGGGCACTGCGCGAACCAGCGCGCCAGCGTGCGGAAGTCGGCCGAGCGGTCGCTGCGCCCGGAACGCCGCTCCTGCAGCACGCTGATGGTCGCCAGCAGCTCCGGAATGGCCTGCCGGGTCCTCATCCGCAGCAGTTCCGCCTGGCAGGGATGCGTACGGTCACCGACGAACCACGACCGCAGCCCCGACCAGCGGTCGCGCCACCCGGCCAGCTTCGCCGCAGCGGCCTCACCCGGCTGCTCCTCCTCACCTGGCGCGACGTCGGCCGCCTCACGCTCGGCCGCCAGCCGCAACAGGTCGTCCACATGCGTCAGCCCGCGAATCGTGTCGGCGATGTCGAACGCCTTGACCACCAGCTCGGAGACGAACCGCTCCAGGTAGGCGATGAGCCGGTCCTTGTAGGCCAGGAACGCCTCTTCCTCGACATCCTGCAGATCGATCGTGCGCTGCAGGCCGCCCATGAAGGCGCTGGCGTTGGCCGCCAGGCTGTCCAGACGGCTCATGATCTCCAGCAGCAGGTTGTGCACGACGGCCGGATCCTGCTCGCCGTCCATACCGGCCAGGGCGCGTAGGCGCACCCTGATGTCCTCCAGCGCGACCGCCTGCAGCTCGCCCCTGCGGCCCAGCTCGCGGTCGAACAGCTCCAGCGCGCGCTCGGCGGCTTCGCCTTCCTGGCTGAGCTGGTAGAGGAAGCGGGCGCGGTAGAAGTCGTCGACCGTGGTGACCCGGCCGGTGTCAGGGTCGGCGCGCAGGTTGCCCCACTCGTCGAGCCTTTTCAGCGCGTCGTCCGCTTGCGCCTGCGTGACCGGCTCGCCTCCGTCGGCGTGCAGCACTTCCGCTACGTCCTCCGGACGCAGATGCACCACGAAGCGGCGCTTGTTGGCCATGAAGACGGCCATGATGCGGCGATAGATGGAAGCGTTGGGGGCAGAGAGGTGCGCGAAAACCTGTGTACGCGGATGAGACATGACAATACGTCAGTATGCCATCACCCGGCGGCGCACAATATCGAATTCCCCGCGACTCACCGGCACAAACCGGCCGAGCACACCACCCCTATCTTCCGGCGTTATCGAAAAAGCACAGAGGGGGCGCCCGCAACCTGGGCGGATACATCGCAGGGTCGATCACCTGAAGCCGACTCGCCACCGTCGGATCGACTCCTCGCAACCTGATCAAGCGCGGTCCGCCGTCCTGGTTCTCCGAGACCGAGGCCGCCCAGATGATGACAGCCAGGCCAAGCGCGTCCGTGGCGACGCCCCGCTTGTGACCCACGATCTTCTTGGCGGGCCGTGCCCTGCATGATCGCGGGTGGATTGGTGGAGGTCTTGACAGCCTGGGCGTCGATGACGGCCGCGGTCGGCTCGCTGTCTCGTTCTTCCCTAGCGCGGGCCTGAACGGTCAGAGCTTATGGTGCGTGCCACCTCAAACCACACCCAAACGCCCCCTGGCGAGGTGGGTTTCGCTCGGGATGTAACGGTCGGTATGGAGTCGTGATAACAAGGAAGGCGTCGTGTCCGGAGTGCCCTTCTCCAGGCACGGCAGGTCGATAGGGTGCTCCTCCACAAGCTTTCGAAGATCGCAGAATACGGGCGGAATGGACGTCTTCAAGGTTCACGAGCAGCTGATCGCCGATTACGCGACGTTCACCTCGGGGTTCACTGAGATCGAGGACGAGCGCATCAAGAAGCACATCCGCGAGCGCCTTGAGCATGGCGAGCAGTGGCCGGATCCGTACCTGTCGTTGAACCCTAACTTCGAGCCCGGCGGTTCCGTTACCGAACTCGTCCAGCGCGGCATGCTCAACGCGGAGTGCGAGCGCATCTTCCGCGTGGGCAAGAGCGCAGAGTCCGCAGGTCAGGTGCTGAATCTCCACCGCCACCAGCGTGAAGCGGTGGAGATCGCGCGGACCGGGGCGAGTTATGTGCTCACCACCGGCACCGGCTCGGGTAAGAGTCTCAGCTACATCGTGCCGATCGTGGACTGGGTGCTCCGGCAGAAGGCCGGCGGTGCCTACCAGTCAGGCGTAAAAGCGATCATCGTCTACCCGATGAACGCCCTGGCCAACAGTCAGGTGCACGAGCTCGACAAGTTCCTGAAAGAAGGCTATGGACGAGGTGGCGAGCCGGTCACCTTCCGCCGATACACCGGCCAGGAGAAGACCCGCGAGCGGCAGGAGATCCTCGCGGACCCGCCGGACATCCTGCTGACCAACTACGTCATGCTCGACCTCGTGCTGACCCGCCCGGGCGAGCGCGACAGCTTGATCACGGCGGCGCGGGGACTGCGCTGGCTTGTTCTGGATGAGCTGCACACCTATCGAGGTCGCCAGGGTGCAGACGTGGCGATGCTGGTGCGTCGCGTCAGGGACGCCTGCGAGGCGGATGAGATCCAGTGCGTGGGCACGTCAGCGACGATGACCACGGAGGGCAGTGAGGGGCAGCGCCGCGCGAAGGTTGCCGAGACAGCAAGCAGGCTGTTCGGGCTGCCGGTGTCCCGTGCGCATGTCATCGGAGAGACGCTGGAGCGTGCCACAACCGCTGATTCGGCTGCCGTGACCAGCCTCAAGATCCCCGAGCCGGAATATGAGTCCTTCGTGGCGGACCCGCTGGCCGCGTGGGTGGAGGCTCAATTCGGTGTCCTGGCGGATCCGGCTTCCGGCAAGCTGGTCCGCCCGCCCCGGCCGCGGACGGTCCGCGAGGCAGCACAGGAACTGGCCGCGTTGATCAAGCAGGATCCACCGGGCTGCGCTGACGCCATTCAGGAGACTCTCAAACGTGGTGCGACAATCGAACATCCGCGAACTCGGCGCCCCGTATTCGCCTTCCGCCTCCACCAGTTTCTGTCCAAGGGCGACGATGTCTACCTCAGCATCGAGCCGGAGGCGGAGCGCTACATCACCAGCCGCTACCAGACGGTCGTCCCCGAGGCTGGCAAGGAAGATCACATCCTTGTTCCGGCCTCATTCTGTCGGGAGTGCGGCCAGGAGTATCTGACTGTCCGGAAGGCGGACGAGCGCTTCACCTCCCGCAGGGACAGCGACACCACTGGTGACGAGGCGGACGGCTATCTGTACATTTCGACGAACTTTCCCTGGCCGGACAGCACGAAGATCGCGATAGACGATCAGCGCGTGCCCGAGTCGTGGTTGGAGACCCGCGCCGACGGTTCGGCTGGCGTCGTCACGGCCAAGCGCAAGTATCTGCCAGAAGTAGTTCGGGTCGCCCCCAACGGCCACCTGCACGAGGAAGGCACCCGCGCCGCGTTCATCGCCGCGCCGTTCACTTTCTGTCTCGCCTGCCGTACGTCATACGAGCAGGTGCGAGGGAGCGACTTCGCGAAGCTGGGGTCGCTGGCTGTGGAAGGTCGCAGTTCCGCGACAAGTGTGATCAGCTCGAGCGTAGTGCGCACTCTCCGCGAAGACGACACCCTCCGTAAGCCGGAGCGCAAGCTGCTGGCGTTCACCGACAACCGTCAGGATGCCAGCCTGCAGGCGGGGCACTTCAACGACTTCATTCAGATCGTTCAGCTCAGAGGGGCGCTCTATCGGGCCCTGCGGGATGCGCCGGGCGGCCTGACCCATGAGGTGATCGCACAAAAGGTGACCGAGGCACTGAATCTCGACTTCGCCGACTTCGCCGAGAAGCCCGAGGCCAGATTCTCCGCCGAGCGCAACACGTGGAGAGCGCTGCGCCAGCTGATCAACTACCGGCTCTACCTGGATCTGGAGCGCGGCTGGCGAATCACCATGCCCAACCTGGAGCAGACCGGGCTCCTCAAAGTCGACTATCTGGATCTTCCCGATATCGCTGCCGCTCAGGACCTGTGGGACGATGCCCACTACGCGCTCCGGGACGATGCGCCGCAGCTGCGGGAAGAGCTCTTGCGGACTCTGATGGACGAGCTGCGCCGGGTTCTGGCGATCGACGCTGACTGCCTGACCGAACCGGGGTTCGTGCAGCTCAAGGAGGAGAGCAGGCACTACCTCAAGAATCCGTGGGCGATGGAACCGACGGAGAACGTGGCTTACGCCGCAGTCGCCTACCCCCGCGCGGGCACCCAGGGAGGTCAGAGGGCCAGCAAGGATTTGCACCTGACCGGCTTCGGCGCCTACGGCAAGTACCTGCTGCGCGAACATGATGGGCTCTCCCGGGATGACGCCCACGCGATGATCCGGGACATGCTCGCCGTGACCGAACGCTGCGGCATCCTCACCAGGGAACGCGAGGGTTACCAGCTCAAAGCCTCGTCGATCATTTGGCGGCTGGGCGATGGCAAGTCGGGCGTGGAAGACCGCATCCGCAAGCACGTCGCGACCGACAAGGGGCCCCGGGTGAATCCCTTCTTCCAGCGCCTCTACATGGAGAAGGCGGCGAACCTGGCCGGCCTCCAAGCGCGCGAACACACGGCACAGGTGCTGAACGAGGTTCGCGCCCTTCGGGAAGAACAGTTCCGTGACGGCGACCTGCAGGTGCTCTACTGCTCACCGACCATGGAGCTTGGCATCGACATCGCCAGCCTCAACGCGGTCGGGATGCGCAATGTGCCGCCGACCCCGGCCAACTACGCCCAGCGAGCCGGGCGAGCAGGCCGCTCCGGGCAGCCTGCACTGGTGGTCACCTACTGCGCCACGGGGAACGCTCACGACCAGTACTACTTCCGCCACCGTGACCAAATGGTCGGCGGGTCCGTCGCCGCGCCGCGGTTGGATCTCACGAACGAAGACCTGATCAGCTCACACGTCAACGCGATCTGGCTCGCCGAGACGGGGTTGGCCCTCGACAGTTCGATCGGCGGCGTCCTCGACATCGACAGCCCCGGATTCCCGCTCCTGCCCAGGATCGCGACTGCCACGGTCAGCCGCGGCGCACAGCTAAAGGCAGCCGAGCGGGCGCGTGCCATTCTTGCGGAACGCGACACCGAACTGAAAATCACCTCGTGGTGGCATGACGAGTGGATCGACCGGACGGTCGAGGACGCGCCGAAGCAGTTCGATGCCGCCTTCGACCGCTGGCGGGAGCTCTACCGCACCGCCCAGGCGGAGCGTGAGGAGCAGCACCGCATCATCGGCGACCACTCCACCGGAAAGAAAGCCAGAGAGGTCGCGACCGCTCGCCGCAGGGAAGCGGAGAACCAGCTCAAGCTGCTTCGCAACGAGGATTCGGAGGACTTCCAGACCGACTTCTACTCCTACCGCTACCTGGCCTCTGAAGGGTTCCTGCCCGGCTACTCCTTTCCCCGGTTGCCCCTGCGCGCCTACATCGCCGCTCGTAAGGGCAAGCAGACTGAGGTCGAGTTCATCCACCGTCCGCGGTTCATTGCCATCCGCGAGTTCGGTCCGGACGCCCTCATCTACCACGAGGGCTCGCGCTACCAGGTCAAAGAGGTGCAGCTCGCCCCAAACGAGCAGGGCGGAAGCGGGTTGGACACCAAGTCCGCCCGCCGTTGCGAGTACTGCGGCTATCTGCACGACTCGGTCGTCGGGATCGATGTGTGTGAGTCATGCGAGGGCCGCCTCGGCAAGACCATGCATCGCCTGCTGCGTCTCCAAACCGTCAAAACGGTCCGTCGTGACCGGATCTCCTCTGACGAGGAGGAGCGTCGTCGAGCCGGATACGACCTGATCACTTCCTATCGCTTCAACAACCACGGTGTACGGCCCGGCCGCCTGGACGCGACTGCCGTACGAGGGATGCGCAAGGTTCTGGAGCTGCAGTACGGGGACACGGCGACGGTCCGGGTCACCAACATGGGGCGCAAGCGCCACACCAGCGACGGGTTCTGGATCAACGTTCAGACCGGCCGCTGGCTGACAGAGAAGAACGCTCTGACGCCCGAGCCCCACGTGCTCGACGACGCCGACCGGGTTCAGGCCAAGCAGCAGGTCATCCCCTACGTCGAGGACCGCCGCAACATCCTGATCACCCGCATGACCGACTCGGTGAGTGATGAGGCGGCGATCAGCTTCATGTACGCCCTGGAGCGCGGCATCGAGGCCGAGTTTCAATTGGAGGACAGCGAGCTCGCCAGCGAGCTGCTGCCCGACGAGGCGCACCGCGGGAGGGCGCTCTTCATCGAAAGTTCCGAGGGCGGAGCCGGAGTACTCCGGCGGCTGGTCATGGAAGACGACGCGCTCGCCAGGGCAGCGCGGAAGGCTTTGGAGATCGCCCACTTCAACCCGTTCACCGGAGAAGACACCGGCGGCGCGGTTAACAACGAACGCTGTGCCAAGGCTTGCTACGACTGTCTGCTGTCCTTCGGCAACCAGGGAAAGCACGAGCAGATCGACCGCCATCTCACCCGTGACCTGCTGCTGGAGCTCGCCATGGCCGAGGTCCCCAAGCCGCCTGTCGCCTCCCCCCAGGACATCTGGGAGCCGGTCCGCTACGACGCCGAACCGAACAACCCGCTGCGTGCCTTCGTGCGCTGGTTGGAAGAGTGGGAGTACGCCGCGCCGGAGTCACTCAACGCGGAGATCGGCGAAGCCCGGCCGGAGATGGTCTACGGCGGGCAGGTCGCGATTTTCGTGGACGGCCCGGACAACGGCGATGCACTCGGCCGGGATGACGATGCGGAGGATGAGCTTCGCGATCTGGGCTGGAGTGTCGTACGCATCCCGTACGGTGGCGAGTACTCGCAGATCGTCAAGAGATACCCGAGTGTCTTCGGGACGAGCCGGAGGGAACAGCGTTGACCGTTTACAGCCCTGGATCGCTGGTCAGCGCGCGAGGTCGAGACTGGGTGGTGCTCCCGGAGAGCACCGAAGGCTTCCTGGTCGCCCGTCCGCTCGGTGGCGGCGACGACGAGATCGCCGGCATCCTGACGGACCTTGAGACGGTCACCCCGGCCACCTTCGCGCCGCCGCAGATCACCGATGCGGGCAACTCTGTGAGCGCGGGGTTGTTGCGTACGGCCCTGCGGGTCGGGTTCCGGGCCACCGCCGGGCCGTTCCGTTCCCTGGCGAACCTCGCGGTCGAACCCAGGCCGTATCAACTCGTCCCGCTGTTGATGGCGCTCCGCCAGGAGACCGTCAGGCTGCTCATCGCCGACGACGTCGGCATCGGTAAGACAATCGAGGCATCGCTGATCGCCGCCGAACTGCTGGAGCAGGGCTCCGCTACCGGCCTCACCGTGCTGTGCAGCCCGGCGCTGGCCGAACAGTGGCAGGAAGAGCTGGCCGACAAGTTCCGCATCAATGCCGAGCTGGTGCTCCCCAGCACGATCAAGCGCCTGCAGAAGAACCTCATCGGCGACGACCAATCGGTCTTTCAGTTCTACAAGCACACCGTGGTCTCCACCGACTTCATCAAGGCGCCCGCCCGGATGAAGGAGTTTCTTACCTCCTGCCGCGATCTCGTGATCGTCGACGAGGCCCACACCTGTGTCGCCGACGGCTCGACCGGCGGCAATCGCACCCAGCGCTACAACCTCGTCCGTGAGCTCGCCGCGAAGAAGGACCGACATCTGCTGCTGGTCACCGCAACTCCGCACAGCGGCAAGGACGAAGGCTTCCGCAATCTGATCGGCCTGCTCGACCCGGCGCTGCCGAACCTCGATCTGGACGATGCGAGGGGCCGTGATGAACTGGCCCGATACATGGTCCAGCGCAGGCGCGGCGACATCCGGGGATATCTCGACGAGGAGACCAGGTTCCCCTCCGACCGAGAGACGCACGAAGAGCGCTACTACCTCACCGACGACTACCGCAAGCTGTTCCGCCAGGTCCTGGCCTACGCGCGGGAGACCGTCCGCGACACCTCAGCCGGTCAGCTTCGCCAGCGAGTGCGCTACTGGTCGATTCTCGCGCTGCTGCGAGCACTGGCCTCCTCACCCAAGGCAGCCGCGGCGACCCTGCAGACCCGCGCGAAGAACATGGAGTCCGAGACACCGGAGGAGGCCGACCGCATCGGCCGGGCGACTGTGCTCGATATGGCCGACGACGAGGCCGCCGAGTCGGTCGACGTCATCCCCGGCGCCGACGCCCTCGGCGAGGACGACCAGACCGAGCGTGCCCGGCTGCTGCGCTTCGCCAAGCAGGCCATCGCGCTCGCCGGAAAGGGCGACGCCAAACTGGCCAAGCTCAGCGACGTGGTCCAGGGGCTGCTGAGCGACGGCTATGACCCGATCGTGTTCTGCCGGTTCATCGACACCGCCGAATACGTCGCCGAGCACCTGCGCAAGACGCTCGGCGCCACCGCCAACGTCGGCTGTGTCACCGGCGCCCTCCCGCCCAGCGAGCGCGAGACCCGGATCGACGAGCTCCGGGGCACCGAGGGCCGCCACGTCCTGGTCGCCACCGACTGCTTGTCCGAGGGCGTCAACCTGCAGGACGCCTTTCAGGCCGTCGTCCACTACGACCTGGCCTGGAATCCGACGCGGCACGAACAGCGTGAGGGCCGCGTCGACCGGTTCGGCCAGCCCGCCGACAAGGTGCGGGCGGTCACCATCCTCGGCGCGGACAACCTCATAGACGAGATCGTCATGCGGGTTCTGATCCGCAAGCACGAGGAGATCCGCAAGAGCCTCGGCGTCAGCGTCCCCGTGCCGAATTTCTCCAACCAGCTCGTCGAGGCTCTGATGGAGGAACTCCTCACCTCCAAGAACGAGACATGGGAGCAGCTTCCCCTCGACGGCTTCGCCGCGGGCGACCTGCACACCGAATGGGAGAGCGCCGCGGCCAAGGAGCGGCAGTCAAGGACCAAGTTCGCCCAGGTCGGCATCAAGCCCGATGAGGTGGCACGCGAATTGGCTGAGATCCGGGCGAGCCTCGGCTCCACCGGCGAGATCGAGCACTTCGTCCGCGAGGCTCTCGACGCGCTGGGCTCCTCGATGACCGATCAGGAGTTCGGCTTCGCGGCGATCACCGCGACCCTGCCCCCCGGCCTGAGCGATACGCTCCCGCCCGGGCATGCCCAGCCCCTGCAGTTCCACCGCACCATGCCGGTCCCGCGCCGTCAGGCGCACCTCGACCGCACCGACCAATCCGTGGGCGCTATCGCCCGGTACGTGCTCGATGCGGCACTCGACCGGAAGCTGGAGTGGCCCACCCCGGACCGACCGGGTCGGTGCGGTGTCGTGCGTACCGATGCCGTGCACCGGCGCACCACCCTGTTGCTGGCCCGATTCCGCATGCACCTGACCTTGCCCGCCCGTGACGGCAAGAAGCCGCTGGTCGCCGAAGAGGCTCGAGTGCTGGCCTTCCGCGGCAAACCACAGACCCCCGACTGGCTGAGCCAAGATGAGGTCGAAGCCCTGCTGACTGCCACCCCCAGCGGAAACGTGGCTCCTGACCTGGCCCGCGACGACCTTGACCGCGTTCTCAGCGGTGATCTTCTCGTACGGCTGGCGCCCGCCCTCGACGCCGAGGCGGATGCGATGGCTGAACGGTTGCGCGAGTCCCACGCCCGTGTCCGGGCGGCCTCCCGGCAGAGCGGCATCAGCAAGATCACAGTTGTTGCGAACAAGCCCGCCGATCTGCTCGGCGTCTATGTCTACCTTCCGGCGGTCAACCGATGAGCCGTTCGCCCTTCCCTTCGGTTCGTACGGCGGGCGGTCTGCTGCCCGCCGACTTGTTCAACCGCGTCCTGGAGACCGGCTCCGGCGAAAGCGCTCTGCCGGGTCGCGAAGCCGAGACCTACGGGCTCCTGCCTCATGAGAACGTCCGTGAGGCGGCGGCTCGCGCGTTCGACTATCTCAACGGCGCCTGGCAGGCGTTCGCGAAAGAGCGGGAGAAGGCCGCTCGGGAGGGGCGTTCGCCGCGGACCCGGGACCGGTGGCTGATCCCGTTGCTGCGCCAGCTCGACTACGGGATGGTCCAGCCGGCTGGTCAGATCGCCGTGGACGACGTCTCCTATCCGGTCAGCCACCGATGGGAGCAGGTGCCGATCCACTTGCTCAGCTGGGATGTCGACCTCGATCACCGAACGCCCAAGGTCACCGCCCAGGCACCGCAGTCCATGGTGCAGCAGTTGCTCAACCAGAGCGACGACCACCTGTGGGCCATCCTGTCCAACGGCGGCAAGCTGCGGCTGCTGCGCGACTCTCGGTCGCTCGCGGGGTCGGCGTTCGTCGAGTTCGACCTCGAAATGATCTTCTCCGAGCAGCTCTTCGCCGACTTCGTCCTCCTGTTCCGCCTCGCTCATGCGTCGCGCTTCGCCGTACCGGTCGGTAAGACCCCCGCCGACTGCTGGCTGGAGGTCTGGCGCGCCGACGCGGTGCAGGTCGGAGACCGAGCGTTGGCCCGGCTGCGAAGAGGTGTCGAGCAGGCCATCAACACGCTGGGCACCGGGTTCCTCAAGCATCCGGCCAACGAACGCCTCCGCAAACACCTCGCGGGCAGGCTCACCTCGGCTGACCTTGCCGAAGAGCACGGCACGCTCGGTGAGTCGAGCACCGGCGCGAAGTCTCTTGACGGGCCGCACCGGCTGAGCAAGGAGGACTACAACCGGGCGATCCTGCGCCTGGTCTACCGGCTGCTGTTCTGGTTCGTCGCCGAGGACCGCGACGTCCTGCTGATTCCAGTGCCCGACGACCCCGCCAGAGCCGATGAGTGGAAGAGCATTCTGGCCGCTCGTGACCGCTACGCCAAGTACTTCTCGGGCCAGCGGCTTCGCGATCGAGCGATCCGGGGCGGTGTCGATCATCATGATGACCTATGGGAGGCCGTACAGCTCGTCATGCGCGGGCTCGGCGAGGAGAGGGGGCGTCCGGAGCTGGCGATCGCCGGACTCGGCGGCGTGTTCGAGCGGATCACCGAGCTGGACGACGGCACCCGCCTGAAGCACAGCCCGCCCGACGCGCTGGATGCTCCTTTGGAGGGTCTGCGGATCGAGAACGGATACCTGCTCCAGGCCATTCGTCATCTGGCGATCGTCGATTCGGGATTCCAGCGGCGGCCGGTCAACTTCCGCGAGCTCGGTTCGGAGGAACTGGGCAGCGTCTACGAGTGGTTGCTGGCCTTCCACGTCGATCTGGACACCGCGGCCCGCACCTTCACCTTGCGGCAGGCGGAAGGAAGCGTCCGCAAGACCACCGGCTCCTATTACACGCCTCCGTCGTTGACCGAGGCATTGCTCGACACAGCTCTCAACCCGGTGCTCGATGAGGCGGCCAACAGCGCGGATCATGCCGAGGCCAAGGTCGAGGCGCTGCTGAACGTCACGGTCTGCGACCCGGCCTGTGGCTCCGGCCACTTCCTGGTCGCCGCGGCGCACCGGATCGCCAGGCGCGTCGCGCAGATCCGCTCCGAGGAGGACGAGCCTTCTCCCGAACTGGTACGGCGGGCGATGCGGGAAGTCGTCTCCCGGTGCGTCTACGGCGTGGACCTCAACGAGATGGCGGTGGAGCTGGCTCGGATCTCGCTCTGGCTGGAGTCGATCGAGCCAGGCAAGCCGCTGCCTTTCCTCGACACCAACATCCGGGTCGGCAACGCGTTGCTCGGCACCACCCCGGCGCTGATCGAGCGAGGTATCCCGAAGGAGGCTTTCAAGCCGATCGAGGGCGACGACAAGAAGGTAGCGGCCGCGGTCGCCAAGGAGAGCGCGACCCAGCTCGATCACCGCTCTCGCCTCATCGTGCAGGACAGCCTGTTCGACGCGGCGGAAGTCAGCCGGTCGAACACCCGGCTCGGGACAGGGACGAGGCAGATCGTCACCACGCTGCCCGACGACCTGGCCGGGGCCGCGGTGCAGCGGCGCAGGCTCCGCCTGATCGACGCCGAGCGCCGGGCGGCCAAGCGGGTCGCGGATGCATGGTGCGCCGCGTTCGTGCAGGAGCTGACCCCGGAGACCCGGCTGTCGGCGATCACGCAGTCGGCGCTCGGCTGGATCGGCGGCGCGGACTTCGACCCGGCTCAGCGGCGCATCGCCGATCGGGTCGAGGAGCTGGGGCGGGAGTATCGCTTCTTCCACTGGCATGTGGAGTTCCCGCACCTGTTCCGGGTCCCGCATGACGGTGCCGTGGATCGGCAGACCGGGTGGGACGGCGGCTTCACCTGTGTGATCGGCAACCCGCCATGGGAGCGGGTGAAGATCCAGGAGAAGGAGTTCTTCGCCTCCCGTAACGAGGACATCGCCAAGGCCAAGAACGCCGCCGCCCGGAAGAAGGCGATCGCCGCGCTCGCGGACAGCGAGGAGGAGGCCGATCGAGCTCTCTACTTCGAGTTCGCGAACGAGCTGCGGCAGGCAGACGGGACGACACTGCTGCTGCGAGAGTCGGGGCGCTATCCGCTGACCGGCCGGGGCGACATCAATACGTACGCGGTGTTCGCCGAGACCGGCCGGATGGTAATCGCCCCGCAGGGCCGGGTCGGGATGGTCCTGCCCACCGGCATCGCCACCGACGCCACCACGCAGTACTTCCTCAAGGACATGGTGGAGACCAAGACCCTCGCCTCGCTGTACGACTTCGAGAACGAGGAGAAACTCTTCGCGGACGTAGACCACCGCGTCCGCTTTTGTTTGTGGAGCGCGGCGGGTCCGCAGGCTCGGCAGCGGCGGATCAACCTGGCGTTCCGGCTTCGGCAGGTGCCGCAGATCGCTGAGCGCCGGTTCACGCTCACCCCGGACGACATCACGCTACTCAACCCGAACACGGGCACGCTCCCGGTGTTCGACTTCAAGCGGAACGCCGAGATCACCGTCGGCATCTATCGGCGGGTTCCGGTGCTCTGGCGGGAGTCGGCCAGCGGCGGCGAGGGAGCCAACCCCTGGGAGCTATCGTTCCTGCGGATGCTCGACATGGCGAACGACTCCGGGCTGTTCCGGCCCACCGCCGCCGAGGACGAGACCCTGGACGCCATGCTCGACGAGGGCTGGGAGTTCGACGGCAACGCCCTCGTTCGCGATGGTGAGCGGTTGGTTCCACTGTACGAAGCCAAGATGCTCCACCACTTCGACGATCGTTTCGGCACCTATGAAGGTCAGACCGAAGCTCAGGCCAACGTCGGAACCCTCCCGCGGCCTGGTGCCGAGCAGAAGGACGACCCTGGCTACGTCACGATCCCGCGCTACTGGGTGCCGGAAAAGGAGGTCACGACTCGGCTCCGCCCCGCGGAGGGCTCGCGTGGCAACCGGCGTGTCCTGCAGTGGGACCGGGGGTGGCTGCTCGGCTGGCGCGACATCTGCCGCAGCTCCGACACCCGGACAGTAATCAGCTTCGCTCTCCCACGCGTCGCGATGGGGCATACTTCACCGCTGATCCTGCCGAGGGCCGACCAGTCCACGGGCCTCTACGCCAACCTCTCTTCCTTTGCTCTTGACTTCGTCGCGCGGCAGAAGATGGCGGGCACACATTTGACCTATTCCTATCTGACCCAGCTGCCCGTGCTTCCGCCCTTGGCATATCAGCAGGACTCCCCATGGGACAGCAGCGAGCGGCTCGACCGATGGGTGCGCGCCCGAGTCCTGGAGCTGACCTACACCTCCTACGCCATGGAGCCGTTCGCCCGCGACCACCTCGACGACGGCCCGCCGTACCGCTGGGACGACGAACGCCGCTTCTGGCTTCGGGCCGAGCTGGACGCCGCCTACTTCCACCTGTATGGGGTCACCTGGGACGACGTCGACTACATCATGGACAGCTTCCGGGCCTTCAGGAACGTCAACCCCGACCTGTTCGCCCGTACCAAGAAGGCAATTCTGGAGATCTACGATGCCATGGCCGATGCCATCGCCTCGCGGCAGCCGTACAGGACAGTTCTCGACCCCCCACCCGGCGCGGGCCCCCGCCACCCCGCCCGGCCGACAACCGCATAGGAGACCACCGTGGCCTTCGCCGATCACATCGGGCCGTTGCTGCGGACGACCCTGGAGGTGCTGCGCGACGCGGACGGCCCGATCACGCGCCGGGAGACGTTCGATGAGGTCGAGCGTCGGGTGGAGATCGCTCCCGAATACCTCACGTCTTACCCAAACGGCGAGCCGCGGTGGCGCAAGCAGCTCGGGTGGCGCGTCATGGAGGCGGCGGCGCTCGGGTGGGTGACCCGGCGGGGCGGCTGGTCGATCACCGAAGCAGGGCTTCAGGCATTGGAGGACTATCCGGGGGCCGAGCTGTATCGCCAGGTGACGACACAATATCGCGCCAAGCACCAGAGCGGGAAGAAGTACGCGGACCTGAACGGGGCGCCGGTCGCCGAGGCTCTCGCTCGCCTGGAGGCGGGTTCATGGACCAGCCACGTCGATCTCGCCGCGCTGAACGGCACGGCCTGGAACTCGGTGTGGGGGTTCCTCAGCGAGCAGCAGCCCGCCGCGGCACACCGGGTGCTGCTCAACGACGGCCGTGTCTCCGATGACTTCAAGTGGTTCGACCCGGAGCGCACCGACGATCCCCGTGAGGTGCTGGAACGCGAAGGGCTGGAGTTCGACTCCGCCGGTCGGGCCAACCCCGCGCAGCGCCTCACTGCTGACGAGTTCCGCGAGATGCTGGCCGAACTGGCCCCCGAATCCCCGATCCGGCGGGCGTGGCTGGTGCGGGGGTCGTCCGTGGACGGGCGGGACCTGGTGCCGGTCTGGCTGCACAAGGAATCGGCGTCGCTGGCCGCCTCCAGCCTGCAGGAGATCGTCATCCCGATCGAGCGCGACCAGCTCAAGGCCGTCGTGGAGGAGAACTACCAGCACAAGTCATACGCGGCCCGCGAAGCCAAGCTCGCGGAGTTTGACGCGTTCTGCAACCGGATGCGGGTGGGCGACTACGTTCTCACCACCACCCAGGGCAAGACCTACGTCGGCCGGGTCGCCGGCGAGGCTGGTTACACCTCCTCTTCCGACAAGCGTTCCAATCTGCGGCGCGAGGTGGAGTGGCTGAACGCGACACGGCCGGTGCCCTTCGCCAACCTCCCGCAGCCTCTACCGGCCAAGCTCCACAGCCAGTCCGACGTGGTGGAGCTGACCGAGAACCTCGCCGCGATCGAGGAAGTGCTCGCGGCCTTGGACATCGCGCTCGATGAGCCGGTGGAACCGGTACGCGAGCTGGTCTTTCCGCAGGTCAGCAAGGATCTCGCCGACGACATCCTCGTCGATCGTGGCGAACTGCAGCGTCTGGCCGACCTGCTCTGGGAGAACAAGCAACTCATCCTGTACGGCCCGCCCGGGACGGGGAAGACTTTCATCGCCCGCAAGCTCGCTGGGGCACTCGCGGAGCCGAGCGCCGTCAAACTCGTCCAGTTCCACCCCTCCTACACCTATGAAGACTTTTTCGAGGGCTTCCGCCCGGTGCAACGACTGGACGGGCAACTGGCCTTCGAGCTCCGCCCTGGCCCCTTCCGGCAGTTGGTGGAAGCGGCACGGCAGCACCCGTCCGACCCCTACATCCTCATCATCGACGAGATCAACCGAGCCAACCTGGCCAAGGTCTTCGGCGAGCTGTACTTTCTGCTCGAATACCGCGACGACGCCATCGGCCTGCTCTACTCGGCGGAGTCCGATTTCACGCTTCCGCCGAACGTGTTCATCGTGGGCACGATGAACACCACCGACCGGTCCATCGCCCTGGTGGACGCGGCGATGCGGCGCCGGTTCCGCTTCGTCGAGCTCCACCCCGGGCTCGCTCCGATCAAGGGCCTGCTGGGGCGCTGGCTGGCGCGGCTGCGCAAGGACGACGAGCTTGCCGTACACAATCTCGACGCCCCAGAGGTGCTCGACGCGCTGAACGCTCGCATAGAGGACCATGACCTGGCCATCGGCCCGTCCTACCTGATGAAGCCCAGGATCTATCGGCGCGAGAACGGGCTTGAGGAGGTCTGGGAGACGGCCATCCTGCCGCTTCTCGCCGAGCATCACCACGGCAGCCCGAACAGCGTCCTCGACCGCTACCGGATGTCGGCGCTTCGCCGGACGCTTGCCATACCGGAATGACCCGCATTCAGGTCGCGGAGACAGGGCAGGCGCGGACCCTGCTCACGCCCGAGCAAGGACGGCGGCTTGACGAGTCGGGCGTGGTGTATGCCCGGCCCTCGCCGTACGAGCCGGGCGTGTGGGAGGTCACGCCGCGCGGTCGGGTAGGCGTGGCGCTCGTCGGCGACATCGAGGTGTGGGTGACACCCAAGCTGCCGATTGACCGGCTGCTATTCCTGGTCGGCTACGCGGCGGATCCCAAAGGCTGGCGGAAGGATAGCGTCCATCTGGACGTCCGGGATGGGCTGATCCCCGCTGTCGCACAAGCCCTTTGGCGGCAGGCGGAACGTGCCCTGTGCCAGGGACTGCTCCAGGGGTATCGCACCCGTGAAGAATCCTCGTATGTGCTGCGTGGCCGCCTGCGGGAAGGTGATCAGCTACGTCGGCGCCATGGGCGAGTCATCCCGATGGAGATCCGGTATGACGACTTCACCGTGGACATCCCTGAGAACCAGATCCTGCTTGCCGCCGTCACGCGCCTGCTCACCGTTCCTCGGATCGCCGGCGAGTCACGCAGGCGCCTGACCGCGTTGCGGCGGCGGTTAGCCGAGGTAACTAGCCTGGTCCGTGGGGCGGCGTTGCCTCGTTGGCAACCGACGCGGCTTAATGCGCGCTATCACACCGCCCTGCGACTGGCGGAGATCGTGTGGCGCGCGACGTCGCCGGAGTACGCCCCTGGCTCGACGGTCGCCAACGGGTTTCTCTTCGACCTGCCGAAGATCTTCGAGGACTTCGTGACCGTGGCCGTCTCTGAGGAGCTCCACACCCGCTTTGGCGGTGCCGCCTACCAGCAATATCCCTGCCACCTGGACGAAGCCTCCGCGGTGCGGATGAAGCCCGATCTGGTGTGGGAGATGGACGGCATGCCACGCGCCGTCGTCGACGCCAAGTACAAGCAGGAGAAGCCCGCCGGATATCCGGACGCGGACCTGTATCAGATGCTGGCCTACTGCACGGCGCTTCACCTGCCGCGCGGACATCTGATCTATGCCAAAGGGAACGCATCAGCCGCCACACACGTCGTACGCCATGCGGGCATTGAGATCGTCTGCCACGCGCTCGACCTCGCCTCGACACCGGAGGCGATCCTTTCGCAAGTAAGCACGGTCGTAACTGAGTTCTGATCCGGCGAGGAGGATCCGTGGCACGGCTGGCGATCGACAGCGGTTTCCTGTGGGAGTTCGGGAAGCTGAACCCGACCGTTCAGGAGCGGATTCAGGAGGTCTTCAGCAAATTCCAGGCCGGCGGATCGGGAATCAACCTGGAGAAGATTCACCGAGCGAAGGACAACCGCTTCCGGTCGATCCGGATCGACCAGGGGTATCGAGGCATCGTCCTGGCCCCCGACGAGGGCGACCTCTACCTTCTCCTCAAGGTCGACGAGCATGACGCCGCCTACAAGTGGGCCGAGCGCCACAAGGTCTCGGTCAACAAAGTCTCCGGGGTCATCGAGGTCATCGATGTCGTGGGCGTCGAGGAGGCCACGGCCAAGAACACCTCGTCGGGCGTGGCTGCAGGGCTGTTCGACCATGTCAGTGACAAGGAGCTGCAGACGCTGGGCATCGACGAGCAGACCTTGGCCTTCGCCCGGTCTGTAACGGATCAGATCGAGCTGGAGGCGGCTCGTCGCCAGTTGGGCGAGGCTCAGTACGACGTGCTTATCGGCCTCGCCATGGGCATGAGCCCCGAGGAGGTGTGGAACGAGGTCGCGCAGGCAGCCCCGGTCAATACCGATGATCTGCTCGCGGCCACCGAACGGACGAGCCGCCGACTGGTTCTGGTTACCGGCCCGGATGAACTGATGGATGTCTTCAGTCAGCCGTTCGCGCTGTGGCGGGTGTATCTGCACCCGAGCCAGCTGCGCGTCGCGCACGCTCGCTACAACGGACCCGCCCGGGTCACCGGAGGGCCGGGAACCGGCAAGACCGTCGCGGCTTTGCATCGGGCGCGTCATCTAGCTCGCCGCGCTCACGGTGACGGTTCGGTGCTGCTGACCACCTTCACCAAGACGCTCGCCGCATCGCTGGACGACGGGGTGCGACTGCTGGTGAACGAGCCAGACCTGCTCCGACGCATCGACGTTCGCCATGTCGACCAGATCGCCTATCAGATCGTCTCACGCGAGCATGGGCGCCTGGCCGTCCTGAGCGAAGCGCAAGAGCTGGGCCGGTGGGCGAAGGTCAGCTCCGAACACGAGCCGTCATTTCTTGCCGCTGAGTGGCGACAGGTCGTTCTGGCTCAGGGGATCACGTCACTGCTGGAGTATCAGGGCGCGAGGAGAAAGGGGCGGGGTGCTCGGCTGGGTTCCGCTGCGAGGGAGCCCGTCTGGGAAGCCCTTGAGGCGTTCACGTCTGGGCTACGGACGGACGGCGTGTGGACGTACGAGACGATCTGCATCGAGGCGACTCGGCTGCTGGATGAAGCCGAGCGCAAGCCGTACGAGCACGTGATCGTAGATGAGGCGCAGGACCTCAGCCCTTGGCAGTGGCGGTTCCTGCGCGCGGCCGCCCCATCCGGACCGGATGATCTGTTCATCGCCGGAGACACCCACCAGCGCATCTACGACAACCGCGTCTCCCTTCGACAGGTCGGCATCGACGTCACGGGGCGGTCAACACGCTTGAAGATCAATTATCGGACCACGGCCGAGATTCTGGCATGGAGCGTGGGGCTGCTCCGAGATGAGGCGATCGACGACATGAACGACGATCTCGAGTCGCTGACCGGCTGCCGCTCGGACGTCCACGGTAGCTGGCCTCACCTGGAAGGACTCCGGTCTCGGTCAGACGAGCTGTCGTTCGTGGCGACGAAGGTCCGAGAGTGGGTGGATCAGGGCGTGGAACCAGGACAGATCGGCATCGCCATGCGCTCCCGAGCCCCCATCGGGGAGACAGTGCAGGCACTGGTTGAGCACGGAATCCCCGCCATCGATCTGGCGCGACAAGGCGCCCATGACGGAAAAGTGCTGGTGGGGACCATGCACCGGATGAAGGGTCTCGAGTTTCGGTGCATGGTCGTGACAGGCGTCAGCGAGAACGCCGTCCCCGCGCCTTCAGCCGTCACCGCCGCGACCGTGGACAAGGCCGCCCATGCTCTCGACCTACAGCGTGAGCGCTGTGTTCTCTTCGTCGCCTGCACCCGGGCGCGTGAAGAGCTCATGGTCACTTGGACCGATGAGCCCAGCCCCTTCCTGCCCGTTAGCCGATGATCTCCAGCCCCGTCGAGTCGGGACGCATCTCGAGCCGTTTGTCTGTCGTGGACAACCTGCCGCTGACACGTAGGTAGGCGCGCTGATAGTGAAGCGTTCCCGCCCTTTCGTATTTCTGGCCGGTGTTGCTCGCGTTCGGCTCCAGCAGCACCGCCTCTTCGGGCATGCCCCGTTCGATCGCCCGCTCCCGAAAGTGGACCACCTCTCCGCGCGGGACCTGGCGCTGGTGGTGGAGCTGTTTCCGCCGGAGGACACCACGATCGGGAAGAGTCCAGCCTGGAAGAGGTCGACGGCGGGGTCAGCAACACCGAGGTCATGACTACCCAGCCCGATCGCCGCATCACACGGCACCACTTGATGCCGCATTTGGTGGTAGTTCCAGATGAGCAGCACCTGCTCGCGGACCTCGTCGCTGATCGTCTCGCCTGTTGCCGTGGTGCTGGTCACAGATATGGCGAGCACACGACGAGCAACCATCGCGATCATGATTGCGTACGGGCTGCCGTCGGGTTGGGCTCCAAATAAAGAAAGCCCAGGCCAGTGGAACCGACCTGGGCTTTCAGCTGTGCGCCGCCAGGGACTCGAACCCCGGACCCGCTGATTAAGAGTCGCTACTGATCCTTAATTCGTGATGTCGTGTGGGTTGGTGTTGGTGGCGGTCAAGGTCAGACCGGTCCCGGCGAGGCAACCGTCGATCAGGTGTGGCCG
>NZ_JBSGJX010000024.1:0-140526 GCF_053605785.1 Nonomuraea sp. NPDC003754
GCGCAGCCCCCGGGCGAAGCGGTGCGCGGCCGCCATCGGCCCGCCGGTGTGCGAGCTCGACGGCCCGATACCGATCTTGAAGAGGTCGAAGACGCCGATGCTCACCGCACGTACTCCGTCGCTGCGTCGAGCAGCCATTCGGCCAGGTAGGCGGCGAAGGAGGAGCGCACCAGCACAAGGAAGCCGTCCTGCTGGGGAAGCAGCACGACCTGCGTGCGCGCGAGGGTGGTCTGCGCGCACGCCCCCGGAGCGAAGGCGCTCGGGTGCAGGTCGATGGTGCAGCCGTGGGACAGCAGGTCCCGCGCCTTCGGCCCGGCGACCAGCAGCGTGGTGCGCTGGGCGGACACGTCGACCACCGAGCCCTGGCCGCCGTCCACGGCCTTGCGCAGCAGCTCTGACCGGTACCCCTCAGGACCGATCACCAGCCACTCGTCGGGGCCGAGCCAGGCCACGGTCAGCTCGCCCGACCGTACGGCGGTGCAGGGCGTGGTGGGCAGCGGCGCGCCCAGGGCGGCCGCGACCTCGTCCGCGGCCGGACCGGCCGGGTCCACGCGCACGTTGACGTGGGTGAGGAACGGGATCTCGGCCAGCCTGAGCGCCCCGCTCGACGAGACGGCCTCGAACCGGCCTGCGAAGGCCGCTGCGGGACTCCTGCGTTCAGCCATCGCGGCGCGCTCCTTCCGGGTCGTACAGGACATGCGAGGTGACGGTGACGGGCACGAGAGCGCCGCCGACGGGTGCGTACAGCCGCTCGCCTACCCGGCTCTGCCCGCCCTTGACCAGGGCCAGCGCGAACGTCCGGCCGAGGGCGGCGCTGCGGTAGCTGGAGGTGACGTGGCCGAGCATGGGCACGGGCGGCGCGGGCAGCTCGGCGTCGGCGACCAGGTGCGCGCCCTCCGGCAGCAGGTAGGACGGGTCCTCCGGCAGCAGGCCGACCAGCTGCTTGCGGTCGGGCCTGGAGGTGTCGGCCCGCGCGAAGGAGCGCTTGCCGACGAAGTCGGGCTTCTTCTTGGACACCACCCACGACATGCCCAGGTCCTGCGGGGTGACGGTGCCGTCGGTGTCCTGGCCGACGATCGGGTAGCCCTTCTCGGCGCGCAGGACGTGCATGGTCTCGGTTCCGTACGGCGTGACTCGCCCGGTGTCCATGATCGCCGTCCAGAGGCGCAGGCCGTCCCACGAGGTCACGTTGATCTCGTAGGCGAGCTCGCCGGAGAAGCTGATCCGGCACACCCGGGCGGGGATGCCGGCCACCTCCGCCTCCCGCCAGGTCATGAACGGGAAGTCGGCGACGCCGACGGCCAGGTCGGGGGCGAGCTCGGCCAGCAGCTCGCGCGACCGCGGCCCGACCAGCGCGACCGTGGCCCACTGCTCGGTGACCGACGTGAGGTGGACGCGCAGCGTGGGCCACTCGGTCTGCAGCCACTCCTCCATCCAGTCGAGGACGGTGGCCGCGTTGCCGGTCGTCGTGGTGACCAGGAAGTGCTCCTCGGCCAGCCGGATGACGGTGCCGTCGTCGAAGACCATCCCGTCGGGCCTGCACATCACGCCGTAGCGGACGGCGCCGACGGCCAGCGAGCTCATCATGTTGGTGTAGAGCCGGTCGAGGAACTCGCCGGCGTCGGGGCCGATCACGTCGATCTTGCCGAGCGTGGAGGCGTCCATGGCCGCGACGCTCTCGCGGGCGGCCGCGCACTCGCGCAGGACGGCGCTCTCCATGTCCTCGCCCGCGCGCGGGTAGTACCACGGGCGCTTCCACTGGCCGACGTTCTCGAACAGCGCGCCGTTGGCGACGTGCCACTCGTGCAGGGCGGTCACCCTGATCGGGTCGTGCAGCGCGCCGCGGTCGCGGCCGGCGAGGGCGGCGAAGCTCACCGGCGCGTACGGCGCGCGGAAGGTGGTGCTGCCGAGCTCGCCGACGGTGGTGCCGAGGGCGTGGGCCACGACCGCCGTGGTGAGCAGTCCCGAGGTCTTGCCCTGGTCGTGGGCGGTGCCCGCGGTGGTGTAGCGCTTGATGTGCTCGACGGAGCGCAGGCCCGCCCCGGTCGCCCGCTGGACGTCGGCCGCGGTCACGTCGCGTTGCAGGTCGACGAAGTGGGAGCGGTAGTCGGTGGCGGGGACCAGCCAGAAGGCCTGCCCGGGGGTCGTGGGCGTCTCCACGGTGGCCCGCGGGGTCGCGGGCCGCTCGCCCACCGCCCTGCCGAGGACCGCCTCCAGTGCGCGGTAGCCCGCGGCGGCGCCGTCGGCGAGGCAGCCGCTCAGCGTGAACACGCCCTTCGCCGCCCCTGCCGCCTCGACGGCCTGGCGGGAGGCGTCGGGCACGATCGTGCCGAGCGCGTCGTCGTAGCGGAGCGTCCCGCCCGACTGGCTGAACAGGTGCACGACGGGGTTCCAGCCGCCTGACACCAGCAGCAGGTCGGCGGCCAGCTCCTGCTCTCCGACGGCGGCGCCGGCCTCGGGCCGGTGCCGGCCGACCAGCACGCTGGAGACCTGGCCGTCGCCCTGGGCGGCGGTCACCACGTGCCCGGACAGCACCTGGATGCCGCGTTCGCGGGCGCCGGCCGTCCACGCCGCGCCGGGCGAGGTCCGGACGTCGACGACGGCGGCGATCTCGACGCCCGCGTCGGCCAGGTCGAGGGCGGCGGCGTAGGCGCTGTCGTTGGCGGTGAAGACGACCGCGCGGCGGCCGGGGAGCACGCCGTACCTGTTGACGTAGGCGCGGGCGGCGCCGGCCAGCATGACGCCGGGCAGGTCGTTGCCCGCGAAGGCGATCGACCGCTCGTGCGCGCCGGTGGCCAGCACGACGCGCTTGGCGCGGATGCGCCACACGCGCTCGCGCGCGACGTCCGCGGGTGCGGCGGCGCCCAGGTGGTTGGTGCGCCGTTCGACGGCGACGACGTAGTTGTCGTCGTAGTAGCCGATCGCGGTGGTCCTGCGCAGTACCTTGACCTCGGGCATGGCCTCGAGCACGGACGCGGTCGCGGCGGCCCAGTCTGCGCCGGAGCCGACCTCCTGCGGCCCGAGCACGTCGTCCGCGCCGGGCTCGGTCACGGACTCGCGGGTGCCGAGCAGGCTGCCGCCGGGCTCGGACCGCTCGTCGACGAGGATGACGCGCGCGCCCGTGCCGGCCGCGGCGCGGGCGGCGGCCAGTCCGGCGGGACCGGCGCCGACGACCAGGACGTCGCAGTGCGCGTGGACGGCGTCGTAGCGGGCGGGGTCCGGCTCGGTGGCCAGCCTGCCCTGGCCGGGCAGGCCGGCGGCGACCAGGCCGTCGTACAGCTCGACCGTGGTGGCGGGCAGCATCGGCTCGGGGAAGGGCGCCTCGATCTGCACGACCGCGCTCGGCTCCTCGCCGCCGGCCGAGACGATGCCGCGCGGGCGGCCGAGCTTGACGCTCGTGGCGACCTGGCGCACCCCGTTGGCCAGCAACGCCGAGGCGAGGGTGTCGCCCGGGTGCCCGGTGTACTCCTGGCCGTCGAAGGTGAAGCGGAGCGTGGTGTCGCGGTCGATCCGGCCGCCGCTGTCGCGCCTCATGAGGTCACCGGCCTGGGCTCGCCCACCCGGTAGACGGCGTGGATCTCGTTGGTCGCGGTGTCGCGCACCGCGTTGAACCAGCGGCGGCAGCCGGCGGAGTGGCTCCAGCGCTCGGCGAAGCGCCCCTTGGGGTTGTCCCTGAAGAACAGGTAGCGGGCCCACTCCTCGTCGGACAGCGCCGCCGGGTTGTCCGGGTAGGCGACGTGCGCCTGCCCGCCGTAATGGAACTCGGCCTCATCGCGTGGGCCGCACCATGGACATGAGATCAGCAGCATCGTGAGGTCCTCAGTGCGCGACCGCGGCGGCGCCGTGCTCGTCGACGAGCGCCCCGGTGGTGAATCGGTCAAGGGAGAAGGGGGCGTTGAGCGGGTGCGGCTCGTCGTTGGCCACCGTGTGGGCCAGGCACCAGCCCACGCCGGGGGTCGCCTTGAAGCCGCCGGTGCCCCATCCGCAGTTGAGGTACAGGCCCTCCACCTCGGTAAGGCCGACGATCGGCGAGGCGTCGGGCGAGACGTCCACCACGCCGCCCCAGGTCCGCAGCACGTGCGCCCTGGCGAAGACGGGGAACAGCTCGAGGGCCGCGGCCATCTGCCGTTCGATGATGTGGAAGGCGCCGCGCTGGCGGTAGGAGTTGGCCGCGTCGATGCCGGCGCCCATGACCAGCTCGCCCTTGTGCGCCTGGCTGACGTACACGTGGACGGCGTTGGACATGACGACCGTCGGGTGGACGGGCTCCAGCAGCTCCGACACCAGCGCCTGCAGGGGATGGCTCTGGAGGGGCAGGTCGATGCCCGCGGTGGCGGCCACGACCGAGGTGTGCCCGGCGGCGCACAGCGCCACCCTGCCGGCCGCGATCGTGCCCTTCGTCGTCTCGACGCCGGTCACCCTGCCGTCGCGCACCTGGAGCCCGGTGACCTCGCAGTGCTCGACGAACTCGACGCCGAGCGCCGCCGCGGCCCTGGCCAGGCCCCACGCGACGTGGTCGTGCTTGGCGATGCCGGCCCTGGGCTGGAAGGTCCCGCCCAGCACGGGGTAGCGCACGTCGGGCGAGATGTTGACGATCGGGCAGACCTCCTTCACCTGGTGGGGGTCGAGCCACTCGGCGTCGACGCCGTTGAGGTTGTTGGCGTGCACCCGCCGTACGCTGTCGCGCACGTCCTGCAGGCTGTGGGCGAGGTTGAGCACGCCGCGCTGGCTGAACAGCAGCGGGTAGTCGAGCTCCTCCTCCAGGCCCTCCCACAGCTTGAGCGCGTGCTCGTAGATCCCCGCGCTCTCGTCCCACAGGTAGTTGGACCTGATGATGGTGGTGTTGCGCGCCATGTTGCCGCCGGCGAGCCAGCCGCGCTCCAGCACCGCCACGTTGGTGATGCCGTGGTTCTTGGCGAGGTAGTAGGCGGTGGCCAGGCCGTGCCCGCCGCCGCCGACGATCACGACGTCGTAGGAACGCTTCGGTTCGGCGGCGCCCCACAGCCGGTCGGGGTGCTCGGGCAGGTCGGCGCCAGGGGTGCGCGGGCTCATCGGGCCTCTCCATAGAGCGGGTGCTTGCTTGCCAGGGCCTCGACCCTGCCGCGCAGGAACGACAGGTCGGCCCGCGGTGTCAGCGCGGTGGCGATGATGTCGGCCACCTCGGTGAAGTCGGCGGCGCCGAAGCCGCGGGTGGCGAGGGCCGGGGTGCCGATGCGCAGCCCCGAGGTGACCATCGGGGGCCGCGGGTCGAACGGCACGGCGTTGCGGTTGACCGTGATGCCGACCTCGTGCAGCCGGTCCTCGGCCTGCTTGCCGTCCAGCTCGGACGCGCGCAGGTCGACCAGGACGAGGTGCACGTCGGTGCCGCCGGTCAGCACCCGCACCCCCGCCTCGACGGCGTCGGGGGCCAGCAGCCGCTCGGCCAGGATGCGGGCGCCTTCCAGGGTGCGGCGCTGCCGGTCGCGGAACGCCTCCTCGGAGGCGATCTTGAAGGCGACCGCCTTGGCCGCGATGACGTGCTCCAGCGGGCCGCCCTGCTGCCCGGGGAAGACCGCCGAGTTGATCTTCTTGCCGAGCTCCTCGGTGGACAGGATCACCCCGCCCCTGGGCCCGCCGAGGGTCTTGTGCGTGGTGGTGGTGACGACGTGGGCGTGCGGCACGGGCGAGGGGTGCAGTCCCGCGGCCACCAGGCCGGCGAAGTGCGCCATGTCGACCATGAGGTAGGCGCCCACCTCGTCGGCGATACGGCGGAAGGCCGCGAAGTCGAGCTGCCGCGGATAGGCCGACCAGCCCGCGATGACGAGCCGGGGCCGGTGCTCGCGGGCCAGGCGCGCGACCTCCTCCATGTCGACCAGGTAGTCGCTCTCGCGCACGTGGTAGGCGGCCACCTTGTACAGGCGTCCGGAGAAGTTGATGCGCATCCCGTGGGTGAGGTGGCCGCCGTGGGCCAGGTCGAGACCGAGGATGGTGTCGCCGGGTTCGAGCAGCGCGGCCATCGCGGCGGCGTTGGCCTGGGCGCCCGAGTGCGGCTGCACGTTGGCCGCCTGCGCGCCGAACAGCGCCTTCACCCTGTCGATGGCGAGCTGCTCGACGACGTCGACGTGCTCGCAGCCGCCGTAGTACCGCTTGCCCGGGTAGCCCTCGGCGTACTTGTTGGTGAGGACCGAGCCCTGGGCGGCCATGACGGCGGCGGGCGCGAAGTTCTCCGAGGCGATCATCTCCAGCGTCGAACGCTGGCGGGCGAGCTCGTCGCCGATGGCGGCGTGGACCTCGGGGTCCACCACGTCCAGCGGGGTGTCGATCATCTGGGGTCCTTTCTAACCGCGCAGGCGCTGCATCGCCGGGTCGAACAGGGGCTCCTCGGCGACCACGGCCTTGACTCTCCGGTCGAAGTAGCCGATGTCCACCGGCTGTCCCGGGGTCGCCAGCGCGGCCGGCAGCCACGCGTAGGCGATCCCCTTGCCGATGGTGTATCCGTAGGCGGCGCTGGTGACGTAGCCGGCGACGTTCTCACCGTCGTAGACGGGCTCCTTGCCCATGACGACCTCGTCGGTGAGCAGGCAGGTGAGCTTGCGCCGCACCGACTCCTTGCGGGCGAGCAGCGCCTCGCGGCCGACGAAGTCGCCCTTGTCCAGCTTGACGGCGAAGCCGAGGCCCGCCTCGTAGGGGTCGTGCTCGAAGGTCATGTCGGTGCCGAAGGAGCGGTAGCCCTTCTCCAGGCGCAGGCTGGTGAAGGCGCCGCGGCCGCCGGCGACGACGCCGTGGTCCTGACCGGCCTCCCACAGGGTGTCCCAGAGCTTGAGCCCCATGTCGGCGGTGGTGTAGATCTCCCAGCCGAGCTCGCCGACGTAGGACAGGCGCAGCATCGTGACCGGCACGTTGCCGATGTAGGCGCGGGTGCCGCGGAAGTAACGCAGCGCCGTCAGGTCGGTCGTGGTCAGCGGCTGGACCAGGTCGCGGGCCCGCGGCCCCCAGAGGCCGACGCAGCAGGTGCCCGCGGTGATGTCGCGCACCTGCACCGAGCCGTCGCGGGGGCGGTGCCGGTCGAACCAGTCGAGGTCGAGGTTGCCGTTGGCGCCGACCTGGAACTCCTCGGTCCCGAGGCGGGCGACGGTGACGTCGCTGCGGATGCCGCCGTCGGTGTCGAGCAGCAGGCAGTAGGTCACCGAGCCGACCGACTTGTCCACGTCCCCCGTGGTGAGGGACTGCAGGAAGGCCACGGCGCCGGGGCCGCTGACCTCCAGGCGCTTGAGGGCGGTCATGTCGTACATCGCGACGGACTCGCGGGTGGCCTGGGCCTCGGCGCCCACGATCGGGGACCAGTACTGCGCGGCCCAGTCACCGGGGGTGGGGATGTCCCTGCCCTTGAGCAGACCCGCGTTGGACCCGTACCACTGGGGCCGCTCCCACCCGGAGGCCTCGAGGAAGACCGCGCCGAGCTCCTGCTGGCGGGGGTGGAAGGGGCTGGTGCGCAGCGGGCGGGGCTCCTCCATCGGCTGGAGGGGGTGGATGATGTCGTAGACCTCGACGTAGTTCTGGCAGCCTCGGGCCAGCACGTAGTCGGGGGCGATCTGGTGCGGCTCGAACCTGTTGACGTCGCACTCGTGCAGGTCGAAGGAGGAGCAGTGGCCGTCGACGAGCCATTCGGCCATCGCCAGGCCGACGCCCGCCGAGTGGGTGACCCAGACGGCCTCGGCCACCCAGAAGCCCTTGACCTCCCGCGACTCGCCCATGAGCGGCAGGTGGTCGGTGGTGAAGGAGAACAGCCCGTTGATGCCCTCCTCGACCTTGGCCGACTGGGTGGCGGGAAGCAGGTCCTGGGTCGCGGTCCACGCCTCGGCGAAGTCGTCGGGGGTGAAGGTGAGCACCGAGGGCATCACCTCGGCCGCGTCGACCGACAGGATGTCGTCGGCGCTGATCGGCATCGGCCGGTGGCCGTAGTAGCCGATGCCCAGCGTGTCGAAGCGCTCGCGGTAGTAGAGGTCGGCGTCCTGGTGGCGCAGGATCGGCCGGGTGGCCTCCTCGGTCGCTCCGGCCAGGTCAGGCACCTGCCCCGTCCATGCCAGCTGGTGGGCCAGCGGCGTGAGGGGGAGGTTCATGCCCACCATGCGGGCCACCTTCGGCCCCCAGATGCCGGCGCAGCAGACCACGATCTCGGCGGGGATCTCGCCCTGGTCGGTGACCACCGCGGCGACCCTGCCGTTCTCGGTCCTGATGTCGAGGACCTCGTGCCTGGGCAGCACCCGCACGCCGCGCTCGCGCGCCCTGGCGAGCTGGGCGTCGACCGCCTTGACCGCCTTGGCCAGGCCGTCGGTCGGCAGGAACAGGCCGCCGAGGACCTTGGCACCGTCGAGGAGGGAGTGCTTGGCCACGCACTCCTCGGGGGAGAGCAGGTGCGCCTCGATCCCCCACGCCACCGCCCAGCCGTACCTGCGGTGCAGTTCGGCCAGCCGCTCGGGGGTGGTGGCCACTTCGAGCCCGCCGACCTGGAAGAAGCTGTCGAGTGCGACGAACTTCTCGACCGTGTAGCGGGCCATCTCGGTCATGGTCTTCGACCCGTTGGTCTGGAACACCAGTCCGGGGGCGTGTGAGGATGAGCCGCCGGTGGCGGGCACGTCTCCCTGATCGACCACGGTGACATCGGTCCAGCCTCGGGCGGACAACTCGTCGGCGAGGGCGGCGCCGACCACGCCCGCCCCGATGATGACGACGCTCGGGCCCGTCATAGCCACCTCCGTTGTTGCGATATATGCAACCAAACGCGTTTTCCGCAACAAGCGTCGCTCGCCGCATTGCGGGTGTCAAGGGGCGTTCTGTCTTATTCCGTACGGCTTCGCGGCGGATTAGAACGTTCCAATCCCGCGCAAGCACCAGCCCGATCGCGGGGTCAGGCGATCGGGCTGGTGAGACCTCAGCTCTGGGGGACCCAGGCCTTGACCTTGTCGGCGTTGTCGGCCACCCACTTGGCGGCCGCGTCCTCGGGCGTCATCTTGTCCTCGGAGATGTACTTGGCCACGAGGTTCTGGTCGTCGTTGGTCCAGGTGAAGTTCTTGACCAGCGCGTAGGCGGGACTGCCGGAGTCGGCGAACTTCTTGCTCACGATCTTGTCAAGTTCGTACGGCGGGTAGTCGCAGGCCACCTTGGCCGGGTCCGCGTCACAGCCCTCGGTGTACTGCGGCAGGTTCACCTTGACCAGCTTGAGCTCCGACATGAACCACTGCGGCTCGTAGAAGTAGCCGATGATGGGCTTCTGCTGCTTCTCCGACTGCCGGAAGGCCGTGATGAGCGCGGTCTCGCTGCCGGCGTAGACGACCTTGTAGTCCAGCTTCAGGTTCTTGACCAGGGCCGCGTCGTTGGTGACGAACGAGGGGTCGCCGTCGAGCAGCTGCCCCTTGCCTTCGGACTCGGAGGTCTTGAACAGGTCGGCGTACTTGTTGAGGTTCTTCCAGTCGGTGATGTCGGGATACTTCTGGGCCATCCACGGCGCCACGTACCAGCCGATCACGCCCTTGTTGCCCGTCGGGCCCGCCGACACGGCGACCTTCTGGTCCTCGATGTACTTCTTCTTGAGGTCGTCGTGGGCCCAGTTCTCCACGACCGCGTCGACCTCGCCGGTGGCGAAGCCCTGCCAGGCCACCTCCTCCTTGAGGTCCTTCTTCACCACCTTGCAGCCGAGGTTCTTCTCCGCCACGTGGGCGATGACCGCGGCGTTCGCCTCGTAGCCCACCCATGGGTTGACGGCGAGGTTGAAGGTGCCGCAGCTCTTGCCTCCCTGTCCGCCGGCCGCGGGCTGCTGCGTCTCGCCGACCTTCGCCCCGCCGCACGCGGTGAGCAGGAGGCCGGTGCCGGTCACGAGCGCGATCGCCCTGACCCTTCCACTCCTCGTCAAAGCCACCTGGTCCTCCAGAGTTCTCACTAGCCGGTTATCGGTTACTTGTGGGTGACACCGCCGTGCGCGGCCACGTCGGCCCGCCGGGTGGCGGCGCTCATGACGCGGTCGAGCACGATGCCGAGCACGACGATCGCGAGCCCGGCGGCCAGCCCCTTGCCGCGGAGCTGGTGCTGCGAGAAGCCGGCCACGACGTCGTAGCCGAGGGCTCCGGCTCCCACCAGGCCGCCGACGACCACCATCGACAGCACGTAGATCAGTCCCTGGCTGGCCGCCAGCGTCACGCCGCTGCGCGCCATCGGGAGCTGGACCTTGGAGATGAGCTGCCACGTTCCCGTGCCCGCCGAGACGGCGGCCTCCACGGTCGTGGGCGAGACCCGCCTGATGCCCTCGGCCACCAGCTTGATGGCGATGGGCGCGGCGAAGACGACGGCCGCGATGATCGCGGTGAACCGCGTCGGGCCGAACAGGCCGAGGATCGGCACCAGGTAGACGAAGGCGGGCATCGTCTGCCCCGCGTCCAGGACCGGCCGCAGCATCGTGTCGGCCCGGTCGCTGCGGCCCATCCAGACGCCCAGCACCACGCCGAGCACCATGACCAGGATCGTCGCGACGAGCGTCGAGGCCAGCGTCACCATGCTGTCCTGCCAGAGTCCCAGCAGCACGAGCACGAGCAGGCCCGCGGCGGTCACCAGCGCGGCCCGCACGCTGCCCACCAGCAGGGCGACGGCGACGACCACGCCGAAGACGAGCCACCACGGCGAGCCTGTCAGCAGCGCCTCGAAGGGGTTGAGCAGCGTGTTGGTGAGCACGTTCTTCAGCGCGTCGGTGGTGGCGGCGAGGCTGTCCTGCACCCACAGGCTGGCCGCGTCGGCGGCCTGGCGCACGTAGTGGCCGAGCTCGGCCTGGACGGGGAACTCCGCGGCCCAGACGTAGGTGTAGGACAGGTAGCCGAGGACCGCCACCACGCCGAACGTGCCGGCCAGCTCCAGCCGGCGCCGTCGCGTGGTGCGCAGCCGGCCGGCGCGCCGTTCGGCCTCCACCCGCCGGCTGGCGGCCGAGGTCACCCGGTCCAGCACGACAGCCATGATGACGATGGCCAGGCCCGCGTTGAACGCGGTGCCCACGTCGAGCGTCTGCAGCGCCTTCAGCACCGTCTTGCCCAGGCCGGGCGCGTCGATGAGCGCCGCGATCGTCGCCATGGACAGCGCCGCCATGATGGTCTGGTTGACGCCGACGATGATCGTCTGCTTGGCCATCGGGAGCCGCACGTGGCGCAGCGCCTGCGCGGAGGTGGCGCCGAGCGAGGCGCCCGCCTCCAGCGTGTCCGGCGAGACCTGCCTGATGCCGTGCGCGGTGATGCGGATGGCCGGCGGGATCGCGTAGATCATCGTGGCGATGGTGGCGCTGGCCGGGCCGATGAGGAAGAACAGCGTCAGCGGCGCCAGATAGACGAACGTCGGCATCGTCTGCATGAAGTCCAGCACCGGCGTCACCACCCGGTGGAACCGGTCGCTCAGCCCCGCCCAGACGCCGAGCGGGATCCCGACGGCCAGCGAGAGCGCGACCGCGGTCAGCGTGAGAGCGAGGGTGTCCATGCTCTCCTGCCACAGGCCCAGCACGCCGAAGGAGAGGAAACCGGCGGCGGTGAGCAGCGCCACCTTCCCGTTGCCCCACAGCCACGCGATGGCGGTGGCGAGCCCGGCCACGCCGAGCCAACCGAGGACCGGGACGGGCCGGCCGAAGGACGCCTGGCTGATCAGCGCCTGGACGAACGTCACCGACTCGTCGAGGAAGAGCCGGATGTAGTTGATGAAGTACAGGAAGAACGGATTGCTGTTGCGGCCGTCGTCGATCGCGTCCATGCCCTCGTTGAGCGAGGTGTGCAGGGGCGTCAGCTCCGCGCCGCCGAGGGCGAGGGTGTCGCGGCCGTTGAACAGCGCCCAGCCGAGCACCCATACGGCGAGCACCACCAGGAGCAGGTATCTGCGGGCCGGCAGCCTGGCGGCCACCACCGCCACGGTGGTCATCGTTCCTGCCCTCCCGCGATCACCTCGAGGATCTCGGCGCTGGTGACCACCCCGAGCAGCGTGTCCCCGTCCGTCACGCGCACCGGCCGGTCGGCCGAGAGCACGGTGTGCACGGCGTCGCGGATGACGACGTCGGGGCCGAGCTCCGGGCCGTCCAGCGACTCGTCCATCAGGGGCTGGCGCATGATCCAGCGCAGCGTGAGGACGTGGGAGCGCGGGACGTCGCTGACGAAGTCCCTGACGTAGTCGTCGGCGGGTGCGCCCACCACCTGGTCCGGCGTGCCGACCTGGACCAGCTCGCCGTCGCGCATGATGAGGATCCGGTCGCCCAGCTTCAGCGCCTCGCTGAGGTCGTGGGTGATGAAGATCATCGTCTTGCCGACCTCGTGGTGCAGGCGGATGACCTCGTTCTGCATCTCCCGCCTGATCAGCGGGTCGAGCGCGGAGAACGGCTCGTCGAACAGCAGCACCTCGGGGTCGGCGGCCAGCGCGCGGGCCAGGCCCACCCGTTGCTGCATGCCGCCGGACAGCTGGTCGGGGTAGGAGTTCTCGAAGCCGTTGAGCCCGACCAGGCCGACGACCTCGCGGGCGCGGGCGTAGCGGTCCTGCTTGGGGACGCCGCGGATCTCCAGGCCGAAGGCGACGTTGTCCAGCACGCACCGGTGCGGCAACAGGCCGAAGTGCTGGAAGACCATGGCCATGCGGTGCCTGCGCAGCTCGCGCAGCCTGCGGTCGTCGGCCTTGCGGATGTCCTCGCCGTCGAGGACGACCTCGCCTGCCGTGGGCTCGATGAGCCTGGTCAGGCAGCGGACGAGGGTGGACTTGCCCGAGCCCGACAGGCCCATGACGACGAACACCTCGCCCCGGCGTACCTCGAAGGAGACGTCGCGCACGGCGGCGACGCAGCCGGTCCGCTCCTTCAGTTCCTTACGGCTGAGCGTGGTACCGACGACCGCCTCGGCCTTGGGGCCGAACACCTTCCACAGCCCCCTGACATCGAGGATGGGCACGGTTTCGGTGTCGAGCGGACTACGTTCGGTCAGTGACGGCACGGTCATGACCACCTCTTGGGAGTCTCGGAGCGTCAGTTCGCTGGGAACCACCGCTGGGGGCGCGGGCGGGTGTTCTGCCACACATGCTTGATCTCGCGGTACTCGTCGAGTCCGGTCGGCCCGAGTTCGCGGCCGATGCCGGACTGCTTGAAACCACCCCACTCGGCCTGCGGCACGTAGGGGTGGTAGTCGTTGATCCACACCGTGCCGTGGCGGAGCCGTCCCGCGACCCGCTGCGCCTTGCCGGCGTCCTGGGTCCAGACCGCGCCGGCCAGGCCGTACTCGGTGTCGTTGGCGAGGAGGACGGCCTCCTCCTCGGTGGTGAAACGCTCGACGGTCAGCACGGGGCCGAAGGACTCCTCCCGCACCACGCGCATGCCCTGCTTGCAGTCGTCGAGGACGGTGGGCGGGAAGAAGTAGCCGGGGCCGTCGAGCCGGCGACCGCCGCAGCGCAGGGTCGCGCCCTCGGCCAGGCCCGCGGCCACGTACTCCTCGACCTTGGCCAGGTGTGCGGCGGAGATGAGCGGGCCCGCCTGTGCCTCGGGGTCGAAGGGGCCGCCCAGGCGGATGCGCTCCGCCCTTCTGACCACCTCGTCGACGAAGGCGTCGTGCAGGGAGTCCTCCACCAGCAGCCGCGCGCCCGCCGAGCAGACCTGCCCTGAGTGCAGGAACACGGCGGTGAGCGCGAAGTCGACGGCGGTCTCGAAGTCGGCGTCGGCGAAGACGATGTTGGGGTTCTTGCCACCGAGCTCGAGCGCGACGCGCTTGACCGTGGCCGCGGCCGCGGCCATGATCCGCCGTCCCGTGGCCAGGCCGCCGGTGAAGGAGACCAGGTCGACGTCGGGGTCCTCGGCCAGCGGCGCGCCCACCTCGGGTCCCGCGCCGAGCACGAGGTTGGCCACGCCCTTGGGCAGGCCGGCCTCCTCCAGGGCGCGGACGAGCAGGATGGCCGTGCTCGGGGTGAGCTCGCTTGGCTTCAGCACGAAGGTGTTGCCCGCGGCCAGCGCGGGCGCCACCTTCCAGGTGGTCTGCAGCAGCGGGTAGTTCCAGGGCGTGATCAGGCCGCAGACACCGACGGGTTCGTAGACGACCTTGCTGATCGCGTCGTCGCGGCCGGTGTCGATGACGCGGCCCGCGTCGGTTCCGGCCACGCCGGCGAAGTAACGTAGGCAGGCGATGGAGTCGTCGACGTCGTACTCGCTCTCGACCAGGCGCTTGCCGGTGTCGCCCGACTCCGCGCGGGCGAAGGCGTCGCGGTCACGTTCCACCAGGCCGGCGACCGCGTAGAGCAGCGCGCCGCGCTCCCTGGCGGGAGTGGTGGGCCATGGACCGCGGTCGAAGGCGTGCCGCGCGGCCCTGATGGCGGCCACGGTGTCGGCCGCTGTGGCTTCGGCGACCGTGGTCACGAGGCTGCCGTCGGCGGGCGAAAGGATGTTCCGCTGTCCGCCGGCGACCGGCCTGGTCCACGTGCCGCCGATGGAGAGATGGGTCATCGGCATACCCCTGATCGTTGCGTATGGCGCAAGGCAATGCTCAGTGAGGAACAGAATTGACCCGTCACCCTCCGTTCGTCAAGGCTTTGAGGGAATCACTGGGCGAATACATACGTTGTGATTCCGTTTACTCCCTGGTAGCCCTCTTGACGGGTGGGCGGTCGCACGTCCACGCTGTTGCGTATACATCACCATTTTGCGTATTACGCAACACAAGGAGGTGTGATGTCTCCTCGTCCCGGCCCAGGCCGCGAGTTCATCCTCACCGTCTCCTGCTCGGACAAGCCTGGCATCGTGTACGCGGTGAGCAGCTTCCTCGTGCAGCACCGCGGTGACATGTTGCAGAGCAAGCAGTTCAACGACAGAAGAGGCGGCGGCTTCTTCATGCGCGTGCACTTCGCCGCCCAGGACGGGCTGGAAGAGCTGCGTGAGGGCTTCGCCTACGTCGCCGAGTCGTTCCAGATGACGTGGCAGCTCAATGACGCCGCGACGCCCACGCGGGCGCTCGTCATGGTGTCGAAGTTCGGCCACTGCATGAACGACCTGCTCTTCCGCCGGCAGGTCGGCGGCCTCAACATCGACGTCCCCGCCGTCGTCTCCAACCATCCCGACCTGGAGCCGCTCGCGGCCTCCTACGGCGTGCCGTTCCACCACGTCCCCGTCACGCCGGACGGAAAGGAGGAGGCAGAGGCCAGGATCCTCGAGCTCGTCGCGGAGTACGAGGCGGACCTGGTGGTGCTGGCGCGCTACATGCAGATCCTGTCCGACGACATGTGCAAGCGCCTGGAAGGCCGCGCCATCAACATCCACCACTCGTTCCTGCCAGGGTTCAAGGGCGCCAAGCCCTACCACCAGGCGCACGAGCGCGGGGTGAAGCTCATCGGCGCGACCGCGCACTACGTCACGGCCGACCTCGACGAGGGCCCCATCATCGAGCAGGACGTGGCCAGGGTGGACCACGAGCTCGACCCGGAGGACCTGGTCGCGGCGGGCAGGGATGTGGAGGCTCAGGTGCTCGCCAGGGCCGTCAAGTGGCACAGCGAGCACCGGGTGCTGCTCAACGGGGACCGCACGGTCGTCTTCCGCTGAGCCGGACACCCAAGAACGAGGCGGTGGGGGTACTGCGCCCCCCACCGCCTCTCTTGTTGTGTCCCAGGCCCTCGCGCGCGGTCCGGCTCAGGCGCGGTGCCGGTAGAAGTCCACCGGCTCGGGCGGCAGCGGCGTGTTGCCGAGGATGAGGTCGGCCGCCTTCTCCGCCAGCATCATGACCGGCGCGTAGATGTTGCCGTTGGTGACGTACGGCATGACCGAGGCGTCCACCACGCGCAGGCCGTCGAGGCCGTGCACCCGCATGCTCTCGGGGTCGGTGACCGACATGTCGTCCACGCCCATCCTGGCCGTGCAGGAGGGGTGCAGGGCCGTCTCGCCGTCCTTGGCCACCCAGTCGAGGATCTCCTCGTCGGTCTCCACGGAAGGACCGGGCGAGATCTCGCCGGTGCTGTACTCACCCAGCGCGGGCTGGCCGAGGATCCTGCGGGCCACCCTGACGGCCTCCACCCATTCCCGCCTGTCCTGGTCGGTGGACAGGTAGTTGAAGCGCAGGGCGGGATGCCGGCGCGGATCGGTGCTCTTGATCTTGACCGAGCCGCGGGCGTCGGAGTACATCGGCCCGACGTGCACCTGGTACCCGTGCCCGCCCGAGGGCGCCGAGCCGTCGTAGCGCACGGCGATGGGCAGGAAGTGGAACATCAGGTTGGGGTAGTCGACCTCGTCGTTGCTGCGGACGAAGCCGCCGGCCTCGAAGTGGTTGGTCGCGCCGGGCCCCTTGCGCAGGAACAGCCACTGCGCGCCGATCCACGGGTGGCGCCACTTCTGCAGGTTCGGCTGCATGGAGACGGGCTTGCCGCAGCCGTGCTGGATGTAGACCTCCAGGTGGTCCTGGAGGTTCTCCCCCACCCCCGGCAGGTCGTGCACCACGTCGACGCCGAGCTCGCCCAGCTCGCGCGCGTTGCCGACGCCGGACAGCTGCAGGAGCTGGGGCGAGTTGATCGCCCCGCCGCACAGGATGACCTCGCCCGCGCGGACGGTGCCGCCGTCGTACTCGACGCCGACGGCGCGCGTGCCCTCGAAGAGGATGCGCGTCACCAGCGCCCGCGTCCTGACCGTCAGGTTCGGCCGCTTCATCACCGGATGCAGGTAGGCGCGGGCCGCGCTCAGCCTGCGGCCGCGCCTGATGTTGCGGTCGAAGCGGGCGAAGCCCTCCTGCCGGTAGCCGTTGACGTCGTCGGTGAGGGGGTATCCGGCCTCCTGCACGGCCGCGAAGAAGGCGTCGTAGAGCGGCGTGCCGGCCGCTCCCCTCTCCAGCGCCAGCGGCCCGTCGTGGCCGCGGAAGGGGGTGCCGGGGTCGGCCAGGCAGTTCTCCATCCTCTTGAAGTACGGCAGGCAGTGGGCGTAGTCCCAGGTCTTCATCCCGGGGTCGGCGCCCCACCTCTCGTAGTCGAGGGGGTTGCCGCGCTGGAAGATCATGCCGTTGATGCTGCTGGAGCCGCCGAGCACCTTCCCGCGGGCGTGGTAGATGCGCCTGCCGTGCATGTGCGGCTCGGGCTCCGACTCGTACTTCCAGTCGTAGAAGCGGTTGCCGATCGGGAAGGGGAGCGCGGCCGGCATGTGGATGAAGACGTCCCACAGATAGTCGGGCCGGCCGGCCTCGAGGACCAGCACCCGCGTAGCGGGGTCCGCGGAGAGCCGGTTGGCCAGGGCGCTGCCCGCCGAGCCGCCTCCGACGATGACGAAGTCGTACTGCTGTGACGTCATGTTGCCTCGTCTCGCTCGCGCGTTTCACCGAATCGTATCGCTATACGCATTGTGTTGCACTAGTCGCAACAAGAGATCTTTTGGTGTTGTGTTCGACGCGGTTCCCTTCAGCACTTACAGTTTCGCTATGAGCAACGACTCGAGCAGCGGGGGCGTCCAGTCGGTCGACCGGGCGATCAGCGTGCTGGAGATCCTTTCGCGCCGCGGCGAGGCCGGGGTCAGCGAGGTCGCCGCCGAGATCGACGTGCACAAGTCGACGGCCTTCCGGCTGCTCGGCGCGCTGGAGGCACGCGGCCTCGTGGAGCAGGCCGAGGACAGAGGCAAGTACCGGCTCGGCTTCGGCATCATCAGGCTCGCCGGCGGCGTCAACACCCAGATGGACATCACCCAGCGCGGGCGGGCGGTCTGCCAGCGGCTGGCGCAGGAGATCGGCGAGACGGTCAACATCGCCGTGCTCCGCTCCTCCTACGCCGTCAACCTCGACCAGGTCAGGGGCCCCTCGGCGGTCACCGCCTACAACTGGGTCGGCCAGGTGACCCCGCTCCACGCCACCTCCAGCGGCAAGGTGCTGCTGGCCCACCTCGACGACAGGCAGCGCGCCCGGCTGCTGTCCGACGGGAAGCTGGAGGGCTACACCCCCAAGACCATCACCTCCGTCGACGAGCTGGAGCAGCAGCTGGCCCTGACGCGGACGGCGGGCTACGCCTACTGCCTGGAGGAGCTGGAGGACGGCCTCAACGCCATGGCCGCGCCCATCCGCTCCTACCACGGAGAGGTGGTCGCGGCCGTCAGCGCCTCGGGTCCCGCCTACCGGTTCAGCGCCGAGCGCATGCACGAGCTGGCCCCCGTCCTGATGGAGGGCGCCGACGAGATCAGCCGCCGCCTGGGCTACGCCGGCTGAGCCCGCTCCAGCCGTACCACCACGCTCTTGGAGGTCGGCGTGTTGGACGTCTCGGCCACCGAGTCCAGCGGCACCAGCACGTTGGTCTCGGGGAAGTAGGCCGCGCAGCAGCCGCGGGCCGTCGGGTAGGCGATCACCCTGAACCCGTCGGCCCTGCGCTCGCCGTCCGGCCACTCGCTGACCAGATCCACCAGGTCGCCGTCGGCGAGGTCGCGCTCGGCCAGGTCGTCCTGATGGACGAAGACCACCCTGCGGCCCGCCTTGACCCCGCGGTAGCGGTCGTCGAGGCCGTAGATCGTGGTGTTGTACTGGTCGTGGCTCCTGACCGTCTGCAGCAGCAGCCGCCCTGGCGGGACGCGCAGCACCTCCAGCTCGTTGACGGTGAAGTTGGCCTTGCCCGTGGCCGTGGGGAACCTGCGCTCGTCCCTGGGCGCGTTGGGCAGCGCGAAGCCCTCCGGCGCGCGGGCGTTGAAGTCCTCGAAACCGGGGATCACCCGTGACACGCGGTCCCTGATCACGCCGTAGTCGCGCGCGAAGTCGGCCCACGGCACGTACGGATCGTCGCCGAACAGCGCGGCGGCCAGCCCGCAGACGATCGCCACCTCGGGCCGCAGCTCCGCCGAGGCCGGCGCGAGCCGGCCGCGCGAGGCGTGCACCAGCCCCATCGAGTCCTCGACGGTGACGTAGCCGCCCGCGTCGCGTTCGGTACGGCCCAGCGTCGGCAGGATGAGCGCCTCCGCGCCGCACACCGCGTGGGAGCGGTTGAGCTTGGTGGAGATCTGCACCGTCAGCCGGGTACGGCGCAGCGCCGCCTCGGTGACGTCGCTGTCGGGCGTGGCCCTGACGAAGTTTCCGCCCATCCCGACGAACACCTTGGCCGTCCCGTCGCGCATGGCGCGGATCGCCTCGACGGTGTCGAAACCGTGGTGGCGGGGCGGCGAGAAGCCGAACTCCTTGCCCAGGGCGTCGAGGAAGGCCGCGGCCGGCTTCTCGTAGATGCCCATCGTCCGGTCGCCCTGCACGTTGGAGTGGCCGCGTACGGGGCAGACGCCCGCGCCGCTCCTGCCGACGTTGCCGCGCAGCAGCAGGAAGTTGACCACCTCCCTGATGGTGGCCACCGAGTTGCGATGCTGGGTCAGGCCCATCGCCCAGCACACGATGACCGACCCGGCCGCGCGCACCTCCTCGGCCGTCGCCTCCAGCTCGGCCCTGGTCAGCCCGGTGGCCTCCAGCACCTGGTCCCAGTCGAGGGCGCGCAGGTGCCGCTCCCACTCCTCGAACCCGTGCGTGTGCCGGTCGACGAACTCCTTGTCGGCCGAGTCGAGCAGCAGCAGCGACAGCGCCTGGAAGAGCGCCATGTCGCCGTTGAGGCGGATCTGCAGGAACCGGTCGGCCAGCGCGGTGCCCTTGCCGAGGCCCGAGGGCCGCTGCGGGTTCTTGAAACGCAGCAGGCCCGCCTCGGGCAGCGGGTTGACCGCGACGATCCGCGCGCCCGCGCGCTTGGCCCGCTCCAGCGCGGTCAGCATGCGGGGGTGGTTGGTGCCGGGGTTCTGGCCCACCACGAAGATGAGCTCCGCGCGGTGCAGGTCCTCCAGCGACACCGTGCCCTTGCCGATGCCGAGCGTCTCGTTGAGCGCCGACCCGCTCGACTCGTGGCACATGTTGGAGCAGTCGGGCAGGTTGTTGGTGCCGAAGCGGCGCACGAGCAGCTGGTAGGCGAAGGCGGCCTCGTTGGAGGTGCGGCCCGAGGTGTAGAAGACCGCCTCGTCCGGGCCGCCGAGCGCGCGCAGCTCCCTGGCGATGATCTCGAAGGCGCGCTCCCACGAGATCGGCACGTAGTGGTCGGCCCCCGCGGGCTTGTGCATCGGCTCGGTGAGCCTGCCCTGCTGGCCGAGCCAGTGGTCACTGCGGACGGCCAGCTCGCTCACCGGGTGGGCGGCGAAGAAGTCACGCCCGATCCTGCGTGTCGTGGCCTCCTCCGCCACCGCCTTGGCGCCGTTCTCGCAGAACTCGGCGGGGCTGCGGTGCTCCCCCTCGGGCCAGGCGCACCCAGGGCAGTCGAAACCGCGTTTCTGGTTGACCTGGAGCAGTGTCAGCGCGGTGCGGCCCACCCCCATCTGGCGGTAGGCGGTCCGCATCGCGTGCCCGACGGCGGGCAGCCCGCCCGCCCAGTCCTTGGGCGGGCGGACCCGCATGTCCTCGTCACCGGCGTCGTCGCGCGGCGCCTTTCGAACCACTGTCAGCCGATCCTGTCCTGTACCCATTCGTGGAAGACGCCGATGTGGTGCTCGCTGGGCACGAGCACGCCGCCCTTGGCGTACGTGCGCGAGCCCATCGTGGGCTGGCAGCGCTCGCACGCCTCGAAGTCCTGCTCGTTGACACGATGGAAGAGTTCCACGGACTTGTCCAGGTCCTTGCCGCTCTCCACCACGCCCGGCAGGTAGAGCCAATCACACTCGACGACGGTCCTGTCCACCGCCAGGGGGAACATCCGGTGCACGATGACGTGGTCGGGCACCAGGTTGATGAAGACCTGGGGCTTGATCGTGATCGCGTAGTAGCGCCGGTCCTGGTCCTCGCTCACGCCGGGGATGCGGTCGAGCCCCGCGGAGCCGTCCACGGTGAAGCCCTTGATCTCCTCGCCGAACTCGGCGCCGTGGCCGACGAAGTACTGCGCGGCGTACCCGTCGGCGAACTCCGGCAGCACCTCGGTCAGCTCGGGGTGGATCGTGGCGCAGTGGTAGCACTCCATGAAGTTCTCGATGATGAGCTTCCAGTTGGCCTTCACGTCGTAGACGATCCTGCGGCCGACCTCGAGCCCCGCCACGTCGTAGTTGTCGATCAGCTCCAGGGCGCCGAGCCGTTCGGTCACGGCGCCCATCACGTCGTCCTCGAAGGAGGGAGGCTCATCGGCCAGGCAGACCCACACGTAGCCGAGCCACTCCCTGACGTGCACGTTGATCAGGCCGTACTGGACGCGGTCGAGGTCGGCCATCTTGGTGAGGTTGGGCGCGGCGACCAGCTTGCCGTCCAGGCCGTAGGTCCAGGCGTGGTAGGGGCACTGGAAGGCGCGCGCGACCTCGCCCGACTCCTCGGTGCACAGCTGTGCGCCGCGGTGCCGGCAGACGTTGAAGAAGGCGCGCACGGACCTGTCGCGCGCCCTGGTGACCAGGATGCTCTCGCTGCCGACCTGGACCGTCTTGAACGAGCCCGGCTTGGGGATGTCGGACGAGCGCACCACGCAGAACCACATCGCCTCGAAGATGTTCTTCTGCTCCCGCGCGAAGAGCGCCTGATCGGTGTAGTAGTGGCCGGGCAGGGTGGGGATCACGCTGGAGGTGGGGGCGGTGCTGGAGGTGGTCACGGGAGTACTCCTCTGATACGGGCCGGGTCAGTGTCCTCGGCGGATCCAGTCCTCGAGCTGCGGAGCCTCGGCTCCGATGCTGGTGTCGTCGCCGTGCCCGGTGTGGACCACGGTCTCGGCCGGCAGGGTGAGCAGCGTCTGGCTGATCGACGAGATGATCGTCGGGAAGTCGCTGAACGACCTGCCCGTCGCCCCTGGACCGCCCTGGAAGAGCGTGTCGCCGGAGAACAGGACGCCCAGCTCGGGCACGTACAGGCAGACCGCGCCCGGAGCGTGCCCTGGGGTGTGCAGGACATGGACGGCGCTGTCGCCGACCCTGATGATCTGCCCGTTCGCCAGCGCCCTGTCGGGGGCGGCGACCGGGTGGGTGAGCTTCCACAGCACCTGGTCGTCAGGGTGCAGGAAGACGGGCGCGCCGGTGCGGGCGGCCAGCAGCGGGGCGGCGTTCACGTGGTCGTCGTGGGCGTGCGTGCACACGATGCCCACCACCCCGCGGTCGCCGACGGCCGCCGCGATCGCGTCGGCGTCGTGGGCCGCGTCGACGACCAGCACCTGGTCGTCGTCGCCGAGGAGCCACACGTTGTTGTCGACGTCCCAGGTGCCGCCGTCGAGGCTGAACGTCCCCGAGGTGACCAGGCGTTCGACGCGCACGGTGCCTGCCATCACAGCACCACCACCGAGCGCAGCACGTCGCCGTGGTGCATCTTGGCGAAGGCGTCCTCGACCTGGTCGAGGCCGATGGTCTCGGTGACGAAGGCGTCGAGGTCGAAGCGGCCCTGCAGGTAGAGGGAGATCAGCATGGGGAAGTCGCGGCTGGGCAGGCAGTCGCCGTACCAGCTGGACTTCAGCGCGCCGCCGCGGCCGAAGACGTCGAGGAGCGGCAGCTCCAGCGTCATCTCGGGGGTGGGCACGCCGACGAGCACGGCGGTCCCGGCCAGGTCTCGGGCGTAGAAGGCCTGCTTGAAGGTCTCCGGACGGCCGACCGCGTCGATCACCACGTCCGCGCCGAAACCGCCGGTAAGCTCCCTGACGGCCTCGACCGGGTCGCTCTCCTTGGCGTTGACCGTGTGGGTGGCGCCGAAGTCGCGGGCCCAGGCGAGCTTGCGGTCGTCGACGTCCACCGCGATGATCGTGGTGGCCCCGACCAGCCGCGATCCGGCGATCGCCGCGTTGCCGACACCGCCGCAGCCGATCACCGCCACCGAGTCGCCGCGGCTGACCGCGCCAGTGTTCACGGCGGCGCCGAGGCCCGCCATCACGCCGCAGCCGAGCAGGCCCGCCGCGGCGGGGGCGGCGGCCGGGTCGACCTTGGTGCACTGCCCGGCGGCCACCAGCGTCTTCTCGGCGAAGGCGCCGATGCCGAGCGCGGGGCTGAGCGGGGTGCCGTCCCGCAACGTCATCTTCTGCGTGGCGTTGTGGGTGGCGAAGCAGTACTGCGGGCGGCCCCGCAGGCAGGCGCGGCAGGAGCCGCACACCGCCCGCCAGTTGAGGATGACGAAGTCGCCCACGGCGACGTCCTTGACGTCCGGGCCGACGGCCTCCACCACGCCCGCGGCCTCGTGGCCGAGCAGGAAGGGGAAGTCGTCGCTGATGCCGCCCTCACGGTAGTGCAGGTCGGTGTGACAGACGCCGCACGCCTGCACCTTCACCAGCGCCTCGCCGGGGCCCGGGTCCGGCACCAGGATCGTCTCCAGGCTTACCGGCTTGCCCTTGCCCGTCGCGACCACGCCGCGTACTTCATGAGCCATGATTCACTCCTGTCTCAGCCGGCCTGGACCGGCGCGGTCTCCAGATGGCGGCGCCAGCGGGTGAACAGCCTGACCTGGTTGACCCCCAGCACCGCGACGGGGCGCTCGCCCTGCCGGTAGACGGCAAGGAAGCTGTGGTCGGCCGGGTCACCCTCCTCCACGGTCACCGAGTCGGCGTCCCTGGCGTGCCCGATGAACTGGATCTTGATATCGAACTGGTCGGACCAGAAGTAGGCCGGGCGCGCCGGCTCGGGCCTGGCGGTGCCGCCCGACAACAGCGTGGCCGCCGCCACGGCGGCCCGCTGCCTGGCGCCCGTCCAGTGCTCGATCCGGCGGTGGCCGCCCTGGGCGGGATCGAACCAGGCCGCGCAGTCGCCGACCGCGACGATGCCGGGCACGCGGGTGCCGCCGCCCTCGTCGCAGACGACGCCGTCGCCGAGCTCGAGGCCGCTGCCCTCCAGCCACGCGATGTTGGGCGTCGCGCCGATGCCCACGACGACGACGTCGGCGGGCAGGTGCGTGCCGTCCGCCAGCCGTACGCCGTCGACCCTGCCGTCGCCGGTCAGCTCGGTGACGTACGCGCCGCGTACCAGGCGCACGCCGCGCCGCTCGTGCAGCGTGGCGATCGTCTCCGCCATCGCGGCGCCGAGGACGCCGGCCAGCGGCGCGCTGCCCGACTCCACGAGCGTGACCTCCAGGCCGAGGTCTCTGGCCGTCGCGGCCACCTCGGCGCCGATGAAGCCGCCGCCGATCACGACGACGCGTCCGGCGCGCTCCAGGTCGCCGCGCAGCGCGCGGGCGTCGTCCAGCGTGCGCAGCGTGTGCACGCCGGCCAGGCTCCGCGCGCCCGGCAGCTCGCGCGCGGAGGCGCCGGTGGCGATCACGATGCCGTCGGCCTTGACCGAGGTGCCGTCGCTCAGGATGACGCGGCGGGCGACCGGGTCGAGCGCGGTCGCGGCGACCCCGAGCCGCCATTCGGCGTCGAGCTCCTCGCCGTCGCCCTCCAGCGCGAGGTCGGCCTCGCCGATGGCGCCCTTGAGGAAGTCCTTGGACAGGGGCGGCCGGTCGTAGGGGCGGTGCCGCTCCTCGCCGACGAGGACGAGGCGGCCGGTGTAGCCCTGGCCGCGCAGCGCCCTGGCGGTCAGGAGCCCGGCCAGCGAGGCGCCGACGACGCAGACGGTGTTCACGCCTGCCCCTTGAGCGTGACGCCGGGCGGCAGGTTCGGCTCCTCGTCGGAGGGCACGACGTAGATGACGTCGTCCTCGACGACGACCTGGTGGGTGCGCACCGGCCGCTTGGCGGGGGGCGCGTCGACCTGGCCGGTGCGCAGGTCGAACCGCGAGGCGTGCAGCGGGCATTCGATCTCGCAGCCCTCGAGCCAGCCGTCGGCCAACGAGGCATCCTGATGCGTACAGGTGTCGTCGATGGCGAAGATCTCGCCGTCCTCGGTATGGAAGACGGCGATGGGCGGGTCGGCCTCGACCCGGAGGGCCTCGCCTCGCGGCAGTGATGCAAGTGGGCACGCTGGGATCATCGTGTCACACCTCGGTTTCGCAAAGAGAAACATCTCGCGCTATACGCAACAGAGTGCGGGTGTGGATTGCGGATGTCAAGACCGGTTTTGTGCAAGTGATCCCGCTTCGCCCCGTCTGGCGGGCAGCGCCTTCCGGGGGTGCTGGTCGCCGCACCTGTGCGGCGATTGATTCATCGCTTGGTGAATTCTGCGGGCAGGGCCGTCCCCCCGTGGCGACCGCGCGTGCCGGGGTGATGGCCCGGGCCCCGCCCCGGCGCGCCGCCTCAGAACATCTCGTCCAGCAACCGGTAGTAGTCGAGGCGCCACCGGTCGACCTCCGCCAGGCCGTAGGCGGCCAGGAAGTCGGCGACGGCCGACTCGCCGTAGTCCTCGCCGAGGTCGCGCAGCGCGATGGCGAGGTCCAGGTAGCGGTCGGCCACACCGAGACCGCCCACGTCGATCAGCACCGGCCGTCCCGTGGCCGAGACCAGCACGTTGCCGGGGGTGTAGTCGCCGTGGGCGACGACCAGGTCCTCGCGCGCGGGCCGTTCGGCCAGCAGCCGGTCGTAGACCTGCGCCGCCGTCAGGCCGACGTGGTCGTCGTCGAAGTCGTCCGGGTCGACCAGCCCGGCCCGCAGCCGCTCGCCCGCGCGGGCGAGCCTGACCTCCAGCCCCTCGTCGAAGGGGCACTCCCCGACCGGTACGGCATGCAGCTCGCGGAGCACGCCTCCCATGATCGTGCCGATGTCCGCCGGCGCCCCGCGCTCCAGGCTGGGCCATCCCACGTCGGCCAGCACGAGCGCGTCTTCGTCGAAGGCCACGACGTCGGGGACCGGCATCCAGTGCTTCAACCAGCGCAGCCGTTCGTACTCCTCGCGGGCCACGGGACCGTGCTTGACGTAGAAGACCCCCGCCGCGCTGGTCACCCGCGACAGGTGACCGCTCATGCCCTCGTGGTCGTCCGACCAGACGGCATCCTCGCCGAACAGATCCAGAACTCGTTCAGAAAACCGCACGATGCCCGAGCATAGGCGGGCATCGTGATCTTCGGCTGCTGGTTTTCGGCGCCTTCCCGCCGGTCGTCCGCCGCCATGGGAACGCCCGCGGCCGTCCCGTCAGGCCAGCGCCCGCACCACGGCCGTGAACAGGGCGGGAAGCCGGGCGGCCGCGGGCACGACCAGGCGGGCCGTACCCGGCCTGCGGGCGACGCCCAGCAACGCCTCGGTGAGCAGCCGGTGCCGCCGGGACAGCCGCCGCCACTCCCGCTCGTAGTCGTGGGGGCGGCCCGCCACGAGACAGTCCACGAGCGCCCGCGCGGACAGGACGGCCAGGCTGACCCCCTCACCGGTGATCGCGTCGGTGTATCCGGCGGCGTCACCGACGAGCAGCACCCGCCCGGCCACCCTGCTCCTGACCCGCTGGCGCAGCGGGCCCGCCCCGCGCACCGGCGTCACGGCGGGACCGGTGAGCCTGCGCGTCAGGCCGGAAAAGGCGGCCAGGTGCTCGTCGTAGCCGCCGCGCCGCGCGCTCAGGATCGCCACCCCGACGAGGTCGTCGCCCACCGGGGTCACGTACGCCTCCCCCACCTCCGACCAGTGCACCTCGACGAAGTCGGACCACGGCGCCATGCGGTAGTGCCTGCGCAGGCCGTACCTGTGGGGGCGCGGGTCGCGCACGCCCAGGCGCAGCGACGTGCGCAGCGGGGAGTGCAGCCCGTCGGCGGCCACCAGCCAGCGGGCGCTCAGGCCGCCCGCCACCACCCCTCGCGCGTCCTGGCGGACGCGCGTGATCCTGCCGGTGACGACGGGGACGCCCAGCTCCGCGGCCCGCGCCGACATGGCCGCGTGCAACGAGGTACGGCGCACGCCGCGGCCCGGCTCGGCGGCGAAACCGGCCCGCGCGCGGGTCTCCCCCCGCACGTAGTCGATGCCCAGCAGCGGATGCCCGCCGGCCGCCACCCCCATCGCCCGCAGCGCGGCGACGCCGCCGGGCATCAGCCCCTCGCCGCACGCCTTGTCGACCGGCGCGCGCCGCGGCTCGACGACCACGACGCTCATCCCGGCGAGGGCGGCGTGGATCGCGGTGGCCAGCCCGGCCGGCCCGCCCCCCGCCACCAGCACGTCGATCATGCCGGGAGGGCGGCCAGCGCCGTGTTCTCGCAGCGGATCCGCACCGCCATCAGGACGGCGTTGGCCACGGTGAAGACCAGCGCGGTGATCCAGGCCGAGTGGACGAGCGGGAGCGCGGCGCCCTCGACGGCCACCGCCACGTAGTTCGGGTGGCGCAGCCAGGCCAGCCGGTACGGCCCGCGCCGCACCAGCGGCAGCCCCGGCACCACGATGACCCGCGTGTTCCAGCGCGGCCCCAGCGCGGCGACGCACCACCACCGCAGCGCCTGCGCGGCCAGCACGAGGGCCAGCATCGGCCAGCCGAGCGCGGGAACGAACGGCCTGCCGGCCAGATACACCTCCAGCAGGCAACCGGCGAGCAGCCCGGTGTGCAGGGCCACCATCCACGGGTAGTGGCCCTGGCCGTACTCCCGCCCGCCGCGCGCCATGCTCCAGCGGGCGTTGCGGCGGGCGACGACCAGCTCGGCCAGGCGTTCCACGCCCACGAGCAGCACGAGCAGCGAATACCACGGCATCGGCGGCTACCAGCGCAGCAGGACGAGCTCGGAGCAGAACCCCGGGCCCATCGCGATGAGCAGCCCGGCGGAGCCGGGCCGCGGTGGGCGCAGGCGCAGCGTGTCACGCAGCACGTGCAGGACGGAGGCCGACGACAGGTTGCCGTTGGCGGCCAGCGAGCGCCAGGTCAGGTCGAGCGCGCCCGGCGGCAGGTCGAGGGCCTCGGCCACCGCTTCCAGCACCTTCGGCCCGCCCGGGTGGCACACCCACGCCGCCACCTCGCCGACGGTCAGGCCGTGGTCGGCCAGGAAACCGCGCACGTCGCCGGCGAGGTGGGCGCGCACGACCTCGGGGACGCCCGCGTCGAGCACCACGCCGAAGCCGCCGTCCCTGACCTCCCAGCCCATGACCTGCTCGGTGCCGGGATACAGGTGGCTGCGCGTGGCCAGCACGCAGGGCCCTTTCCCCTCTCGCGCCGACCCGCACGCCACCACCGCGGCGGCGCCGTCGCCGAACAGCGAGCTGGCCACCAGGCTGGCCGTGGAGGCGTCGCCACGCTGCAAGGTGAGCGAGCACAACTCCACCGACAGCAGCACGGCGACGTCGCCTGGCCGGCCCAGCAGGTAGTCGTGCAGCCTGGCGATCCCCGCCGCGCCCGCCACGCAGCCCAGGCCGAAGACCGGGATGCGCTTGACGTCCGGCCGCATCCCGAGGCGGACCGCCACCCTGGCCTCCACCGAGGGCGCGGCGACACCGGTGACGGAGGTGAACATGATGAGGTCCACGTCGCCGGGCGCCAGACCCGCCTCGTCCAACGCCGCGCCGACCGCCTCGGCGCCGAGCTCGACGGCCGCCGAGACGAACGCCTCGTTGGCGGCGCCGAAGCCGTCGAGCTTGCCGTACTGGTCCAGCGGGAGGGCGAGATGCCGGTACTCGACCCTGGCGCTCGTGTGCAGCCGGTCGAGCAGCCGGCGGTCGGCGCCTGCCGGCAGGAAGGTGCGGGCGGCCAGATCGGTGAGCTCGCCCTGCGGGTAGCGGTTGGGGGGCAGCACGCCGTGGACGGCTGCGATCCAGGTCATCGGCACCCCTCCGGTAGACACTTGTCCGGGAGGCTGCCCTGCCCGCTGGCTACTATGCCCATGAGACGGCATGGATTCGGCTGCCAATGATCGGCTGGTGTGACGGGCGGTGAGGTCGGCGCGGGTGCTCAGAGGGCTGGCCGGCAGCTGCCATCCCGGCCCGACCGTCGCGGTCACGTTCCTGGTCACCGTGCTGGCCGTGGCCAGCGGGCGGGACGCCGCGGGGTGCGCGCTGGTCGGCGCCGCCGTCCTGACCGGGCAGCTGTCGATCGGATGGTGCAACGACGCCGTCGACGCCCGCCGCGACACGGCCGCCGGACGCGCCGGCAAGCCGATCGTGGCCGGAACGGTGCGCGCCCGCACCGTGCGCGCCGCCGCGCTCGTCGCGCTGGGGCTGTGCGTCCCGCTGTCGCTGGCCTCGGGCTGGCTGGCAGGCACCGTGCACCTGGCGGGCGTCGGGGCCGCGTGGGCCTACGACCTCGGCGTCAAGGCGACAGTGTGGTCCTGGCTGCCCTACGCGGTGGGGTTCGGCGCGCTGCCGGCCTTCGTGACGCTGGGCCTGCCCGGACGGCCGTGGCCCGCCTGGTGGGCGGTCCTGGCCGCCGCGCTGCTGGGGGTCGGCGCGCACCTGGCCAACGTGCTGCCCGACATCCGGGCCGACCTGGCGGCGGGCGTGCGCGGCCTGCCGCAGCGACTGGGCCGCCCCACCGTCTCCCTGCTGGTCCCGCTGCCGCTGCTGGCGGCCACCGCGCTGCTGGCCTTCGGCCCGTACGGCGCGGCGGGCCCGGCCGCCTGGATCGCGCTCGTCGTGGCCACCGGCGTCGCCGCCGCGGGCGTGGCGCTGGGACGTCGTCTGCCGAAGGCGCCCTTCACCGCGTCGATCCTGGTGGCCGCGATCGACGTCGCCCTCCTGGTCGCCAACGGCGCCCACCTCACCGCCTGACGGACGGCCCGGCTCTCCCCCGGTCGTCCGCCTCACCGCCCATCTGACGGCCACCGACTCTCCCCGGCCGTCCCACCCCACCGCAGTGCCGGCAGCCACCGGCTCTCCCCGGCCGTCCCGCCTCAGTGCCGGCGGCCGCCGGTGTCGCCGGCCGTCCGGCGCGCCTCAGCCCTCTCGGCGCAGGCTGCGTGCCAGCCAGCGGCGTACCACCGCCCACATCAGCGGGACGGGCACCGTACCCGCGCCCAGACCCACCTCCACCAGCAGGTCGAACACCTCGGTCCGGCGCGCGGCCGTCTCGATCGCCGCGTCGATGAACCCCGGCGACTGCGCCACGCGGGCCAGCACGTCGGTCGTCAGCAGGTGCCGTCCGAGCGCGCCGCGCAGGGCGCGCCGGTAGGCGGCCAGCGGGTCGCCGGTCGAGGTGACGGCCGCCTCGCCGGCGAGCCTGCCCGACAGCAGCGCGTAGTAGATGCCCTCGCCGGTGAGCGGGTTGACGAGACCGGCGGCGTCGCCGGCGAGCAGCACCCTGCCCGCGCCAGGCCGCGGGCGGCCCGGCGACAGCGGCAGGTGGTGGGCGCGCAGGTCACGGGCGGGCAGGTCGGGCAGCAGCTCGGCGAGCCTGCCGTGCAGCACCTGCCGGCCGGGCAGGCCGGTCGCCCGCAGCCGGGGCAGCAGCATGCCGAACCCCACGTTCGCGGTGCCGTCGCCGATGGGGAACGACCACGCGTACGCCGGCCACCCGGCCCGCTGCATGGCGATGAGCTGGGCGTCGTCGGCGCCGGGCAGGTCCGCGTAGCCGCGCACCGCGATCGCGGTGTGCCTGTCGGGCGCCGGCCGCACGCCGAGCACGCGGCGCACGGTGGAGTGCGCGCCGTCCGCCGCGACGACCGTGCGGGTGCGCACCTCGCCGTCGATGACCACGTGGCCGTCGGCGGCGTCCAGCGAGCGGACGCGGTGGCGGCGCACCTCGACGCCCCGCGCGCGGGCCGCCGCGACGAGGCGGGCGTCGAACACCATGCGCGGCACGACATGGTTGGGCCTGGCCACCGTGGCCGAGACGCGCACGCCGCCGGGCGAGACCACCGACAGGCGCCGCGTCGGCCGGTAGTCGGCGATGAGGTCGGGCAGGCCGAGCAGGGCCAGCTCGTCGCCGCCGTGCGCGGCGATGCCGTCGCCGCACGCCTTGTCGCGGGGGAAGTCGTCCCTGTCGAGCAGCAGGACGCGCGCGGCGGGGTCGAGCTGCTTGGCGCGCAGGGCCGCCGCCGACCCCGCGGGCCCGCCGCCGACCACCACCAGGTCCCACACGGTTGCCATTCAGGACACCTGCCACGCCACCCTCCCGGCGAAACGTCCCCGGGACCCCGTGCCCGGTTCGAGGACCGGCCACGGAGGTCGGGAGATCGCGCGTCAGGGGTGCGCGTCAGGGCGCGGTGAGCGCCACCATGACCGCCCAGCCGATGTAGGCGGCGTTGACCACCAGCCGGGCCACCGCGCCCGCCGGACGGTCCAGCAGCCGCGGCCGGTCGCGGTGCGCGTGCCGGAGCGCGTCGACGTGCGAGGCGAGGTAGGCGGTGATGAGCGCGGCGGCGGCCCACCCTCCCGCCGCCCTGCCGCCGGGGACGGCGAGCAGCACGCCCAGGAGGATCTCCGCCACCCCGCCGGCCACGACGGCAGGCCCCGGCCACGGGAACCAGCCGGGCACGAGCGTGCGGAAGTAGCCGGGGAAGACGAAGTGGGAGATCCCCACGGCGGCCAGGAAGAGGGCCAGGGCGATGGCGGCGGTATCGTGCATGACGCCATGCTGACCCCCGCGCCCGCGCGAGCGCTTGAACGAAACGATCGCCGGTTGGCGTTCGCCCCCGGCGGCGGGCTGACCGTGTTCGAGGAGAACGGCCCGGCGGCCGTCGCCCGCCACCTGCACCCGGTGTGGAAGGTCGTCCTTCCCGAGCGGGGGACCGCCGTGGCGGGGCGCATCCGGGGGGCGGGGCTGCTCGTGCCGCCCCAGCTGGCCCACACCGCCGCGGTGACCTCGGCCTACACGGCGCTGTTCGTCGATCCGTGGCTGCTGGGCGCGCCACGGGAGATGACGGCGCTCGACGGGCATGCCGTACGGCGGCTGCGGGACGCTCTGGCCCGCGGCGCCGCCCTGCCCGAACTCGTGGCGCTGGCCGGGCCCGGCCCGGCGCTCGACCCCCGCGTGGCCCACGCGCTGGTCCTGGCCACCGCCACCCCGCCCGCCGCCGCCCCCGGCCCGCGCGTCCACACCGCCACCATCGCCCCCGGCCTGCCCGTCCACACCGCCACCACCGCCCCCGGCCTGCCCGTCCACACCGCCGACGCTGTCGCCCCCGGGCTGCCCGTCCATGCGATGGCCGCCGTTCCCCCCGGACTGCCCGTGCATGCCATCGCCGCCGATCTCGGGCTGCCCGTCCATGCGATGGCCGCCGATTCCCCCGAACTGCCCATCCATGCCATCGCCGCCGAGGTCGGGCTGTCCGTGCCGCGGCTGCGCGCCCTGGTCCGCGCGTCCGTCGGGATCCCGCTGGTACGGCTGCGCCAGTGGGCACGCCTGCGCGCGGCCGTCGCCCAGCTCGCCCGCTCCTCGGTGGCGTCGGCCGCGGCGACAGCCGGATTCGCCGACCAGGCCCATCTGGCCCGCACCGCCCGCGCCATGCTCGGCCGCACCCCCGTCTCCCTCTCGACCCACCCCGTGCCGGGCCGCCCCGCGTCCCCGTCCCCCGGCCTACCGGACCCCACCCCGACCGGGTCTCCCGCCGCTTCAGACCCCACCCCCACCAGACCTCCCGCCACACCGAACCCCACCCCCACCAGACCTCCCGCCGTATCGGACCTCGCTCCGTCCCCGTCTCCCCGCGAAGCGCCGGGGGCGGCTGCCCGCTCGCGCTGAGGACACCGGGCGGCGCCGGGTGACGATCGTGGAAGGCCCTCGGGGGCCCGCACGCCGGGTTGCGTTCGAGCGCGCGCCGGCTCCTACCGTTCTGCCGCGGGAACGCCCCAGCGATCCCAGCCCCGGCCGCGGGCCGCTGGGGCACCCGCCGGGGCGGCGGGCCCGGCTCTCGCGGGAGGCCGGCACTCGGCCAGGTGGTCAGCGGGAGCGGAGGAAGGTGAGGGCGGCGAGCACCCTGCGGTGGTCGTCGCCGTCGAGCCCGAGGCCGAGCTTGGTGTAGACGCCGGTGACGTGCTTGGCCACGGCCGCCTCCGACACGTGGAGCCGCTGGGCGATCGCGCTGTTGGAGCGGCCCTCGGCGACCAGCGCGAGCACCTCGCGTTCGCGCGGCGACAGCGTGTCGAGCGGGTCGTGGGCCCGGCGGTGGGCGAACAGCTGGTGGATCACGTCCGGGTCGAGGACCGTGCCGCCGGAGGCGACCGCCTCGGCGTCCGCCACGAACTGGGTGATCGCCCCGATCCTGTCCTTGAGCAGGTAGCCGATGCCGCGCGTTCCCGCCGCCATGAGCTCGCCCGCCGCCGCCTCCTCGACGATCTGCGACAGCACCAGGACGCCGAGCCCCGGATGGTCGCCGCGCAGCGCGATGGCCGCCCTCAGCCCCTCGTCGCGGAAGGTCGGCGGCATGCGGACGTCCACCACGACGAGGTCGGGCACCTCGCGGGCGACGGCGTGCAGCAGCTCGCCCGCGCTGCCGACGGCGGCGACGACCTCGTGCCCGAACCTGGCGAAGATGCCGGTCAGTCCCTCCCTGAGCAGCACCGAGTCTTCGGCGATCATCAATCGCATGGGATGCGCACCCTGAGCGTCGTCGGCCCTCCAGGGGGGCTGCTGAGCGAGAGGGTCCCGTCGAGCACGCCGACCCGGTCGGCCAGCCCGCTGATCCCACTGCCGGCCGCGGGATCGGCCGAGCCGGCGCCGTCGTCGCTCACCTCGACGACGAGCCGGCCGTCCGACAGCGTGGCGCTGACGGCGGCCTGGCGGGCCCCGCTGTGTTTGATCACGTTGGTGAGGGCCTCGGAGACGCAGAAGTAGGCCGCCGCCTCCACCCCGGGCGGCGGGCGCACGGGCAGGTCCAGGTCGAGCGTCACGGGCACCGGGCAGTGGCGGGCCAGTTCGGTGACGGCCACCGCGAGTCCCCGGTCGGCGAGCGCCGACGGATGCATGCCCCGCACGACGCGGCGCAGCTCGTCCAGCGCGGCCTGCGCGTGGCCGTAGGCCAGGTCGATGGCCTGCGCCGCACGGTCGGCGTCGGTTCCGACGTCGAGCCTGGCGAGGCCGAGCTGCATGAGCACGGCGGTCAGCTGGTGCTGGGTGCCGTCGTGCAGGTCCCGCTCGATACGCCGCCGCTCGGCCTCGAACGCGTCGACCAGCCTGGCCCTCGACCTGGTCAGCTCGATCATCCTGGCTTCGGCAGGCGCGGTGAGCATGCTGCGCGCCAGCGCCCCCTGCGCCACGGCCATCAGCGTGACCAGGTAGGCGCAGGCCGCCAGCCAGACCAGCGTGGCGAGCGTGCCGAGCGCGTCGGCCACGGGCCCGGCGTCCAGCCGGCCGGCCAGCCAGGAATGGAACGAGCCGACCAGCGAGGTCACGGTCAGCCCGGCGAGGATCAGGACGACCAGGTTGACCGTGGGCAGGACCGTCGCCATCAGGAGCGCGTACCCGATCTGCCGCCAGAGGACGCTCGCGGTCGCCGGCCGCGGCGCGCGCGCCTCGACCGGGTCGATCAGCCGTAGCCGTCTGCGTTCCAGATCCGCGATCAGGCCGCTGAGCGCCCCCACGGCGACAATCAGGATGATCGCGCCGACCACCAGTGCGGCCTGCTCGCCCAGGAACCACAGGAAGGCCACACCGGCGATGCCCGGCAGGCCGGTCACCAGGTAGGCGAGCGCCCGCCAGGGCCACGCCGACGCGAGGAAGCGCAGCGGGTTGCCCGGTATCGCCGGCCATGGCATCACGACTGTGGTCATCAGCCCTTGATCGTCCTGGTGATCTCGCCCCTGGCGTTCAGGAACTGGATCCGCGGGCTGCCGTCCTCGCCGACCCGGAGCACGATACGCGGCTTCCCCTTCCCGTCGGCGAGCGTCAGCCCCACCGACCTGTCGCGGTTCTTGCCGAAGAAGGCCCGCTGCGGAGCAGGATACTTCTCCTTGAACTCCGCCATCGCCTTGTCGCGCTCGGGGCCCGGCGGCATCTCCTGGATCTTCTTGTACTCCTCGTACATGGCCGACAGCGGGGTGTCGGGCCGGTCCTTGACCTCCAGGCCGACGCTCCGCTCGCCCTGGCCCTCCGCGTACCGCAGGACCAGCGTCTGGTCCTGCTTGTACTGGTCGAAGGCCAGCTGCCCGAACGCCTCCGGCTTGCCGTCGACCAGGCCGCTGTGCAGCCCGAGGCCGCCGCTCTCGTCGCCTGCGGAGTTGTAGAACATCATGCCCGGCCGCAGCCCCCCGTTGCCCAGGTCGACGCCGTCGACGACGGCGCCCGGCGACTTCACCCTGTTGGTCAGGACCAGGCGGGGCTTGCCGTCCGGCTCGACGACGTTGATCCGCTGGACGTCGATCTCCTCGAACCTGGCCCTGCCGCCCGCGTCGTCGGCGGTGGCGGCCTGCCCGCCGCCGCCGACGACCACGCCGAGCGCCATCGCCGCCACCACTGCTCCCACCGCGTGGACCCGCGGCCTGATCGTCACTGTTCTCATGCCTTCGATGATCGTCATCGCTCGCGTGAAGGGCAGTAAGGTTGGCGCCCGATCGCGGGTAGAGGTTTCTCTACCTTGATCGGCGGTTCAGGCCGGCTTGCGGGCCTCGATGAGCACCCGTGACGCGTGGGCGACGAACGAGCCGTCCTTGGCGATCCGCTCGTGCAGGTCGCGCAGCCGGTCGCGGTGGGCCTCGACGGTGAAACCGGGGACGATCCAGATCACCTTGCGCAGGAAGTAGACGACGGCGCCGATGTCGAAGAACTCCATCCGCAGCCGTTCCATGCGCACGTCGAGGATCCGCAGGCCGGCCGCCACGGCGTCGGCGGTCTCGACGGCGGGATGGCGCTTGCTGCGCGCCTCGAACTGCGGGCCGAGGAAGTACTCGGTCACCTCGAACACGCTGCCGGGTCCGACGTGCTGGGCGAAGTAGGTGCCGCCCGGCCGGAGCACCCTGGCGATCTCGCTCCACCACACGGTCACCGGATGCCGGCTGGTCACCAGGTCGAAGGCCTCGTCGGCGAACGGAAACGGCGGTTCGCCGGAGGTGGCGACGACGACCGCGCCCAGGGGATGCAGCAGCCTGGTCGCTCTGACGATGTTCGGCGGCCACGACTCGGTGGCCACCATGGTGCGCGGCAGCCTCCGCGCTCCCGCCAGCACCTCGCCCCCGCCGGTCTCGACGTCGAGCGCGGCCCCGGCCGTGGCGAGCCTGTCGCTCATCATGCGCTGGTAACCCCAGGACGGGCGCTCCTCGGTCGCCCGCCCTTCGAGCCAGGAGAAGTCCCAGCCGGCGACCGGTACGGCGGCGGCCTCGGCCACCAGGTCGTCGAACGATCGTGTCATGCCTCGATCGTCACACGCTCCCGCAGGTCGCGACGACACTGGCCCATGACTGACCTCCGGTGCCGGCGCGAGCGCCTTGACAAGATCTGCGGGATGCGCCTGTAATGACCTTCGCGTCGCGTGCCGCCGCCCGGGAGGACGGCGGAGGCATGGAGGCGCCGTATCAGGGGGATGATGTCGTGACTTCTCACACTGTCGAGCGCGGTTAACCGCCACGACCCTCCCGCGCGCCTCCCCACGCCCGGCGCCGCGTACTCCCGGTACTCCTGTACTCCTGGGATTCCTTTCACGCCGTCCGTCGGCGTCTTCTGCCCTGTGCGGGCCGTTCCCCGACTTTCCAATGATCTTCATCCACGCCTGGAGCGAACACACGCATGACCAACGACTTCAACCAGCAGATCATCGACGAGTTCCGCGCCAACGCCGGCCAGGTCGGCGCCTTCGAGGGAGCGCGGCTGCTCCTGCTCACGACCACGGGGGCCAGGACGGGCGCCCGCCGTACGACGCCGCTCGGTTACCTGCCCGACGGTGACCGGATGCTCGTCATCGCCTCGGCCATGGGCGCGCCCACCCATCCCGCCTGGTACCACAACCTCCTCGCCCACCCGCGCGTCACCGTCGAGGACGGCGTCTTCACCTACGAGGCCGACGCCGTGGTGCTGGAGGGCGAGGAGCGGGACCGGCTGTTCGACCGCGCGGTGGAAGCCGACCCCGGCTGGGGCGAGTACCAGGCCAGGACGAGCAGGGTCATTCCCGTCGTCGCGCTCCACCCCGTCCACGACGGCCCGCCGGCGGGGCCGATGGGCGAGGTGCTCAGGAAGATCCACGGCTCCTTCCGCAGGGAGCTGGCCCTGATCCGCAAGGAGGTCGCCGCGTCGGGTCCCGGCATCGGGGCGCAGCTGCGCGTCAACTGTCTGTCGCTGTGCCAGGGGCTGCACCATCACCACATGGGCGAGGACACGATGATGTTCCCCTCCCTGGAGGCGAGGCATCCGGAGCTCGCCCCCGCCATGACGCGCCTGCGTGAGGAGCACGAGGTGGTCGCGCGGCTGCTGGCCCGGCTGCAGGAGCTGCTCGCGGACGACGGGCTCGACCGGGACACCCTCGTGGCCGGGGTCGACGAGCTGACCAAGGAGGTCGAGGCGCACCTCGACTACGAGGAGGAGCAGCTGATCCCGATCCTGAACGGCGGGGTCCGCTGAACGGCCCGTCCCGCTGAACGGCAGGGCCGCTCCCCGATCGCCGGGAAGCGGCCCTTTCCCACGGATCAGCGGGTCAGCCGCGGCCAGCGGAAGACCCGCAGCTCAGCCGGTGCACCGCGGACCAGCCGGTGCACCGCAGCTCAACCGGTGCACCGCAGCTCAACCGGTGCACCGCGGATCAGCCGATGCACCGCGGATCAGCCGGTGGACCGTAGGGGGCGGAAGAAGTCCCGCAGCTCCCTGGCCACCTGCTCGGGCTCCTCGTGCGCCATGAAGTGCCCTCCGCGGTCGGGGGTGCTCCAGTGGCGCAGGTCGGCGTAGAGGCGTTCGGCCATGCTCCTGGGAAAGCCCGCGAAGGCGGGCTCGTTGCTCAGCGTGACGGCGGCCGGCACGCCGATCGTGGGGACCGGCTCGTTGAGCCCGTAGTCGTAGTACTGCCGGAAGGACGAGCCGATGGTGCCGGTCGCCCAGTAGAGGGTGGCCACCGTCAGGAGCGTGTCCTTGTCCCAGCGCTTCTCCAGGTCGCCGCCGCAGTCGCTCCAGTCGCGGTACTTGTCGGCGATCCAGGCCAGCAGTCCCGCGGGAGAGTCCATGAGGGCGGCGGCGATCGTGTCGGGCCTGCTCCACATGATCTCGCTGTAGCCCTGGTCGGTGACGTCGTAGGCGGCGAGGGCGTCGAGGAAGGCCTGTTCCTGGGGAGTCGGCGGGACGTCGGAGAAGTCGGAGGTCACGACCGCCGAGGTGATGTGGACGCCGGCGACCTCGTCCGGGTAGAGCGCGCCGAGCCACTGGGTGACCCCGCCGCCGATGTCGCCGCCGAAGGCGCCGAAGCGGCGGTAGCCGAGGGTCCGCGTCATGAGCGCGTGCCAGGTCCGCGCGACGCCCTTGCGGGTGAACCGCTCGCGCGGCAGCTCGGAGAACAGGAAGCCGGGCAGCGAGGGGACGACCACGTCGAAGGCGTCCGCGGGATCGCCGCCGTGGGCGGCGGGGTCGGCCAGCAGGGGCGCGACGCGCAGCATCTCCACGAAGCTGCTCGGCCAGCCGTGCGTCAGGACCAGCGGCAGCGGCTCCGGCGCCCCCTCCACCCGCGTGCCGCGCATGAGCACGAAGTGGACCCGCCGGCCGTCGACCTCGGCCACGTGGTGGGGGAAGGCGTTGAGCGCCGACTCGACCGCGCTCCAGTCGAACCCGTCGGCCCAGTAGGAGACGAGCTCGCGCAGGTAGTCGGGGTCGACCCCGGCCGCCCAGAAGGCGGGGTCGGACGCGGTCGTGAACCGGGTGCGGGTCAGGCGCTCGCGCAGGTCGGTCAGGACGTCATCGGAAACGGTGATGCGAAAAGACTCGAGTGTCATGGTTCCTTCGTTCAGGAGTGACGCGGACGGGCGCGCTCCTGGACGCGGATCAGGCGAACGCGGCGACCAGGAGGGCCCGGGCAGGACGGAAGAACGTCGTCATCAGGCTCACCTCCTCGTATCGTGCGACGCGCGCGACTATACAGGGATACGACCAGTCTGTGCGTGATCGCCAGGCCGGAGGCGGAGTTCGCGCCGGGACCGGCTCGCCTACGGCATGGAGGGGCTCAGCCCTCGCTGATCACGTATCCGCGCGCCTCCAGCGCCTTCCACGCCCGCCGCAGGTCGGCCGTCCGCACCAGAAGGTAGTCGGTGTCGTACGTCGACAGCGCGAACACCGACACGCCCGCCTCGGCCAGCGGCGCGGTGAGCGACGACAGGACGCCGATGAGCGAGAAGTCCAGCTCGCCCGCCACCCGCAGCGCGCTCCAGCCGCTCTCCACCTGGGCGCCCGGCGGCTCCTCGCCCGTGGCGCAGACGACGGAGACCTCGTCGGCCGTCACCGTCAGGCCGTACAGCTCGGCCGACGGCGGCGGGGCCGGTACGGCGGTGCCCGCCGGCAGCCGGCAGACGGAGTACGCGCGGGAAAGGAGGCGGAGCTCCACGTCCATCACCTCTGAACAGCGTCGGGTAGTTCGGCCACGACGGGCGACAGGGCTTCGAGCGCCTGGGACAGGTGGCCGGTGTCCATTCCGATGGTGATCCTGAACCGCCCTTCGCGTCCGAAGAACACGCCGGGGGCGACGAGAACGCTCGCCTTCCGCCGGAAAAGGTCGCCCGCCTCGACGGAGAACCGGCCGCCCGTACGGCGGGCGGGCCGCCTGCCGTACGGGCGGCGTTTCGGGCCTGACGCTCCGCAGCGGCACCGCTACGGGCGCACCGGCGCCTGCGCGCCGGCCGGGCGGGCGAGTGCCGCGCTGCGGTGCGCGGGAAGCCTCGGGAGCGCGTCGCGGAGCCGCACCCGGCCCGGGATTTGCGGACGATCCCCACCGAGGGGAGATCTGACACAATCCACTGAGGATCTTGAGCGAGATTTGTCCGATCGCTAGGGTGTGCCGAGTGCCACATTCCCCTGGTGTGCGACAAACGCGGTCATCTCGCGGCCTTGACAAGGCCTCGGAGGCCCGCAGCAAACACCGGCGATGGCGGGCAACCCGGGTCCGTAGCAAGATCGTCGCGATGCTGGTCTCCCTGGTGGCCCTGTGGGCATTCAGCGCGTGGGTCACCGTCTCCGACAGCATCAACCTGCTGTGGGTCACCACGGTCGACGGCAACCTCGTCCAGCCGAGCGAACCCCTGTTATGGGGCCTGCAACGCGAACGGCGCCTGACCATCGGCTCGCTCGGCTCGGGATCGGTGGCCGGCCAGCAGCTGCGCGCGCAGCGCGCGGACAACGACCGGCTGCGGGTGGCGTTCGACGAGTCCGCACGTGCCACCCTCACGCGGTGGGCCGCCTCCGACTCGCTCAACGTCCGCGCCCAGGAGGTGGTCCGGCAGCTGGCCACCCTGCCCGAGCTGCGCTCGGGCGTCGACGCGGGACGGCAGGACCGCCGGCAGGCGCAGGCGGCCTACGACGCGCTGATCGACAGCTTCTACGACATGTACGACGCGGCGGCGGCCGTCGACGACGACGAGATCGCCAAGCACGCCAGGTCGCTCAGCGCGATGAGCGTCTCCCGCGAGCTGCTGTCCCGCGAGGACGCGCTGGTCAGCGGCGTCCTGGCCGGCGGTAGCCTCACCCGCGACGACCAGTCCGAGATCGTCAGGGCGAGCACCATCGCCACCTACACCCTGGAGCAGGCCGCCTCCGCGCTGCCCGCCGAGGACCAGCGGGCCTTCCGCGAGTGGCGAGCGAGCGCGCCGGTGACCCGGCTGCGCGCGCTGGAGCACGCCTTGGCCGAGGCCGATCCCACCGGGAGCGCGGCGCCGGTCACCGCCCAGCAGTGGCGCAGCGCCGCCGACGGCGCGCTGTCCGGCCTCAACGCGGTGATCCAGGACGGCGGCGACCGCGTGGTCCAGCAGGCGGTCCCGGTCGCCGTCGGCGTGCTGGTCCGCCTCCTGATCGCCGGTGGGCTCGGCCTGGTGGCGGTCGTCGCCTCGATCGTGCTCGCGGTCACCACCACCAGGGCCCTGCTGGCGCAGCTGAACCGGCTGCGGGCGGCCGCCCTGGACCTGGCCGAGCACCGGCTGCCCGGCGTGGTCGAACGCGTCAGCCACGGCCAGGACGTCGACCTGACCGAGGAGGCGCCGCCGCTGGCGTTCGGGCCCGACGAGATCGGCGAGGTGGCGCGCGCCTTCAACACCGTGCAGGAGACCGCGATCAGGGTCTCGGTCGAGCAGGCGGAGCTGCGGCTGAGCACCCGCAACACGCTGACCAGCCTGGCCCGCCGGACCCAGGGGCTGGTCAAGCGGCAGCTCGACGCGCTCGACGCCATGCAGCGCCGCGCCACCACCCCGCAGGAGCTGACCGACCTGTACACGCTCGACCACCTGGCCGTCAGGACCCGGCGGGCGGCCGAGAACCTGCTGGTGCTGGCGGGCGCCACCCCCGCTCGTACGTGGCGGCGCTCGGTCCCGCTGCTCGACGTGGTGCGCGGCGCGCTGGCCGAGGTCGAGGACTACGCCAGGGTCTCCATCACCCCGCTCGACGACAGCCACCTGCTCGGCAGGGCCGTCGGTGACCTGACCCACCTGCTGGCCGAGCTCATCGACAACGCCGTGTCGTTCTCCCCGCCCTCCACGACCGTCACGGTCAGCGGGCAGCACGTCGCCAACGGGTACGCGCTGGAGATCGAGGACCGCGGCCTCGGCATGTCCGCCGAGGAGCTGGCGGAGGCCAACCGGCGGATCGCCGACCCGCCGGAGTTCAAGATCACCGGTACGGCGGCGCGGCTCGGCTTCTACGTCGTCAGCAGGCTCGCGGCCAGGCACGACATCTCCGTGACGCTCAAGTCCTCGCCGTACGGCGGGGTGGCCGCCGTGGTGCTGGTGCCGCGGGAGCTGCTGCAGGAACCGGAGCACGGCGATCTGTTCACGCCCGCCGCGGCGCACCCGCAGCGGACCGCCCCCGCCACTGCCCTGCCGCAACGGCAGCGCCCCGCACCGCCCACATCGGCACCGCCCACACCGGCGCTCTCCACATCGGCACCGCCGGCTATCGGGGCACGGCCCGCTCCCGGGACACCGGCTGCTCCCGTCCCCCGGCCCGCTCCCGTGACGCCGTCGGCGCCGATGCCCGCGCCCGCACCGGCGTTCGCCGTCGCGTCCGTCCCGGCCCGTCCACCGACCCCGGCCCCGGTGCCGGGAGCCGTACCCGCTTCACGCCCCGGCCAGGCGACGCCTGCCCGGAGCACCGGCCAGCCGCACTTCACACCCGGAGGTCTCCCCCTGCGCGTGCCCCAGACCAGCCTCGTTCCCGAACTGCGCCAGCACCCCGCCCCCTCCGCCGCCGGCCCGCCGCCCGACGAGCACGTGCCGCACATCGCGGATGACGAGCACGAGCTGCGCACCCGCTTGGCGGCCCTGCAACGGGGCACCGTCCGCGGTCGCGCCGCCGCCGAGCGCCTGCTCGGCGGCCGCGACCACCACGGCGATCAGGAGTCGACATGACCACGGCACAACTGAACTGGCTGCTCAACGACCTGGTCACCCGGGTCTCCGACATCCGGCACGCGATCGTCCTCAGCAGCGACGGGCTGCTGCTCGCCACCTCGGACGGGCTCGAACCCGACGACGCCGACAGGCTGTCGGCCGTCGCCGCCAGCCTGCAGAGCCTCGCCGCGGCCGCCGCCGACTACGCGGGCGGCGGCCAGATCAAGCAGACACTCGTGGAGTGGCAACAGCTGATCCTGCGCGTGACGATCGCGGGCCACGGAGCCCGGCTGGCCGCGCTCACCACCCATGACGCCGACCTCGGCCTGCTGGCCTACGAGATGGAGATGCTCATCGCCAAGGTCGGCCAGCACCTGTCGACCAGCGCCCGCCTCACGCCGGCCGACGCCGCCGACCTGAGGGCAGGTGAGGTCGCTTGACGACCCGTCCAGGCACGCCCGAGCACGAGGTCGATCCGAGCCTGCTGCGCCCCTTCGTGATCACCAGGGGACGCACCCAGCCGGCCCGCGGCGCCTTCGCCCTGATCACCCAGGCGATCGCGGTGGCCGAGGTGGCCGACCGGCCGGCTCCCGGGCTCGACCCCGAGCACGCGGCGATCCTGCGCCTGTCCAGGGCGCCGATCGCGGTGGCCGAACTGGCCTCCCACCTGGACCTGCCGCCGGGGGCGATCTGCGTCCTGCTCGGCGACCTCCTGGAACACGATCTGATCGACGTGCAGCATCCCCACCCCGACAGCGACATCCACGACCCACGGGTCTACAAGGCGGTACTCGATGGTCTTCGCTCTCTCTGAACGGCGCCGCATGCCCAACGCGGTCAAGATCCTGATCGCGGGCGGTTTCGGGGCGGGCAAGACCACCATGGTCAGCGCCGTCTCGGAGACGCGGACGCTGCGTACCGAGGAACTGCTCACCGAACGCGGCGTCGGCGTGGACGACGTCTACGGCGTCTCGGCCAAACGCTCCACCACCGTGGCGATGGACTTCGGGCGCATCACGCTGAACACCGACTACGTGCTCTACCTGTTCGGCACCCCTGGCCAGGAGCGTTTCTGGTTCCTCTGGGACGAGCTGGCGCTGGGCGCGCTCGGCGCGGTCGTCCTGGCCGACACCCGCAGGCTGGGCGACTGCTTCGCCGCCGTCGACTACTTCGAACGGCGCGGCACGCCCTTCATCGTCGCGGTCAACTGCTTCGACGGCGCCGAGCAGTTCGAGGTCGAGGAGATCAGGCTCGCGCTCCAGCTCGACGCGGCCATCCCGATCCTGCTGTGCGACGCCCGTGACCGCGGTTCCAGCCGCGACATGCTCATCGGCCTGATCGACCACGCGCTCCAGCGCCGCCTGCTGTACTCGGCGCCCTGACGGCGCCGCCTTCCTCGCGCTTCATCCGCCTTTCATCTCCGCCCCCCACACTGTCACGGACAGACCGACGCAAGGGCGTGGGAAAGGCCGAGGCAAGGGGTTCGGGTGAGCATCACCGCCGAGAAGGGTCTTCAGGCGCCTGGGACGGTGCCGCGGCGCGCGCGCAGGCGGTGGCTGTCGTGGCTGGTGGCGACGGCGCTCGTGGCGTGGGCGGTCGTGCGGGTCTTCGGGCTGGAGACCGGCTCGTTCCTGACCCAGCTGATGACGCTCACGCCGTACGGGCTGGCGCTCGGCGCGGTCGCGGCGGTGACGCTGGCCGTACGCAGGAGGGCCGCGGCCGTGCCGGCGCTGGCCGCGTGCGTGGCGCTGGCCGCCACCGTGCTGCCGCGCGCCTTTCCCGAGCCGCTCACGGCGCGGGGGCCCGCGCTCAAGGTGCTGTCGATCAACCTGTTCTCCCGGGCCGACGCGGAGGCCGTGGTCGCGCTGGTGCGGGAGTACGACCCTGACGTGTTCAGCGCGCTCGAACTGGGGCCCGAGACGGTCAGGCGGCTGGACGCGGCGGGGCTGGACAGGCTCATGCCGTACCGGGTGCTGCAGCCGGCCTGGGGCGCGACCGGCAGCGGCCTGTTCGCCAAGCACCCGCTGACCGAGGAGAAGGGGCTGTTCACGCCGATCGGCCACAACATGCCCGCCGCCACCGTGACGCTGCCGTCGGGGGCCAGGGCGCAGGTGGTGGCGATCCACCCGAACCCGCCGCTCGGGCCGATGGTGACCGAGTGGAACGCCTCCCTGAAGGCGATGCCCGCGCCGTCGCCCGACGTGGTGCGGGTGCTCGCGGGCGACTTCAACGCCAGCCTCGACCACCGGGCGCTGCGGGACCTGCTGGCGAAGGGGTACGTCGACGCCGCGACGGCGGTGGGCAGGGGGCTGACCCCGACGTGGCCGCACGGGCGGCTGCTCCCGCCGCTGATCGCCATCGACCACGTGCTGGCGGACCGGCGGGTGGGCGTGGCCAGGGTCGAGGTGCGCGACGTGCCTCGCACCGACCATCGGGCGGTCTTCGCCGAGCTCCGCCTCCCCTGACCGGGCCGGCGGCGCCGCCAGCCGGGACCGTCAGCGCCGGGTGAAGGTGCCCAGCCCGTTCTGGTCGAGATGCTGGACGGTCACCGCGGTGGCCCTGCCGCTCTCCCCCACGGCGAACCGGGCACCGGACCATCCGGCGGCGTTCTCGCCCCGGGTGAGGAAGGCGAAGGTGTCGCCGTCGTAGTGGCGCAGCGGGAAGGCCATCCCATTGGGCCCCTCGGGGCCGAGCCGCATCACCAGCCCGCCGTGCTCGGCGGCCACCCGCATCGGCCCGTAGTAGGCGTTGCCGTAGGTGCCCGTGTAGGCGCCGGCCGGACGTGCCGGCCTGGGGGCGGCGGGAGGCTTGGCGTAGTCGATCGGCGATCGCTCTTCCTGCTCCATGGCGGTGAAGAGCCGGCCGAAGAAGGAGAGCCAGTCGACCGTCGGCCTGCCGTGCTGGGCGATGTCGAAGAAGGTCGCGGCGACGGCCTCGGGCAGGCCCACCGGTTGGCCGTTGGTGAGCACCACGATCCCGAGGCTCTCGGTCGGCAGCAGCGTCGCCGTGGTCGCCGCCCCCAGGGCGAAGGCGCCCGAGTGGTTGAGCCGCAGCCGTCCCAGCTCGTCGTACATCACGTTCCAGCCGAGGCCGTAGAACCCGGGCTCGCCGTACGGAGCGCGGGGCGGGAGGGAGACGATCTGCGGCTGGTGCGTCCGCTGGAGCGCGGCCGGGTCGACGACCGTCCTGCCGCCGAGCTTGCCGTCGCCGAGTTGCAGCCGCATCCACGCGACCAGGTCGCGGGCGGTGGAGCTCGCCCCGCCGGCGGGCGACTGCGCCTGGGCGTCGCGGGTGTACCTGGCCGTCCAGCGGCCGTCCACCCTGACGTGGAGAGCGGCCCGGTCGGGCGCCGTGGCGTAGGCGGAGAAGAGCGAGCTGGTGGAGGTCATGCCCAGCGGCCGGTACAGCACCTGGGACGACAGCTCCTCCCAGGTGACGCCGCGGGCCTTCGCCGCCGCCTCCGCCGCCGCGGTGAAGCCGAAGTTGGTGTAGGCGTAGCTCGCCCGGAACGGCGCCAGCGGCTCGTAGCGCAGGTGGCCGAGGATGTACGGCCGGCCGTAGCCGAGGTCCTCGAGGAGGTCGCCCGCGTGGTCGGGCAGGCCGCTGCGGTGGGCGAACAGGTCGGCCAGGGTGACGTGCCGGCTCACCCATGGGTCCTTGAGCGCGAAGCCCGGCAGGTGTTTGACCACGGGGTCGTCCCAGGTGACCGTCCTGCCGCCCACCACCCCCGCCACCACGGTCGAGGCCAGCGGCTTGGAGAGGGAGGCGAGCTGGAAGACCGTGTCGGGGCCGACGGGTCGCGGGTCGCCGACCCGGCGGACGCCGTACCCCTTCAGGAACACCGTGCGGTCCTGGTGGACGACGGCGGCCGACAGCCCCGGCACGCCTGTCCTGGCCATCATGTCGCGGATGACCCCGTCGAGGCGGGAGACGGCGAGATCGACCCGCGCCCGGGTGAGCGCGGGCGCCGGCTGGGCGGGCGGCGCCGCCGACAGCGTCGGCGTGGGGGCCGGCGGCGTGACGCGGGCCGGATGGCCCGCGTCACCGGCGCCGCACGCGGTGACGGCCAGCGCCCCCGCTGCCGCCAGGCCCGCGCACCGTCGCGTCAGTGTCACTTCACAAAGCGTAGCCAGGCGGTGTTTCCGCAGATCGCACCGGGTCACCGCCTGTCTGCGCGCTACAGCGGAATCGCCCCGGTGATGGTCGTGCCGGCGCCGTGGACGTCGTTGACGGTCAGCTTGCCACGCAGCGCCGCGAACCGTGCCATGGGCGCGGCGAAGCGGTCGGCGGCCGGTTCGGGCGAGCCCGCGCCGTCATGGCTGATGGTCAGCCTGAGCCCGTAGTCCCCCGACGTGACGGCGATGGAGACCCTCCGTGTCCCCTGGCGTCCCTCGAGCTGGCGGAGCACCGTGGTGATGGTGTTGCGCACCGTCTCCGCGGCCTCGCCGGTGACCGGCGATCGGGGCAGCGCCCAGATCTCGACCGCGACGCCGGTTCGTGCCGACCAGTCCCGCGCCGACGCCTCGAGCGTCGGCCCGAGGGCGTCCGGCTCGGCCAGGTACAGCTGCATCGCCATGCGTCCCCCTGTTCCGCTGCCCGGTGGACCGGGCAGCCCCCGTTGCGCGAACCCCTCGGCGGGCGTTCGCGCTCACCCCGAGTCTGGCGCTCCGTCGTGTCCCGCGCGACAAGATCGAACGAGCTCGTCGGTGCTTCGTCCGACCGGGTGCCTCCTCGGCCGCGCCGTGCGGGCGATCACACCGGGCGGTCCGGAAACGCATGATACGGGCCTGACATTACGGGGGCAGCAGGGTTTCGGAACCCGGGTGAGTCAACGTGTCAGAGCTTCACGCGGACCGCCACCTCCACGCCCACCGGCTGCCCGTCCTCCAGCAGCCCGATCTGGCGGACCTGCGACAGCGACACGTCCACCCCCTCGCTCTCCACCGCCGCCAGCAGGGCGAGCACGGCCGGATGCGCAGCCCCGTCCACGACCGGGACGTCCTGCTCGAACCTCCACCGGACCACCATCTCCTCGCCGGGCTCGATGGTGCCGCGCTCCACGTCGGCCCAGTCGGCGGGCGGCGGCTCGGCGACCGGCCAGCAGCACACCACCTCCGTCTCGGTCTCGCTCCCCCGCGCGGCCCTGATCGTGGTCCAGAACGCCCCCGTCGGCGGGTTGCCCGCGGCCGACAGCCGGCGCCACAGCCCGGCGAACAGCTCGTCGGCCTGCTCGTCGTCGGCCACGTCGGCCGGAAGGATCACGCCGGCCCAGTGCTGCCGCCGCGCCTGCCGTACCTCGGTCCGCCATCGCACCGGACCCGCCAGCAGCCGGTCGAGGGCGGCGAGGGCGGCGTCCTGGCGGTCGCGCTCGGCGGCCAGCCTGGCGCGGTGGGCGGCCAGCGTCGCCGCCGCCGTCTCGGGGTCGCCGAGCAGCGCCGGCGCCTCGGCCAGCGGCAGGCCGGCCGAGCGGGCCGCCCTGAGCCGGAGCGCCGTGTCGAACTGCGCGGCGCTGTAGCGGCGGTGCCGCGACCACTCGTCGACGGAGGCGGGCGGCAGCAGGCCCTGCTCGCCGTAGAGGCGCAACGCCTTCAGGCTCAGACCGGTCAGCTCGGCGAATTCCCCGATGTTCATCATGCGCCCAGTGTGTGACCTTCCCCTGGGGCAGGTTCAACTCAGGCGGGCGCGTCCGGCGGGGAAGGCGGTGCCCGTACGGCGCACCCTCGGTGTACGGCCGAGCGAACATCGAGCCCGAGCCCGGCTGCCCGCCTGAGCGAGCGGCTGCCGGGGGCGCCGGCCGGGGGCGCCTGCGGATGCCGGGGCGCCATGCGGGATGCTGTCCCCGCAACCGGATCTTGGGAGGCGGGCGCCCATGGGCGAGCGCGGACGTCTGACCCTGCGCGTGCTGCGCGGCGCGGCCCTGACCGTCGTGGGCTTCGCGCTCCCCACCGCGGGCGTATGGCTGGGCGTGCGCACCGGCCTGTGGGATCTCGCGGTGATCATGTCCACGCTCGGCGGCTTCTGCCTCATCACCGGTCCGGTCTGGCACGCGCCGACCCAGCCGCGGAAGGCCCAGGCCGCGGTCGCCCTGCTGGCGCTGGGCGTGCCGGTGCTGCCGGCCTACTGCCTGACCCTGAAGGAGGATCTCGCCTTCGGCGACCTCACCAGGTACGGCACGACCGCCGTCTGCCAGGTCAGGAGCGCGACCGTCAGGAAGGTCGACGAGGAGGTCACGAGCTCCGGGGCGCCCGTCCGTGACTACGTGCTGGCATGCCCCGGCGGCCAGGTCGAACACAGCAGTACCAGCTCCCCTTCGGCCGACAGGACGCTGAAGATCCACTACGACCCCGAATGGCGTACCACCGCGGTGATGACCGACTGGGACTACCGCGACCACGCGGACAGGCAGCGGGTCCTGCCGTGGTATCTGGCGGGCCTGGTGGCGGCGACGGGGCTCTCCTGGGCGCTGGCCGCCCGCTCCCCTGACCGCCCCCGCCGACGCCACCCCTGACCCCGAACCCCACCACCTCCGCCACGACCCGCCCACCCGTTCAAGACGCCTCCCCCGAACCCCGCCCAGGCCACCCCACCCACCCTGATCCCCCGAACCACCCAGGCCGCCCCACCCACCCCCCACCCGCCACGGGTGACCGGGGCCGCACCAAAGAAAAAGGACGACCCTGGCCGCGGGGGCGCGGGCCAGGGTCGTCCCGGATGGGGGACGACCGTGGCCGGCGGAGCACGGCCACGGTCGTCCTGCGGACAGTCCTGGGCCGCGGGGCTTCGGCCAGGACCGTCCTGGGGTTATGGCTTGGGGTGGGCCATGAAGAAGTCCCACGAGATGCGTGAGGCGTCGGGCCCGAGTGGGTCACCGTACCGGCTGCACGTGCAGCCGCTGGGCCACCGGTGGCCCATGCCTTCGACGAAGTAGGCCTCGATCACCGACTCGCCCGTGTCGGCCTGGTTGTAGGTGTAGTGGGTGAAGGCGCGGCCGTTCTCCGTGGCCTGCCTGGTGATGTCGGCGACGGCGTCGACGTCGTCGTCGTCCACGCCGCCGTCGAGCGCGAGGTCGTCGGTCTGCGCCCACTGGGTGACGGTGTCGCGGCCGAGCTGCGCGTCCACGGTGGTGTCGGCCAGGCCGTGGAGCACGAAGGCGGGCACCTTGCGGGCGTAGGCGCCCATCGCCTGGTAGGCGTAGAGGCCGTTCTGCTCGGGTGTCGCGTTCTGGTCGCCCGGGAACGGGCCACCCGCCACGCTGCCGATGGCGGCGTACACGTCGGGGTAGGTCGCCCCCATGATCACGGACATGGCCGCACCGGAGGAGGCGCCGATGACGTAGGTCCTGCGCGTGTCGACCGTGTACTGCGAGCGGACCTTCGCGGTGATGCCGGCGATGATCGAAGGTTCGCCCTTGTCACGTATGTGGTTGCCGGCGGGGGCGAAGTTCCAGCAGCGCAGCAGGTTGGCCAGGATCGACTGCTCGGGGTAGACCACGATGAAGCCGCGGGCCTCGGCCAGCTCGTTGTATCGGGTGAGGTCCTCCATGTCCTTGGCGCTCATGTTGCAGCCGTGCAGGGCGACCAGCAGCGGCATCGGCGTGCCGGGCTGGTAGGAGGACGGGACGTAGCCGCGGTAGCCCCTGATGCCCGCCGCGTTGGTGTAGGTGCCGGTGAAGGTGGTACCCGCCGCGTGCGCGGGGGTCGCGACCAGCGTGGCGGCCGCGAGAGCGAGCGCGACGGCGATGGCGAAACGTTTCAATCGTGCCTCCGTGGGGTGGGGTGGCCGAGGCTTAGGGGAGATCGTGGGCCAGTGGGGTCGCGAAGTCGATGGGCCGGCGCAACCGACCCGCGCCTTCCGGCTGTGCCGGAGCACAGGATCGCCCGCTCACGACGCGGCTGTGCCCGGGCACACGATCCCGCTCACCACCGCGTCGCCGTACCCGACCACGCCCGAGTTCCCCCAGCGCGACCCTCGGCGCCGCCATCCGGGCGCCCGCCACACCATGCCAGACCGCCAGCGCGGCCCCGCCACCCTCACCCCGTGCCAGACCCCCGGCGCCCGGCGCCCCGCCACCACCCACCCCACATCACACCGCGCCAGACCCCGGGCCGCGCCCCCGCCCGCGCGACGTCACACCCGGCCAGCCCTCGGCGCCGCGCCACTGCCCGCGCGACGTCACACCTCGCCAGACGGCCCGTGCGGCCTCACCGTCACCCCATGCCAGACCCCCAGCGCGGCGCCGTCGCCCGCGCGGCCGTCACGTCACTCATGGCCGGGAGAAAGATGTCCTCGCCGGTGGCGCGACGCTCCAGGAACGGGAGGGGGACGGCCGGCCGGTGCGCTCAGGTCTGGCGGCGTTGCCGCATCTCGGCCTCGTGGACGTGCCGCCTGCCGCCGAGCAGTTCGGTGCGGGCCTGCCGTTCCAGCTCCTTGAACGTCTGGTAGTAGCCGTCGTCGTACTCCTCGACGATCTGGAAGGTCCACCGGCCGGGCAGGACCTCGCGGCCGAGCAGTTCCGTGCGGATGCGCCGGGCCAGTTCGTCGCAGCCCGCCGACTCCAGCAGGTCGACCACGTCATCGAGGGTCCGGTCGGCGGTGCCGGTGAGCTGGTGGAAGGAGTAGAGGTGCCCGCGGGCGCGCTCGGTCGTCTCCAGCGCCTCCGACAGGCGGCCGAGGCCCTCGACGACCGCGTCGCCGGCACCTTCGGGGCGACGGTGGTCAGGGTCGGGTGTGTACGGCATGGTTGCCGGATACCCGTCCGGGAGAGATCGATGCGTCCGGCCACGGCGGCCGATCTCCCCGCCCCTGCCCTGACGCCCCTCATGAACGGCAGGACACCACATGCCCAAAAAGCCCCCAAACCATCCCAAATGACGACTTCAAGGAAGGGGGTGGGGGCAGGACTCACCGCGGACATCGACCCACTCACACGATGCGGAGTTTTTCGCCCATGGCCCAGAACGCGGCCCGGAACGAGGTGGCGGTCCTGGAACCCGCGGCCCAGCAGTTCGCTGACGCCGACGTCAAGGAACCGTTCATCTCACCAGCCCCCGACCGAGGAGAGCCGCGGGATCCTCGAAGACCTGCAGTCCGACCCCAGCGTGCCCAAGCCCGACGTCACCGATGAGTGGATCAGGGTGAAGGGCGGGCCGACGGGGACCGGCCCGGCCCGCGTCGTCAGGCCGGCCGACATCCGGGGCACGCTGCCCGTGATCCTCTACCGCCGGCTGGGTGTTCGGCAGCGTCGACACCCACGACCGACTCGCGCGCGAGCCGCCGGGCACCGGCTGACCCACGCTCGTGGGGCTTGTGATCACGGGGCAAGCCCCACGTCAAGGCGGCCCGGCATGGCCCACCTACCCCTGGCGGGGGCCGCGGCGGCGGCTCCTACGACCGCGCGCCGGCCAGGGTCAGGCCGAACATGCCGACGGTCGCGCTCCTCCACGACGGCGAGTTGGAGGCGGCCTTCAGCCTGATCGAGCCGGTGCGGGTTCAGCGGGTGACCGTCCGCAGTGATTCCACGAAGCCGGCGAGAAGGCGGGCGAACTCGGCGCGGTCGGCGGCCGGCCAGTCGTTCATGGCCTCGGCGTAGATCCGCTGCCGGAACCCGTGGATCTCGGCCGACAGGCGGCGCCCGGCCGGCGTTCGTACGAGCAGGGCGCGGCGGCCGTCCGCCTGGTCGGCCTCACGTCGCACCAGGCCTGCCGCCACGGCCGCGGCGACCAGCTTGCTGGCGCGCGGCTGGTCGATGTTCAAGGCAGTGGCCACGCTGGTGACGGTCGCGGCGTCGCCTGCTTCCTCGGCTTCCTCGATGACGTCCAGCACCTCGGTGCCGGCTCCCGGCACGGCGCTCGCCGCCGTCTCACGGCCGCCGCCCGAACCGGCCATCTCACGGCCGCCGCCCGAACCGGCCATCTCACGGCCGCCGCCCGAACCGGCCATCTCGCGGCCGTCGCCCGAACCGGTCGTCTCACGGCCGCCCGAACAGGCCATCTCATGGCCGTCGCCCGAGCCGGTCGCCTGGCGGCCTGCGGCGAGCCGTGCCAGGGTGCGCCGGCTCTGGCTGCGGCGGATGGCCACCATGGCCCGTTCGATCGTCTCGATGTGCTCATCACCGTTGCGTTCCATGATCCGCAAGTATATGCTCCCGAACACTTACTTGTTATATGACATCCATATGGAAAAGGACATGATGATGGAACGCCCCATCGGCTACTGGCTCAAGCACCTCGACCGTCTCATCGAAGCCACGGCTGAGCGTGTCTTCGCCAACCAGCAGCTCACCCGGAGGCACTGGCAGATCATGAACGTCCTGCATCAGTCTCCGCGGACCGCCGCCGACCTTGCCCAGGCGTTGCGACCCTTCTGGGCACCTGACGCGGTCCCCCTGGAAGACATCACCGGCGAGCTCACGCGTCGCGGCTGGCTCGCCCAGGACGACGCGGGCCGCTACACGCTGACAGCGACAGGCCAGGCCGGGCACGCCGCGGTGCACGAGAAGGTGAACGGCATCCGCTCCACCTTCCTCACCGGCCTCACCGAAGAGGAGTACCGCCGAACCGTAGACGTCCTCCAGCGCATGGCCGGCAACCTGGAGCGTGCCGCCGCCGAGTAGCGATCGCGGCCGGCGGCGCAAGGCGTCCGGCGACCGACTCGCCGGCGCTGATCGCCCTGGTGAGCCTCGCCGCGTCGCTGACACCGGCTCCGACCCCAGGCACGGCATCCCCTACCTGCCCGCCGCAGCCCTCGTCTCCCCCGGACCGCTGGCACGGCATCCCCTATCTGCCCGCCGCAGCCCTCGTCTCCCCCGGCACCGGGAAGTCAGCCGGCAGGGCCGTCCCCGGAAGGCGGGAAAGGCCGACGCGGGTGCGGCGAAGGGAGGGTGAGAGCCGATCGCAGGAGGATGACCGAACGTGACGACCGAGACACGCGAGCAAGCGGGCGACGATGAGCTCGTCGCCCGCTTTCGGCTGGACGCGGAGGAGTTCACGGCCGTCTACGACCGTTACTTCCACGACGTGTACCTGTATGCGGCCGTTCGCCACCAACCTAATCGCCCGCCACCGGCGCAAAGAGGCACGTCACTACCGGGCGCGATCAGCGAGGCCCCGGTCTCACCCGAGGTTCGCGCCGCCGCCTACCGGGCACTCGCCGCCCGGCCCGGTGTCCAGGACCTCGGCGATGCCGACGGCGGACGGCGGCTCCAAGTGCCGGTGCTCGACGGTCAGGAAACGCTCACTATTGACCCGGAGACCGGACAGCTCCGGAACACCTCCGTCTGGGCGCCGCTCACCGGAGGCACCGCGCACTCCAGCGGCCCCGTCACGATCGCCACCGAGTGGACCGACCGACTGCCCGACTGACCCGCCAGGCGTGGCCGGGGCGTCGGACGGCTCCATGGCCAAAGCGGCAGGCCACGCAGGAGCAGCAGGTTTTCGCCGGAGGGGTGGCAGCGGAGGCGGACACCGGCGCGAGACCTTCCGGTACGGCAGGGCACGAACAACGCCGTTGCCACCGGAAGGCCACTCCGCGCAGAAGGCGTTTCGCTGGGTCTCCTCACGCCGCGATCATCTTGTTCGTTCGCGGGCACTAAGCTGACCGCCATATGAGAAGCGTCATCCCGGCCGTCGTCACCGGCCTCCTCGCTCTGGGCGCCACCCCCACCGCCCATGCCGCCAAGCCGGCCGACGTCTACAGCAACTATGCCGAGCTGGCCGCGCACGAGACCGAGGGCAAGGACTACCGGCGCGTCCAGCGCCTGCCCAGGAAGGCCACGGTGGCGCACATCGCCATCCACGGCGGCGCGATCGAGGCGCCGACGACCCAGCTGGCCGACCACGCGGCGGGCGGCAGGCACGCCTTCTACTCCTTCGAGGGCATCAAGCCCTCGGACAACGGCGACCTGCACATCACCTCCACCCGTTTCGACGAGCCGCGAGCGCGCGCGCTGGTCGCCGCGGTCGACTACACCGTCTCCTGGCACGCCGCCGCCGGCGCCGAGGCGACCACCTACGTCGGCGGTCGCGACAGGAAGCTGGCCAAGAAGATCACCACCGCGCTGCGCGCCGCGGGGTTCACCGTCGCGGCGTCGACGCCGGAAGAGATCAACGGCGACAGCCCCGCCAACATCGCGAACCGGAACCGCAGAGGCATGGGCGTGCAGCTGGAGCTGAGCCGCGGGCAGCGCAAGCAGTTCTTCGCCGGGGGCGACCTGAGCCGCGCCTGGATCGAGGACCCCGCCCACCGCACCAAGGCCTTCTACCGGTACGTCGCCGCGGTCGACAGCGCGCTCTCCTGACCGGGACCGGAGCGGCATCGGTGGCCTGACCGGCGTGAAGCGGCCGGCCGAGGGTAGCTGCACCGCAGGACCTCGTCCCCGAGGAGGGTCTCATGGACACGCGGCGCAAACCCGTCACCCGATCTCCGGTGCAGCTGGCCGCGCTCGTCGTCGGCGCGGTGTTCCTGCTCGTCGGCGTACTCGGCTTCATCCCCGGCATCACCACGCACTATCACGCGCTGGCCGTCGCCGGACCCGGGTCGGGCGCGCTGCTGCTCGGCCTCTTCCAGGTGTCGGTCCTGCACAACGTCGTCCACCTGCTGTTCGGCGTCGCGGGCATCCTGCTGGCCCGGACCTGGGCGGGCGCGCGCGGCTACCTGATCGTCGGCGGCGTGGTCTACCTGCTGCTGTGGGTGTACGGGCTGCTCATCGGTCACCACAGCCCGGCCAACTTCGTGCCCGTCAACGTGGCGGACAACTGGCTGCACCTCTTCCTGGGGCTCGGCATGGTCGCCCTGGGCTTCCTGCTGACGCGTGACCGTGTGACCGCCTCGCGGTAGCGCGGCAAGCGCGACCGCCCCACGCTGCCGCGGGACGTGCGGCCGGCCCGCGGCAGCCCGACAAGCGTGACCGCCTGGCGTGGCGCGGGGTGGTCACGTGTCCATCCGTCCCTCTCGCTGGCGGCCGTTCTCCGCGCCGGCCATCCACGCGCCCCCGCCGTTCGCCGCGTCGTAGCGGGCGTTGGGGCTGTAGTAGCGCCGCAGCCAGGCCGCGAGGCCGTCCAACCCGGGCAGCAGGATCCGTTCGGTGACGTTCGCCTGGTCGAGCCAGCCCCTGATGTCCGCCTTGACCCGGCGGGGGATCAGCCAGCCCCACCACAGGTCCGGATGCTCACCCAGCCAGCGCTCCAGCTGCACCACGGGGCTGGACAGCGCCGACAGCACCGACGACTGGTTGACCACCCGATCGTCCATCGAGGGCGGCTCGAAGTAGGCCAGGAACGGCCGCTCCCGGCCGAGCGCGTCGAAGCACGCCAGGTCGCGGGCCCGTTCGGCCAGCATCTCGGTGGAGAAGACCAGGGCCCCCTCCCGGTCGAGCACTGCGCGCAGCGGCTCGGGCAGCAGCCGGTGGGCGCCCGAGCAGTCCACCGCCATCAGCACGGCGTCGTCCTCCGGCCATGAGGCGGTGGCGAAGTGCAGCGCCACCAGCGGCGAGAACGTCCAGTCCAGCAGGCGCGTGGGCAGGCCGTGGTGCTGTCCGAGGGCCAGCCAGTCCCACAGCGTCGGGCCGGGTGCCCTGGTGTGGGCGTACTTGCGGAAGTTGCGGATCAGGTGCGGTTCGAGGGCGGCGTAGTCGCCCTCCAGCCGGGCCAGTCCCGACACGTGCGAGTAGGCGCTGCGCGCCAGGCCGCGGTAGACCAGGGTCGAGTGCGCGTGCTCCTGCCCGCACCGCTGCCCCACCTCGCGGATGGCGTCGTCCAGCTGCCGCCACGACGCCACCTCAGTCATCGTCATACGGCTCCGCTGCCCCCTGCCGCCCCGCTCCACACCTGCGTGACCTGCCGCTATGCGCGGACGTCCCCGCTCTGAGCTGGTACGACACGGACACCACCGGACGGCTACGACTCGTAGTTGTCGGTGACAGTGGGTGAAACAGTGTGAGTCGTGACAACCGGAACCCCGGGTGAGACCGTCGAAACAGTGACACGCGCTGCGCATGGGGGCTGGTTTGGTTCCGGGTTACCGCGAAGTACGTCAGCTGGGCGCCGGCCGTACGGGCCGGGTCTTCCTCGCCACCTACCAGTCCACCGGCGCCTACGTGGCGATCAAGTACCTGAACGCCACCCTGCGCAGGGACGCCGAGTTCATGGAGCGGTTCAGGGCGGAGACGCCGGGCCTGGTGGAGATCGACGACCCGAACGTCGTGCGCTTCTACGAGTACGTCGAGACGCCCACCAGGACCGCCGTGGTGATGGAGCTGGTCGACGGGGTGTCGTTGCGGGCCATCCTGGCCGAGCACCGCAGGACCAGTCCGGAGGCGGCGCTGGCCGTGCTGAAGGGGACGCTGCTCGGGCTGGCGGCGGCGCACGAGCGGGGCATCGCGCATCGCGACGTGAAGCCGGACAACGTGCTGGTCCAGGCGGACGGGACGAGCAAGCTGGCCGACTTCGGCCTGGCCGTCCACGTGGAGGAGCCGGGGGTGCCGGCGGGCAGCCCGCCGTACATGGCGCCCGAGCTGTGGACCGCGGGCACGGCCAGCGTGCTGACCGACCTGTACGCGGCGACCTGCGTGCTGTTCGAGTGCGTCACGGGGCGGCAGCCCTACCGGGCGCCCGACGTGGCGGCGCTGCGCGACAAGCACCTGGTGGAGCCGGTACCGGTGGAGGTGGTGCCCGACGCGGTCCGCGAGCTGTTACGGCGCGGGCTGGCGAAGGATCCCGCGGGCCGGCCGCGCTCGGCCAGGGAGTTCGCGGCCGAGCTGGAGGTGGCGGCGGTCGCCGGGTTCGGCGGGGAGTGGGAGAAGCGGGGCCGCAGGCATCTGGGCGAGCTGGCCACGCTGCTCGCGCTGCGCTATCCGCTGGCCAACCCGGGCTCGCCCCAGGAGACGCAGGCGAGGGGATCGCTGGTGCGGGAGCGGCGGGCGCCGAGGCTGCCGCCGCACCTGTGGATCGCGGGCGGGGCGCTGGTCGCGACGCTGGTCGCGCTGCTGGTCAGCGGGGGACGACTGCCGCCGGGGCCCGGCACCTTCCTCGCGCCCCCGCCCAAGTCGCCCTTCGAGCTGGGCGCCACGCCGGTCGACTCGAAACCGACGACCGGGAGGACGACGCACCGGCCCGCCGCGTCCAGGACGAGTGCCTCCACGAGCACCGCGCCGGTGAGCCGGCCGCCGGGCACGGGGGTGACGTCCCCGCCGACGACGAGACCGCCGGCACCCCCGAAACCGCCGACACCGCCGGCGACACAGCCGGCGACACAGCCGCCGGGCCGCCCGTCCGGCTCGCCCGCGCCGCCCACGAGCGCGCCGCCGAGGGCGGGCGTGCTGCCGCCCGCCGTCAAGTCCGCCGGGATCCTCACCTGGAGCGGGTCGGCGGGGACGGTGAAGGTCGCGACCGAGGGCCCCGGCCCCGTACGGCTGCGCGTCAGCTACACCCGCAGGGAGGGCGACGGGCCGGCCCGCACGGTCCACGAGGACGTGAAGGAGCTGAAGGGCAGCACCGCCTACACCGTGCCGGTGGCGCGCGACCTCGGTGCGGTGGCCTGCGGGAGGCGGGCCTACCTGGGGGTGATCGTGCAGACCGAGCGGGCGGCGGCGAACGGCCCGCAGATCAGCGAGATCCCGGTGGACGGGCCGCCGTGCGCGTCGTCGCCCACGCGGGCCTCCCCGACCGGCACGCCGTCCGCGGGCGTCTCCTCCACGGCCACCTCGCCCACCGCCTCCTCGACGACGGCGGGGGCGACGTCCTCGTCCACCAGCGTGCCCGCCGGCGCTCCTGACCCGGACGCGCCGGAGCCGCAGGGCACCGCGGAGCCGCCGGCGCAGGAGGCCGAGCCCGGCGACGACGGCCCGTGGCCGGACGACGAGGCCGCCCTGGCGCCGTCGGAGGAGTCGTGAGCGAGCGCCTGGTCCGCCCGCCGGCGACGCCCTTGTGAGTGAACCAAGCGTGCGCTAGCTTGGCAGTCGATGGACACCTACTGGGCCGCCTGCGCGCGCGGCGAGTTGGTCATTCAGCGATGCGCGGACTGCGAGCGGCGGGTCCACCTGCCCGCCCCCGCGTGCCCGTGGTGCGGCGGAGGCGAGCTCGCCTTCGAGCCGGTCTCCGGCGACGGCGTGGTGCACACCTTCACCGTGGTGCACCGCTCGTTCGTCCCCGAGTTCCACGGGCGGGAGCCGTACGTGCTGGCCTGGGTGGACCTGCCGGAGGGGGCGCGCGCATTCGGCCGAGTGGTGGAGTGCCCACCCGACCAGGTGCGCATCGGGATGCCGGTGCGGGTGACGTTCAGCGACGAACTGCCGCAATGGAGGCCCAGGTGAACGTTTTCATCCCCGTGGAGGACGTCGGCAAGGCGATCGCCTTCTACGGGCTTCCGGTGAGGTTCCAGGACGGCGACAGGTTCGCGCTGCTGGAAGGCGGGATCGGGCTCGCCGGCCCGGCCGAGCAGCTCACCGGCGCGACGGCGTTCTGCCTCAAGGTGGACGACCTGGAGCAGGCCGTACGGGACTTCCTCGACAGGGGCGGCGCGGTGGCGAGGGAGCCCGAGGCGGGGCCGCACGAGACGCGCGCGGTCATGCGCGACCCCTCAGGAAACCTCTTCGTGCTCTACTCCCCCGGAGGTTCCCGATGACGCCCTACGGCAACTACGCCTACGCGATCCTGACGGCCAACGCGCTGCGTACCCCCGACCGGGTCGCGCTCACCTACTGCGGCGAGCGGAGCCTCACCTACGACGAGCTGAACAGGGCGGTCAACCGGCGCGCGCACGCGCTGATCGCGGCGGGCGTGCTGCCGGGACAGCGGGTCGCGGCGCTGCTCAACGAGACGCTGACGGTGGCGGAGGTCTACCTCGCGCAGGCCAAGGTGGGAGCCGTCACGGCGGCGCTCAACCCCTACTGGCCGGTGGAGACGCTGCGGGAGGTGGTCGCCGCCTCGGGGTGCACGGCGTTCGTCCACGACGCCACCGTCGCGCGGGTCGTCGAGGAGATCAGGCCCGCGCTGCCACAGATCACCACGTGGATCGACGCGGCCGAGCTGACCTCGCCGGAGGAGGGCGAGCCGCCGCTCGGCGCCGGCTTCGACGACCCGCTGGCGCTGTACTACACCTCCGGCACGACCGGCCTGCCCAAGCCGGTCGTCCACACGCACGCCTCCAGCCTGGCCACCGCCCAGATCTGGCTCGACGTCCCGCGCGCGCCCGACTCGGTCTTCGGCACCGGCGCGATCATCTGGGGCATCGGCTTCCCCGCGATCGTCGGGCCCGCCCTCCACGCCGGGATGCGCCTGGTCCTCGAGCAGGACTGGGGGCCGGCCAACTTCCTGAAGGTCGTCCCGAGGGAGAAGGTCACCCACGTCTCGCAGATCCCCTCCTTCTACGCGGCGCTGCTCGGCTCGCCCGAGCACGAGCAGGTCGACCTGTCGTCGATCAGCGTCATCATGCTCGGCGGCGAGCCGCTGACCGCCTCGCTGCTGTCGAGGATCAAGCAGCGGTTACCCGGCGCGGGCGTCTACTCCTACTACGGCCAGACCGAGGCCCCCTACACCTGCGTGGGCCGGGTCGACGACGGCTCGACCCCGCTCGGCACCTCGGGCAGGGCCCGCACCGGCTGCGCCGTCGCGATCACCGACCCGTCGGGCGCGCGCGTCGTCGACACCGTCGGCGAGATCAACCTGGCCGGGCCGCACCGGATGGCGGGCTACGACCGGCTGCCCGACACGACCGCCGAGGTGCTGCGCGGCGAGTGGTACGTCGGCGGCGACCTCGGCACCCTGTCGGCCGACGGCGTGCTGCAGGTGCTCGGGCGGCGCGAGGACGCGATCCTCAAGGGCGGCGTCTGGACCCAGCCCTCCACCGTCGAGGAGGCGGCCACGGCGCTCGACGCGGTGGCCGAGGCGGGCGCGGTCGGGGTCGGCGACGGCCGGATCCTGCTCGCGGTGGTGCCGGTCACCGGGGAGACGCTCGACTCGTCCAAGATCGCGCTCGCGCTGGCGGACATCCTGCCGCCGCACCAGCGGCCCGACGCGATCGTGGTCACCGAGTCGCTCCCGCACGCCGCGGACGCCTCGGGCGGCCCCGGCAAGCTGCTGCGGCGCGAGATCCGAGAGACGTACCGGCACCTTGTGGACTGAACACCAGGTCAAGGAGCTGCTCAGGCAGGCCGGCATCCCGGTGCCGCGCGGGGTCACCGACCCCGCGCTCGCCGGGACGCTGACCCCGCCGCTGGTCCTCAAGGCCGCGGGCCTGCTGCACAAGTCCGACGCGGGAGGGGTACGGCTCGGCCTGACCCACGACACGCTCGGCCCCGCCGTCACCGAGATGCGCGAGCGGCTCGGCGCCGGCTTCCTGATCGAGGAGCAGGCCCCGCCGGGGGTCGAGCTGATCGTCGGGCTGGTGCGCGACCCCGGGTTCGGCCCCGTCCTGCTGGCGGGGCTCGGCGGGGTGTGGACCGAGGTACTGCACGACACCGCGCTGCGCCTGTGCCCCGTCTCCGAGGCCGACGCGCGGCGCATGCTGGCGTCGCTGCGCGGCTCCGCCCTCCTGGACGGCTACCGCGGCGCGCCGCCCGCCGACGTGGACGCGGTCGTGAAGCTCCTGCTGGCGATCGGCGGGCACGGGGGGCTCTGGGAACGGCTGGAGCTGGGCGAGTTCGAGCTCAACCCGGTGATCGCCGGCCCCTCCGGCGTGATCGCCGTGGACGCCCGCTACCTGCCCTCCGCCGCTCCGCCCTTCGTCCCGCCCGTCGCGCGGGACTTCACCGCCCTGTTCGAGCCACGCAGGGTCGCCGTGGTGGGGGCGTCGTCGAGCAAGCCCACCTTCGGCAACATGTTCCTGGAGTTCTACCTGGCGGCGGGCGCGGACGTGGTGGCCGTCCACCCCACGGCCGCCGCGGTCGGCGGGGTGCCCGCGGTGCCCTCGCTGGCGGCGGCCGGCGCCGACTACGCGCTGGTGGCGGTGCCCGCGCCGCGCTGCGCCGAGGTGGTACGGCAGGCGCGCGGCGTGCCGTACACGCAGGTCATGAGCGGCGGGTTCGGCGAGGCGGGCCGCGCGGACCTGGAGGCGGCGCTGGTCGCGGCCGCCCGCGAGGCGGGGACGCGGCTGCTCGGGCCCAACTGCATGGGCGTCTACTGCCCGCGGGGGCGGCAGACCTTCGTCGGCGGCGGGCTCGGACCGGCGGGCACGGTCGCGCTGATCTCGCAGAGCGGCGGGCTGGCCGGTGAGGTGATCAAGGTGGGCGAGCGGCGGGGGCTGGCCTTCAGCCGGGTCGCCACGGTCGGGAACGCGGCCGACGTGACGCCCGCCGAGCTGCTGCGCTGGCTGTCCGACGACCCGTCGACCGCCGTCGTCGGGCTCTACCTGGAGGATCCGCGCGACGGGCGCGCGCTGTTCTCGGCGCTGGCGGGCTGTCCGCTGCCGGTCGTGATGCTGGTGGGCGGGCGCAGCGGCCAGGGGCGCAGGGCGGCCGCCTCGCACACCGGGGGGATGGTGACCGACTCCCGGATCTGGCAGGCCCTGGCCGACCAGACCGGCGCCACGCTCGTCACCACCCAGGACGCCCTGATCGGCGCCCTGGCCTACTTCCAGTCCCACGCCCCCCGCCTCCCCTCCCGCCGCACCCCCACCGACCCAGGCCCCGCGATCCCGGCCCCTCCCACCCCGCAAGACCCCGGCCCCGCGACCACCCGCCGCACGCCCGCCGACTTCGGCCCCGCGACCGGCTCGGGGTCCCTCCCCGGGGTGCTGGTGGTGGGCCCCAGCGGCGGCGCCGGTGTGCTCGCCGCCGACGCCTTCGACGGCGCGGGCCTCACCCTCGCCCCCCTCCCCGCCGACGTGCTCGACGACCTCAGGGCGCTCGGCCTGGGCGTGGGAAGCTCGCTGGCCAACCCCCTCGAGGTCCCGGTCGGCCCCCGCGGCAGGCCCGACCTGGTCAAGCAGGTGATCACCACGATCGTCCGCCGCCTGCCGTACCAGGACGTCGTCGCCCACGTGAACGTGCAGAGCTTCTTCACCTACGGCACCAGCGCCGACCCCCTGCGCGCCTACGCCCGCCACCTGGGCGAGGTCGAAGGCGTCAGGGTCACGCTCGTCACCAGGAACGGCGAATTCGCCCCGCCGGGTGTCGAGGACGAGATCAGGGCGATCGCCGCCGAGGCGGGTATACCCGTCTACCGATCCATGGAGGCGGCCGCGATCGCCGTCGCCGCCGGTCAACGTTTCTGTGGAGGCACCGATGGGACTGCTTGACGGCAAGATCGCGCTGATCACCGGCGGCGCGCGCGGCATGGGCGAGGCGCACGTGCGCCTGTTCGTGGAGGAGGGCGCCCGGGTCGTCTTCGGTGACGTGCTCGACGACGAGGGGAAGCAGCTGGCCGAGGCGACCGGCGCCACGTTCGTCCATCACGACGTGACGAACCCCGCCGAGTGGGAGCGCGCCGTCGGCACCGCGGTCGACACCCATGGCAGGCTCGACATCCTCGTCAACAACGCTGGGATCCTGAAATATGGCCGTATCAGTGATATGTCGCTGGAGGATTTCCAGCGGGTCGTCGGCGTCAACCTCACGGGGACCTGGCTGGGGATCAAGTCGGTCATCGACGCCATGAAGGCGGCCGGACGCGGCTCGATCGTGAACATCTCCTCCATCGAGGGGTTCATCGGCGCGGCGGGGCTGTCGGCCTATGCCGCCTCCAAGTTCGGCGTGCGCGGCGTGACCAAGGCGGCGGCGCGCGAGCTCGCCCCGTTCAAGATCCGCGTCAACTCCGTCCACCCCGGCGCGATCAACACCCCGATGGCCACCGACCCGGACCTGATGGCCGAGGTCGACGGCGAGGCGTTCGTGAAGTCGATGGTCATCAAGCGCTTCGCCAAACCGGTCGAGGTCTCGCACGTGGTGGCGTTCCTGGCCTCGGACCGGTCCAGTTACTGCACCGGCAGCGAGTTCACCGTGGACGGCGGCCTGCTGACGGGCGCCGGCTACTGACCGGGACCCCCGCCCGTGGAGAGCGAGGCGAGCGCGGCCGTGGTGAGGGCGCCCGGCGCGATCAGGGCGGCGAGCGCGACACCCGCCGCGAGCATCCGGCCGGTCATCGCTGCACCGCCATGAACAGCGCGCCGTCGTCGGTCCACCCCGGCAGCCGGTAGCTGTCCACCGTGCGTGTCGCACCCGTCGCCGGGTCGACGGCCAGCACCTGGACGTTCCACCAGTTCTCCGCGCCGTGCGCGCCGACCTTCACCGTCAGCTCACCCGCCCGCCACGCCAGGCCGTACGCCGAGGGGCCCAGCGACACCTCCCCTGCCAGCCACTGCCCGGCCGCGAGGTCGTAGCGGCGCAGCCTGCCCTGCTCCAGCGTGACCAGTGTGCCGCCGTCGGCCGACAGCGCGAGGTCGGCCGGCACGACGTCCCGCGACGGAATCCAGGCGGCCGACGTGCCGTCCGTCCGGTGCGCCGACACCTGGACGGTGTCGTCCTTCAGCTGCCGCCTGGACAGCACCTCGTCCCCGTCCGCGCTGAAACCCGCGGGCTCGCCGCCCACGGGCAGCGACACGGTACGGCCCGAGCCGACCTCGACGAGCAGGTCGGCGGTGTCCGTGGCGCGCCGCCCGTCGCCGAGCCGCTCGTCGTAGTGGTCGATGAGCAGGCGGCTGCCGTCCTCGCTCAGCCACATGGCCCTGACATGCGCGCCGGACGGCCCGACGAAGCTCTCGCCGCCCGCCATCGAGGCGACGACCACGCGCCGGTCGCTCGTGCGGACGTAGGCCAGGTGCAGGCCGTCGCCGCTGATGGCGACCGGGGCGGCGTCCCCCGGGGTGGTCGCGGCCCGCGCCACCGAGAGGTTCTTCCGCTTGCCGTCGGCGAACTCGAGCTGCCACGTGCCGGTCGGCACCTCGCCGTCGTTGGTCGGCCTCGCCTGCAGCCACGCGGCTCGAAGAGGTGTCGGGCCCGACGCGAAACCGCCGCTGAGCACCTGGGCCAGCAGGACGAACGCGAACGTGCCGTACAAGATCTTCACATCGGGTTGGACCCGGAAGACTCACCCCCGGTTGACAACGAATCGATAACGCTCACTGTGCGTGACGATCTTCCGGCCAGGTCAGGGCCGTCGCGGACCGCTTCGGGGTCAGAGGCCCAGCCACGCCGCGGGGGTGATGAACAGGCCCGTGGCCTCCACCAGCGTCTCGCCGCCCGGCAGCGCGATGCGGCCCTCCGCCCATGTCTTGCGGCCCTCGGTGCGGGTGTACTCGGCGGTGGCGACCAGCGCCGTGCCGTACGGCACCGGGCTGCGGTAGCGGACGGTCAGCGTGCCCGTCATCCCCGCCGAGCCCGCGGTGGCGACGGCCTGGCCGAGCATGTGGTCGAGGATCATGGCGCTGATACCGCCGTGGACGCCGTTCGGCGGGCCCTCGTGCATCGGCTTGAAGATCACGTCAGCCCGCACGCCGCCGTCGAAGACCTCGATGACCAGGGGCAGCGCGTGCGGGTTCGCGGCGCCGGTGACGGCGTTGCCGAGGTGCCGCAGCGTGCCGTCGGGGGCGATCTCGAACGGCTGGGGCGTCTGGCGGACGGTGGCGCGCAGGCGCTCGGTGACCGCGGCCAGGGCGGCGGTGGCGGCGACCAGATCGGCCTCGGCGACGTCGGTCAGCGCGACCGCGTCCATCAGCTCACGGGTCTGCTGGGTAAGGGCACAGAGGGCGGCGAGGCGGGTTTCCTCGGTTCCTAGTTCGACCGACATGCGGCACACCTTACCGAACCCCATTCGGTAGATCTTTTTGGGATATGTCGGTTTTCTGGAGAAAATCCTGAATCGCTCTTGACCTGGGGTTTCACCTTCCGGGATCGCCCGGGCCGCGGTCGGGACGTGCTTGACCTGCTCTTTCCCAAGGTAGCCTCCAACCTCACGAGCCCCATCGTGCACGGAAGGTTTCCCCATACTTCCATGACCCCAGAGACAGACAAGCTCATCAAGCTCCTCGAGAGCGAACTCGGCTACTCCGAGGGCAAAGGCGCGTACACCAAGTTCGGCGACTGGTACGGCAAGACGGTCGAGTTCGACGCCGACTACAGCGGCGCTCCCTGGTGTGACATGTTCCTGTCCTGGGCGGCCCACAAGCTCGGCTACGAGGAGTGGGTCGGGCAGTTCGCCTATACCGTCGCGCACGCCAAGTGGTTCAAGGAGAACGACGCCTGGGGTCACCAGCCGAAGCCGGGCGCCCTGGTCTTCTACGACTGGAGCGGCTCCAACAAGATCGACAACATCGACCACGTGGGCATCGTCACCAGGGTCGAAGGGGACACGATCTTCACGATCGAGGGCAACATCGACGGCGGCATCGCCAAGCGCAAGGAGCGCGACCAGAGCAAGGTCGCGGGCTACGGCTATCCGGAGAAGATCAAGAAGCGGCTCGACGCGGCCAAGCTGAAGGAGGCCGAGGTCGACGGGTCACTGGCGCCCGACACCGAGCCCAGCCAGGTCGACCGGCTCCAGCTGCCGGCGCAGACCGAGACGACGAGCGTCACCGCGCTCATCCCCAGGCACGAGGCCCCCTCGACGGCCCCCTCCGTGTCCGTGGCCGGCCGCGAGCACGCCGTCTCGCCCGCCGCCCCACTCTCCCCCTCCCCGCTCTCCACCTCTGCGGTCTCCGCCTCCCCTTCCCCCAGCTCCCCCAGCTCCCCCAGCCCGTCGCCCGGCACCTCGACCGGCACCTCGCCCGGCACTTCGATCGGCACCTCGCGGCCCGCCGAGGCGCCCGTGGCGACCGCCGCGCGGCAGCCCGGCACCAACGCACAGCAGCCGAGCACCAAGAAGGGCAAGCACGCCAAGCCCGCCACCGCCGACACCGAGGCCACCACCCGCGAACCCGTCACGGCCTTCAAGGACGCCTCGTCCACGACGCCGGCGCCCGGCATCGGCTCCCCCGCGATCATCGGGCCCGTGCTGCTGGCCGCCCTCGGGTTGCTGGCCGTGGCCCGCACCCGCCAGCTGCGGGTACGGCCCGCCGCCCCGGCCCCGTCCCGCACGACGCGCCGGCCAGGCCGCCGTTCCGCCGGAACGCGCCGCCGCGCTCCGGGGCAGGCGCGTCCCGAGCCGCTGCTCGCCGCCACGACGACCACCCCCGAACTGGCGCCCCCCACGGCGACCCCGTTCTCCGTCGCCGGCCTTCCCTCGGCCGCGCCCCTGCTCACCGGCCTGCCCTCGGTCGCGGACGCGTCCCTCGCCCTCAGCGCCTCGGCCGGTGCGGCGGCGTCGTCGACGGTCGCCGCCACCGGCTCGGCCGCGCTCGACACGCTCTCGCATACCCGGCAGTCCGACCTCGACGCGGCCGCCGCACTCGCCGCTGGCCTCGAGGCGTCGAACGCGGTCCTGGCCGAGCTGGAGTCCTCGACCACGGCGCCGTTCGACGCCTTCAGCGCGGCCCGCCAGGGCGACGTCCTGAGCACCGACCTCAACCTCTTCGGCGCCGGCGGCAACCCGTTCAGGGACGACGACGCCATCCTGGGCACGGACCTCAACCTGTTCGGCGGCCCCAGCCCCTTCAGGGACGAAGACGCCACCCTCAGCACCGACCTCAACCTGTTCGGCGGCCCCAGCCCCTTCAGAGACGAAGACGCCACCCTCAGCACCGACCTCAACCTGTTCGGCGGCCCCAGCCCCTTCAGGGACGAAGACGCCACCCTCAGCACCGACCTCGACCTGTTCGGCGGCCCGAGCCCGCTGAGGGACGACCTCTTCGGCGCCTCGCACGGGCAAGCGGCGCCCGCCTCCTGGGAGGGCTCCGCCTTCGCCGCCGCCCAGGAGTCCAGGTCGCTGGGCGGCTACCGGGGCAGGCGCCGCCGCCGGGAGCACCCGGTGGAGGAGAGCACCACGTTCCGTCCCGACCTCCCGGCCCGTGGCCGCCGGCACCGCACCACCGAGAACGTCCGCCCCCACCGCGCCACCTCCACGGGCGCCCCCGCCACCGCGTTCTCCCTCGACGCCCCGCTCCGGGGCCGCCGTCACCGCCCCACGCCCGTACCGGCCCACCCGAGCCCGGCCTCGTCAAACGGCCCCACCCGCACCGCCGCCGTCCACCCGAGCACGGCGCATGCGGCCCTCACCCACACGGGCGCCACCCACCCCAGCACAGCGCACGCCGGCCCCACTCACACCGCCACCGCCGACCTGAGCCCGGCCAGCTCAAACCCGGGTCAGGAGCACGCGGGTCCGGTCCTTCCGGGTTCGTTCCGCACGCTCATCGAGCCGCTCCCGGCGCACCGCCCCCTCTTCCAGAGCCCGGTCGTCCCGACCCCCGAGCCATGGGACACCCTGTGGGAGGCCGTCGCGAAGGAACCCGTGCTCACCGGCGCGGCCCCCTCCCGCGACACCTCCGCCAACACCGGTTCCGACGCCGCAGGCCGTACCTCCGCCCGGAACCGCAGGGGCCGCCACCGCGCCTGACCCCGCCGCCGCGCCCGCGCCCTCCCACGGCCCGGCCCGCGCCCCCCACCACCCCGCCCGGGCCTCCCGCCCGGGCACCCCGCGACCCGGCCTGCGCCTCCCGCCCGAGCCTCTCGCGCCCAAGGCCGCAGGGGCCGCTGCGCCTGGGCCCGCCACCATGCCAGGGCGGCGGAGGTCGGCGCGGCTGACCGCGCTGGGGTCGCAAGGCCAACCGGCGTGGGCGATCAGATGCCGTGGTCCGCGGCGAAGGCGGTCAGGCGGGCGACGGCGTCCCGTGTCCGGGTCCACGGGCGGACGATCAGGCGGTCCACGCCCATCGCCGCCCACGCGTTCACCTCCCTGGGCGACTCCAGCGAGGAGGCGTGGACGGTGACCGAGAAGGGCCGTCCGTCGCGCAACCGGGCCAGCCGTTCCAGCTGGGGCGCCGCCGACTCCAGCGTGTGGGGCATGCTGATCCAGCCGTCGCACAGCGTGGCGGCCCTGCGCAGCGCCGCCGCCGAGTCGCCGCCGGCGAGGATGGGCAGCGGTTGCTGGACGGGTTTCGGCTCGAAGGCCACCTCAGGGAAGGTGAAGAACCGGCCGTGGTGGGCCACCGACCGCTCCGACCACAGGCGGCGGGTGACGGTGATGGCCTCGTCGAGGCGCGGGCCGCGGGTGGCGAAGTCGATTCCGGCGGCCACCCACTCGCCCTGGTACCAGCCCGCGCCGACCCCGCAGACGGCCCGCCCGCCGGAGACGATGTCGAGGGTGGCGAAGGCGCGGGCGGAGACGAAGGGGTGGCGCAGGGCGAAGAGGTGCACCGCCGTACCGAGCCTGATCCTGGAGGTGAGGCCCGCCAGCCAGCACAGGTAGGCGGGCGCGTCGAACAGCGGCGTGTGCGGGGTGATGCCGGGCGAGGACGTGCCCGGGTAGCGGGCCAGTGACAGGTCGGTGGCGAACACCAGGTGTTCGGGTATCCACAGCGACTCGAAGCCGAGCTCGTCGGCGGCGACGGCGACGTCCTTCCACGCGGCGGGGTGGAGGAGCCCGAGCGGGACGCCGAACCTCACGCGCCGAACACCGCCTCGGTGACCCTGGCCCGGTGGGCGGCGGTGGTGCCGTAGGCGGCGGTGAGCGACCAGGTCCTGGCCAGCCAGAAGCGCAGGTCGAGCTCGTCGGTGTAGCCGATGGCGCCGTGCACCTGGAGCGCGGCGCGGGCGGCGAGCGCGGCGGCCTCTCCGGCGGCGACCTTGGCGGCGCTCACGTCCCGATCGACGTTCTGCCGGGAACCGGCGCGGTCCACCGACAGGGCGGCCCGGTGGACCAGGGGCGCGGCGAACTCCACCGCGATCGCCACGTCCGCGAGCTGGTGCTTGACCGCCTGGAACGCCCCGATCGGCTGTCCGAACTGGGTGCGGGTCTTCGCGTACTCGACCGACCTGGCCAGCAGTTCCCTGGCCACCCCGACGAGCTGCGCGGACACGCCGACCGTGACCCGCCGCAGGAGCGGCCCCGTCGCGCCGGGCCCGGCGGCCACGGCGAGCGGGGCTTCCCGGACGGGGTCCGCGGTGAGCGGCGCCTGCCCCGGGCCGACAGCGGCCGACCGTTCCCCGACGGGGTCCGCCATGGGCGGCACCCGCCCCGGGCCGACCGTGGCCGGCCGTTCCTGGACGGGGTCCACCGTGCGCTCCCGGTCGACGGCGAACGGCACCCGCCCCGGGTCCACGGCGGCCAGCGGCTCCAGGACGCAGTCCGCCGGCGCGCCGCCCGTGGCGTCCAGCACCACGTCGGCCAGGTCGGCGTCCAGCGCCACCCCGTCCACCAGGAGGGCGATCCGCCCCGCCCCCGGCGCGTACGGCGCGGCGGCCAGCGTCTCGACGACCGGCCCCGGCATGGCCGCCCGCCCCGTCTCCTCCACGGCGGGGATGACGTCGATGAGCGCGAGGCCGAGCCCGCCCGCCTCCTCGTCCACCAGCGCGGTGAAGAAGCCCAGCTCGGCCAGCTGTTTCCAGCCCGATCCGCGGTCGGAGGGGTGGCAGTGGTCGCGCAGCGCCTGCCGTACGGCGGCGCCGAGGGAGAGCTGCTCCTCGGTGAAGGTGAAGTTCATCGGGGCAGCCCCAGGACGCGTTCGGCGATGATGTTGCGCTGGATCTCGTTGGTGCCCGCGTAGATCGGGCCCGCGAGGGAGAACAGGTACGCGTCGAACCACGGCGTGGATGCCGCGCGCGGCCCGAGGAGTTCCATGGCGAGGGTGTGCATGCGCACGTCCAGCTCGGACCAGAAGACCTTGCCGAGGCTGGTGGTCGCGCCGAGCTCGCCCATGACGGCCGCGAAGGTGTGCAGCCGGTAGGCCTCGGCGTCGATCAGGCATCGGGCCGCCCGCTCGCGCGGCACGGGTCCGGCGTCCCTGGCGAGGGAGACGAGCCGGTTCGCGGTGGCGAGGAAGCGTCCGGGGCTGCGCAGGGTGAGACCGCGCTCGGACGAGGTGGTGGCCATCGCGATCTTCCAGCCCTGTCCGACCTCGCCCAGCACCATGTCGTCGGGCACGAAGACGCCGTCGAAGAAGAGTTCGGCGAAGCCGTGCGTGCCGTCGAGCTGGGCGATGGGCCGGACGAGCACGTCGTCCAGCGGGAAGAGGAAGTAGGTCAGTCCCTGGTGGCGCGATCCGGAGGTCCTGAACAGGCCGAAGCCGTGGGAGGCGAACGCGGCGCGGGAGCTCCACGTCTTGTGCCCGTACAGGAGCCAGCCGCCGTCGACCTGGACCGCTCGCGAGGCGAGCGCGGCCAGGTCGCTGCCGGCTCCGGGCTCGGACCAGGCCTGGGCCCAGACGTCCTCGGCCCGCGCCATCCTGGGCAGCAGCGTGGCCCGCTGCTCGGGCGTGCCGAAGGCGAACAGGGTGGGCGCGAGCAGGAAGATGCCGTTCTGGCTGACCCTGCCGGGGGCGCCGCAGGCCCAGTACTCCTCTTCGAAGATCAGCCACTCGATCGGGGAGGCGGCCCGCCCGCCGTACTCCTCGGGCCAGGAGACCACTGACAGGCGTGCGCCGGCCAGGGTCGCCTCCCACGCGCGGTGCGCCTCGAACCCTTCGCGCGTGTCCATGGAGGGCAACCGCGCGGGCACGTGAGCGGCCAGCCAGTCGCGTACCTCGGCGCGGAAGTCCTCCTCGGCGGGGGTGAAGTCGAGATCCACTCACCCAACCTAGCGCACGCTTGGTTACTTGAGAAGGTCGGCCACGCGTTCGGCGAGCGGGGTGGCGCTGGCCGGGTTCTGCCCCGTGGCCAGGCGGCCGTCGACCACGACCTGCGGCTGCCAGTCGGGCGCGGGCACGTGCGTCGCACCCTGGGCGACCAGGGCGTCGGCCAGCAGGAACGGCACGACGTGGTCCACCCCCGCGGCCTTCTCCTCGGAGTTGGTGAACCCCGCCACCCGCTTGCCCGACACCAGGGGGGTGCCGTCGGACAGCGTCAGGTTCACCAGGGCGGCGGGACCGTGGCAGACCGCCGCCACCACGCCGCCGTTCTCGTAGACCTCGCGGCCGACGCGGGCGACGTCGGGGTCGTTCGGGAAGTCCCACATGGTGCCGTGGCCGCCGGCGAACAGGACCGCGTCGAAGTCACGGCCGTCGAGGTCGGCCAGCCTGCCCGCGTCGCGCAGCTCGCCGGAGGCGAGGAAGGCGGACTGCGCGGCGTCCTCGGGGTCGTAGCCGTCCTGCGGCGGCTGCCCGCCGAGGACGCTGGCCACCCGCACCTCGAACCCGGCCTCGCGGAAGACGTGCCACGGATGGGCGGCCTCGGAGACGTAGTATCCGGTCTTTCGCACCCCGCCCAGGTCGTCATGACTGGTCAGGGCGATCAGAATGCGCTTGCTCATGCCTCGATGATGCGCGGCGCCCGCCATCGGCCACAAATCGCCGAACCTGCTATCAGGCATCAGAATGCTGATATGTCGCTCTCGCTGGACCTCCTCAGGGCCTTTCTCGCCGTGCACCGGACGGGCTCCATCACGGCCGCCGCGCAGACGCTCGGGCTGTCGCAGCCCGCGGTCACCGCGCAGGTGCGGGCGCTGGAGGCGGCGCTGGACCGGCCGCTGTTCGACAGGCTGCCGCGGGGCGTCACCCCGACCGCCGCCGCCGACGAACTGGCCAGGCGGGTGGCGGGCGCCCTCGACGAGCTCGCCGCGGTCGTGGGGGCGGAGCTGCCCGCGCAGCAGAGCGTGCATCTCGGCGGGCCGGCCGAGTTCGTGTGCGTGGAGGTCGTGCCCGTGCTCGCGCCGCTGGTCGCCGAGGGGCTGGTGCTGCGCACCACGTTTGGGCTGACCGACGACCTGCTGGCCGAGCTGGCGGCGGGCCGGCTCGACCTGGTGGTCTCCACGGTACGGCCGCGCGTGCGGGGCGTGCAGGCCGAGGCGCTCTACGACGAGGAGTTCGTGCTGGTGGCGGCGCCGGGCGTGACGAGGGACGCGCCGATCATCGCCTACGCGGAGGACCTGCCGATCATCAGGCGCTACTGGCGGACGGTCTTCGGCCGGCGGGCCGGCATGACGGCGGGGGCCATCATCCCCGACCTGCGCGGCGTGCTGGCCGCGGTGCGCGCCGGAGCCGGCGTCTCGGTGCTGCCCGCCTACCTGTGCGCCGCCGACCTGGCGGCAGGACGCCTGGTCGCGCTCGCCGCGCCGGAGATCCCGCCGCTCAACACCGGCTACCTCGCGGTGCGCGCGGGCGGGCTGGCCAGGCCCGCGGTGGCGCGGGTGTACCGGCACCTGCTCGGGGAGTTCCGCGGCAGGCTGCTGCCGGAGTCCTAGCCGGTGAAGCGGGCGGCGAGGGCGTCGAGCTCGGCGACCACCTCGGTGGAGACGGCGCGGCGGGGCAGGCGGGAGGCGAGCGCCGTACCGAAGCCGACCATCCTGACGGTGTCGTCGATGAACCCGTCGAGGTCCTCGGGCCACGGGAAGGACGGCTGGCTGATCAGCAGCGACGCGCACCCGTGCGCGGCCGACCACACCCCCAGGGCGAGCGCCTGCGGGTCGCCGCGGAGCACCCCGGCCGCCACGCACGCCGAGACCGCCGTCACCATGTAGCCGAAGCACGCCTCGGCGGCCGAGCCCGAGCCCTGCCGCATCATCAGCACCCGGTACTGCACGGGGTGGTCGAGCGCGAAGCGCACGTAGACCCGCCCGCACCTGCCGAGCGCCATGAACGGGTGGCCGACGTCGCGCGTGGCCTCGCGCATCCGCCGTTCGAGCTCGTTCCAGGCGCGCAGGCAGACCGCCTCGATGAGCGCGTCCTTGTCGGCGAAGTGCAGGTAGACCGACGGGGTCGACACCCCGGTACGGCCCGCGACCGCGCGCAGCGTCAGCGCCGCCTCGCTGCCCGTCTCGACCAGGAGCGCCTCGGCCGCCGCGAGGATCTCCTCGCGCAGCCGTTCGCCGTGACCCGGATTGGCCCGCACCCGTTTCATCCCATCAGGTTGACACCGTCAGGTTGACGCCGTCAATGTGACCATATGACGACATTTGGGGAAGCGACCGCTGTGGTGCCGCGCGCGGACGGTGGTTTCGACGCCACGCTGGACGAGACGTGGAGCGTCGGCGGCAAGGCGCACGGCGGCTACCTGCTGGCCGTCATGGGAAGGGCCGCCGTGGAGAGCGCGGGCCATGACCATCCGCACGTGACCGCGGTGAGCGGCGCGTTCGTCTCGCCCCCTGCCTTCGGACCCGCGCGGGTCGAGGTGGAGACGCTGCGGCAGGGCAAGGCCGTCACCCAGGTGCGCGCCCGCCTGTCGCAGGACGGCGCCCCGCTGGTCGAGGCGCTGATCACGCTCGGCCGCCTCACGGAGGAGGACCCGTGGTGGTCGGACCTGGAGCCGGTGGACCTGCCCGACGAGCAGGAGTGCTGGCTGTCGCCGACCGAGCCGCCCGGAGCGGGGATGCGGGTGCCGCTGATGGAGGTCATCGAGCAGCGGCTCAACCCCGCCCACCTCGCCTTCGCCTTCGGCGAGCCGTCCCGCAGGGGAGTGATCGCGGGCTGGCAGCGTCTGGCCGACGGCTCCGACTGGGACCCGCTGTCGCTGCTGGTCGCCATGGACCCGGTGCCGCCGGTCTCCTTCGACCTCGGCGCGACCGGGTGGGTGCCCACCATCCAGCTGTCGGCCTACATCAGGCGGCTGCCCGCCCCCGGCCCGCTGAGGGTACGGCTGACCGCCTCCGACGTGACCGGCGAGCGGATGGACGAGACCGCGCACGCCTGGGACGCCAAGGGCCGCCTCGTCGCCCAGGCCACGCAGCTCGCCGCCGTCCGCACCCCCGCCCGGCCCTGAACCTGAAGTCCTCATGAGGCCGGCGAGCCGGGACGAAGCCCCAGCCGACCCAGGTGGCGCCGACCCCGGTCTCCACCAGCGCCCGCTCCGGCGGGTCAGCCGTGGATCGCCCGTGTGATCACCACGGCGCAGGTCTCGATGGCCTGCGCCGACTGATCCTCGGCCAGCACCGCGAACTTCATCCGCACCAGCGCCCTGGCCAGCCCGTCCGCGGGCGGCCCCGCGGCGGCCCGACCGGCGCCGCGCTCCCGCTCGATCCGGTCCGCCGCCTGGCCGATGTAGCCCTCGACCACCCGCGCCCTGAACGCCGCGAACTCGGGGTCCTCGCCCAGCAGTTGGACGTCTCCGACGCCTCCGTCACCGCCGAGGTCGGCCTCGGCGGCATCGGGGAGGGCCGGTTCGGTCTGGAGGTGACGCTCAGGGTGGAACTGCCCGACGAGCTCCACGGCGAGAGCGGGCAGCGGCTCGTCGAGGCCACCCACCAGGTCTGCCCCTACTCCAACGCCACCCGCGGCAACATCCCCGTCGAGCTCGTCATCGAGTGACTCCGCGCGCCGGACGGCGCTCAGCCGAGGTAGGCGGCGCGGACCACGGGATCGGCCCGGACCGACGACGGCGAACCCGTCGCGATGACCTTGCCGAGGTCGAGGACGACCAGACGGTCGCAGGTGTCCATGACGAAGCCCATGTCGTGCTCGACCAACAGCACGGTGGTGTCGAGCGCGGCGATGACCGCGCGCAGCCGGGCGGTCTGGTAGGCGTCCAGGCCCGAGGTCGGCTCGTCCAGCAGGAGCACCGAGGGCCGGTCGGCCAGCGCGCGGGCCAGCTCGACCAGCCGCCGCTGTCCCACGGGGAGCGCGGCGGCGTAAGCGTCGCGCAGCGGCAGCAGGCCGCACAGCTCCAGCACCTCGGCGGCCCGCTCGCGCCGGGCCGCCTCCAGTCCGCGCCTGCCGGGCAGGCCCGCCAGGTCGGCGAGCACGCCGCCCCCTCCGCCGCGCCACTCCATGGCGGCCAGGACGTTGTCGGCCACGGTGAGCCGGCCGAAGACCTGCGTGCGCTGGAAGGTACGGCGCAGCCCCGCCCGTGCCCGCCGTACCGCCGGGACGCCGGTCATGTCGGCGCCCGCGACCAGCACCCGCCCCGACTGGGGACGGCGCAGGCCGGAGACGACGTCGAACAGGGTGGTCTTGCCCGCGCCGTTCGGGCCGATCACGCCGCAGACCTGCCCCTCGGGCACGGTGAAGGAGACCTCGGACAGGGCGCGGACCCCGCCGAAGGCCACGCAGACACCCTCGACGGCCAGCGCGGGCTCGGTCATGGTGACACCCCCAGGTAGGCGGCGGTCAGGCGGTCGGCGTCCACGTCGGCGCGAGGGCCCGTCCAGGTGACGTGGCCCAGGCGCATGAAGGCGACCCGGTCGGCGAGCGCCAGCGCCTCGGTGGCCTTCTCCTCCACCAGCAGCAGCGCCACGCCGCGCTCGCGCAGCTCGGCGAACACGGCGAAGACCTGCTCGACGACCAGCGGGGCCAGGCCGAGCGAGGGCTCGTCGGCGATCAGCACGCGGGGCGGCCTGACCAGGGCGGGCGCGAGCGCGAGCAGCTGCTGCTCGCCGCCCGACAGCGCTCCGGCCGGCACGGTACGGCGGGCGGCCAGCTGCGGCATCCGCTCGTAGACCTGGTCGGGCGCCTCCAGCCAGGTCCGCAGGTTCTCCTCGACGGTCAGCCCGGGGAAGACGCCGCGTCCCTCGGGCGCCAGGAACACCCCCGCGCGGGCACGCCGGTGCGCGGGCCGGCCGGTGACGTCGTGACCGTCGAGCAGCACCCGTCCCGTGGTGACCGGCACGTCCCCGGCGGCGACGGCGCAGGTGGTGGACTTGCCCGCGCCGTTCGCGCCGAGCAGGGCGACGACCTCCCCCGGCCTGATCTCCAGGTCGACGCCCCGCAGGACGGTCACGTCGCCGTAGCCCGCGACGACGCCGTCGAGCGCGAGCACCGGGACGGGATCGGGCACCCCTTCCCGCCTGACCTCCTCGCGGGGACGCCCGGAGGGAGCCAGCCGCGCCGCCCCGGAGGCGAGCCAGGACCGCGCCGCGGAGGCACCCCCGGACGACCCGTTGGGCGGTGGCTCGGAGGGTTCCTCGGGCGGCCCGCCGGGCGATGCCGCCAACGCGGCGGTGCCGGCAGTGCTCGCGGTGCCCGTAGTGCTGGCGGTGCCGGCAGTGCTGACCGTGCCGGCGGTGCTAGTGCCGGCGGAGCGGGCGGTGCGGCGGCGGTGGCGGGCCTCGGCGAGCTGGGCGAGGACACCGTCGGGATGCCGGGCGAGGATCATCCCGCCCGTCCCGAACAGGATCGCCCCGACGTGCGCGGAGATCTCCCAGCCGGCCAGCAGCTCGGGGAAGATCGCCGCGATCAGCCCGCCGAGCACCGCGCCGCCGATCCTGCGCACGCCCTGCAGCACCACGACGGCCAGCCACACGAACCCGGCGAACGCCGGCAGGTCCGTCGCCGTGATCGACCCCTTCGACGTCGCGTACAGCACCCCGCCGAGGCCGGCGATCGCCGACGCCAGCGCGAACAGCATGACCTTCGTCCGCGGCCCCGACACCCCGACCGTCGCCGCCGCGGCGGGCGCCGACCTGACGGCCAGGATCGCCCGGCCGGACACCGACCGTTCCAGGTTGCGGACCACCAGCCCGGCCAGCCCGATGAGCGCCAGCAGCAGCACGACCCGCACGCGCGGATCGGTGGTGTCGGCCACGCCGAAGGACAGGGCGGGCAGCGGCCAGCCGATGGTCCCGTTGCTGAAGGCGTCGACCTGGAAGAGCACCTGGTCGGCGAGCAGCGCCAGGGCGAGCGTGGCGAGTGTGAGGATCCTGCCGCCGAGCCGGAGCGCGGGCAGGGCCACCAGCACCCCGACGGCCGTGGCCGCCAGCACCCCGACCAGGATGGCCACGGGCAACGGCCAGCCGGAGGCGAAGGCCCACCCGCAGGTGAGCGCGGCCATCGCGGCGAAGGCCGCCTGCGCGAGGTTCACCATGCCGCCGATGCCCGTCACGACCACGAACGAGCAGAAGATCAGCGCCAGCACCAGCCCCTGCGCCACCACGCCGACGTAGAAGTCGTCCGCGGGCCTGGTGAACGTCCATACCAGCAGCGCCACCAGGCCGGCCAGCCACGGCAGCCGGCGCCGCCAGACGGGCAGGTCGGCCAGGTGGTCGGGCGGCGGCGCGTCCTGGGCGGCGCTGCCGGCCACCCGTTCCCGCGACCTGTTCAGCAGCACGAGCCCCACGAACAGCAGGATCACCGGGACGGCCGTGCGCAGCCCGGTGATCTCGGCCGCGAAGTCCGCGTAGCCGGCGACCAGGTTCTGCACCACGCCCAGCCCGAGGCCCGCGGCGAACGTCCACGGGATCGAGCGCAACCGGCCGAACACCGACGCCGTGGCCGAGGCGAACAGCAGCACGGTGAACGCCCCCGAGTCCAGCCCCACCACCGGCAGGGCCAGCACGCCTGCCAGGCCCGCCAGCCCGGAGCTGAGCGTCCACGCCAGCGCGGAGGTCGCGTCGGCGTCGATCCCGCGCAGCGTGGCCAGGCCGCGCCGGTCGACCGCGGCCCGCATCCGCAGCCCGTACGGCGTGTGCCGCATGAACAGCCACAGCCCCGCCGCCACCAGCGCCGCCACGCAGAAGGTGATGACCTGGTCGGAGTCGAAGCTCATCCCGCCGAGCGAGACCTGCGCCGCCGGATAGGGGCCGACGCCGTGCGGCAGGGCGGTGGCGTCGGCGGGCGGCAGGCCGAGCGGCTCGTCCAGCAGGTCGGCGACGAGCAGCCCGAGCGCGGGCAGCGCGATGGTCAGCCCGATCGTCGCCACGATCTGCGCGGTCTCTCCCGCGTGGGCCAGGCCCCTGAACATCGCCTTGTGCAGGCCGTAGCCGAGCAGCGGGGCGAACCCGGCGACGGCGAGCAGGGCCGCGGCCCATCCAGGCCAGCCCAGACCGACGTTGAGCTCGAAGAAGACCAGCGCGGTCAGGAAGCCGACCGCCCCGTGGGCGAAGTTGAACACGCCGGTGGCGGCGTACGAGAGGGTCAGGCCCGACGCCATCACGGCGAAGACGGCGCCGGTGACCAGCCCGCTCAGGACGTAGGCGAGCATCTACTTGAGCGGGACGTTGTCGAAGCACTTCATGTTCTTGGCCACCTGGTAGGCCCCGGCCTGGAGCCTGACCAGGGCGCCGCAGCCGTTGGGCTCGTCGTGGTCCTTGGGGTAGCGGATCCTGCCGAATCCGGCGTTCTCGTAGCTGAACGAGCCGTTGCCCGTGGCCAGGAACTTCTCGCGGGTGAGGTCCTTGCCGGTCTGTTCGAGCATCTTCAGGAAGATGTCGGCCGACCAGTACCCGATGGCCAGGTGCTGGGTGAGCGCGGTGCCGGGGGCGATCTTCTCCACGTCCTGCCTGAGCTGGGCGATCTCGGGGGCGCTCGATTCGAAGGGCTCGAACATGGGGGCGGCGATCACGCCCTCGAGGGCCTGGGCCGTGGCGGCGTCCTTGAGGATGGCCGCGTCGTAGCTGGTGGCGTCGCTGAGCACGCCCTTGTAGCCGGCCTTCTTCAGCGCGGAGTAGAGGCCGACGTTGAACTTGGTGCCGGCGATGATCGACACCACGATGTCGGGTGGCCCGCCGCCGTCCGAGGTCATGATCTTGTCGACGTAGGGCAGCCAGTCGGCGGGCGGCGCGGCGGCCGGCAACGCCGAGTTGAGCCCGACGAGCTCGAAGCCCGCGGCCTGGAAGGACTGGGAGATGGTCTTGCCGCCGTACTTGCTGCCGCTGGAGTCGGAGGTCTGCACGTAGACGGTCTTGCCCGCGGCGCCGCCGAGCAGGTCGGCCATCTGGTTGCCCCACCAGGTCTGGGAGCCCGCGCCCGGCTTGGGCGCCAGGCAGCCGTTGTATCCGAAGCCGGTCCTGGTGCCGCACCACTGCGGGCCGGTCGCCCAGCCGAACCACGGCACGCCCTGCTGCTCGAGGAAGACCGCGCCGCCGAAGTTGGGGGCGTGGACGGGGACGAGGGCGAACACCTTGTCCTTCTGGACGAGCTTCTTGGCCGCCGCGTCGCCCTTGGCGGCATCCTGGGTGTCGTCCTCGGCGCCGACGAACTCGATCTTCCGGCCGTGGACGCCGCCGGCCGCGTTCGCCCGCTCGAATCTGGCCCTGGCGCCGATCTCGGCGTCCTTGGTGGAGTAGCCGCTGGCGCTGGTCTTGGTGAGCACACCGCCGACCCGCACCGTCGTGTCGGTCACCCCCGGGGTCTGCCCGCCCGGAGCCGCCGCCTTCTGTTGCGCCGCGCATCCCGCGATCGCCATCACCGTTGCCAGCACCACGAGTTCTCGCCGCAACCCAGCCTCCGCTTTTTGGCCTAGCGCTCGCTTGGTTTTGCGTCAGAGTAGGTTCGGGCCGAATAGGTGTCAACGCTTCTCAACCAAGCATGTGCTTGCTACGGTTCGGGCATGCTGATGCGCGCCGCCGTCCTGACCGGATTCCACCGGCCGATGGAGATCCGCGAGGTGGAGATCGCCGATCCCGGCCCTGGCGAGGTGCGCGTCCAGATCAAGGCCTCCGGCGTGTGCGGGTCCGACCTCAAGGCCATCGACGGCAAGAGCCCCGTGGTCCGGCAGCCGCCGTTCATCCTCGGCCACGAGAGCGCGGGCATCGTCGAGAGCGTCGGCGAGGGCGTGACCGCGGTCGCGCCGGGCGACCACGTGATCATCTCCATGAGCGGCCCATGCGGGAAGTGCCGGCAGTGCGGGGCCGGCCGCTTCCACCTGTGCTCGGGCCCCGCCAGGATGACCGCGATCATGGGCGGCGAGCCCAGGGTCACCATGGACGGGCAGGAGACGCGCCGGTTCATCGGCATCGGCGCCTTCGCCGAGTACGCCGTCGTCAGAGAGGCGATGTGCGTGAAGATCGCCCCCGACGCGCCGTTCGACGCCATGTGCCTGCTGGCGTGCGGCGTCATCACCGGGGTCGGCGCCGTCCTGAACGTCGCCCGGGCCGGCCAGGGCTCCAGCGTGCTGGTCGTCGGCTGCGGCGGCGTCGGGCTCAACGTCGTCCAGGGGGCGGTGCTGGCGGGCGCCACCACGATCATCGCCGCCGACGTCGTCGAGCAGAAGCTCAAGCTCGCCGCCCGCTTCGGCGCCACCCACACCCTGCTCGCCGGCGACCTCCCCCAGCAGGTCGGCGAGATCGTGCGCGGCGGCGTCGACCACGCCTTCGACGCCACGGGCGTCGCCGGCGTCCTCGGCCAGGCCTTCGCCGCCACCCAGCCGGGCGGCACCACGGTCATGGTCGGCAGCCCCGCCGCCGACACCCCCCTGACCATCGAGCCCGGCCTGCTGTTCGCCTCCCGCCGCCTCATGGGCACCCAGGGCGGCGACGCGGCCCCCCACCGCGACCTGCCCATGCTGGCCGCGCAGTACCAGCGCGGCCGTCTCGATCTCGACGGCCTGATCACCGAACGCCTCCCCCTGGCCGACATCGACCAGGCGGTCACGCACGTCCGCCAGGGCAGCGTCGCCCGCTCCGTGATCGTCTTCTAGCCCGCCGTCCGCCACGGCGCCGCCCGGCCCTACGATGGTGTGATCATTGGCGACGGCCCCGGGCGGAAGCGGGACGATGACCACACTCGAGCAGGGACGCGACACCCGCACCAGGATCCTGGCCGCCGCCCGCACACTGTTCGCCGAGCGCGGCTACGCCGCCACGTCGCTGGCCGACATCGCCGCCGCGGTCGGGCTGACCAAGACGGCCGTCGCCTACCACTTCCACCCCAAGGACACGCTGGCCGCCGAGCTGATCGCGCCCTGCGCCGACGACATGCTCGACCTGCTGGGCACCGACTTCGCCGACCGGCGCGCGCTCGTGACGGCGCTGGCGGCCTTCACCGTACGGCACCGCGCGGTGATCAGGCTGGTCATGGAGGACCTGGGCGGCGCCGACGACGCGCCCGCCGGATCGCCGGGCGAGGCCATCAGGACCTTCCGCGACGAGATCTTCACCAAGCTCGTCGGCCCCGAACCGACGCGGGAGACGCGGGTACGCGGGTGGGCGGTGCTCGGCGCGCTCCAGTGGGGCGTCGTGCAGACGATGGACCTGCCCGAGGAGAGCGTGCTGCCCGTGCTCACCGCGGCCGCCCTCGCCATCTGAGGAGGGGGCGGCCGGACGGTCGTCAGTCCGCGGGCGATCCAGCGCCGGAGGTCGGCGCGGGAGTCGGCTCGGGGTCGGTGCCCGCGGGCGGATCGACGTCGGGTGGCGTGCTCGGCTCGCCAGGGTCGGGGAACGACTGACCCGCCACGCCGACCGTGATCACGATCGGCTGTCCCGGCGCGGCGCACGTGCCGGGCGACACGCTCTGCCCGAGCACCGAGTCCACCTGGCCGATCTCGCCGACGATCTGGGGCCGCTGCCGTACCGTGAGGCCCGCGTCTCCCAGCACGGCCCGGGCCTCACGCCTGGACAGCCCCACCACCTGCGGCACCCGCACGCCGTGCCGGGCCACCGTCAGCGCGACCGCACGGCCCGCCGTCACGCGCGCGCCCGCCGCCGGCCTGCTGCTGATCACCTGGTCGTCGGGCAGGTCGGAGCAGCTCGTGCCGATCCTGCCCACCTTCAGTCCCGCCGTCTTCAGCGCCGCCTCGGCGGCCTCGCGCGACATCCCCGTCAGCGCGGGCACCTCGACGCCGCCCGCCGACACCTTCAGGTCGACCCTGGTGCCCCTGGCCACCCTCGCTCCCGGTCCAGGCGTGCTCCCCAGCACCTCGCCCGACGGCCGTGAGGATTCGCTCGAACGCACCGACCCCACGACGAGCCCCGCGCCCTCGATCGCCCTGATCGCCGCGGAACGGTCCAGTCCCACGACGCCCGGCACCGCGTACAGGACCGGCTGAGCGGGCACCGTGAGCGGCGGACGCTCGACCGTCGCGGGGCTGTCGCTGATCCCGCCCGAGCCCTGCTGGACCGTCGCCGGGGTGGGCGTCCCGGTCACGACCGCGGACCTGGGCGCGGCGGCGGCCGGTGTCCTGGCGCTCTGCAGGGCCGGCACCAGGACGGCGACCAGCACCGCGGCGCTGATCAGCAGCGCGGAGGAGACCGCCAGCGAGACGCGGTTGACGGCAGGCCCCGCCCAGCGGCCCGGATGGGTGGCCTCCGGTGTCCAGCCCGCGGGACCCGGCCACGAGGGATGGCCTTCCCCCACATCGCCCACCGAATGCGCCCGCCGGGGGCCCGCCGGATCCGCCGGATCCCCCGACGTCCAACGGCCCGCCGGATCCGCCGAATCCCCCGCTGTCCGGGGGCCCGCGGGATCCCCCGCCGGCCAGGGGTTCGAGGGATCCGCCGTCGGCCGGGGGCCCGCCGGACGCCTGGCGGGCGCCGCGCCCGAGCCGGAGGCCCGGACCGCTTCCCTCAGCCTGGCGCCCGCGACCGGCTCGGCGCCGCGCTGCGCCGGGATCTCCGGCAGCAGGTAGCCGCCCGAGGCCCCGGTCGCCTCCGGCTCGGCCAGCGGGTCCGGATCCACGCGCAGGATGTGCGGCGCGGGCGAGCGCAGCACCTCCGCCGGCACGCCCCCACCCGCGCCCAGCAGCGCCAGCAGCAGTTCCCCGCTGGCCGGCCGGTTGCGCGGGTCCTTGTCCAGGCAGCAGGCGACCAGGCCGCGCAGCCGCCCGTCGAGCCGCCCCAGCTCGGGCTGCGCGGTCAGGATGCGGTGCAGCACCGGCGCCACCGAGTCCTGTCCGAACGGCGCGGCGGCGTTGGCCGCGAAGCACATCGTCGCGCCCCACGCGAAGACGTCCACCGCCCCGGTGATCGCCGAGGCGGTGATCTGCTCGGGCGCCATGTAGGCGGGCGTGCCCACGCCCCTGCCGCTCACGGTCGCCGCCGCGTCCAGCACCTTGGCCAGGCCGAAGTCGATCACGCGGGGGCCGTCGGAACCGAGCAGCACGTTCTGCGGTTTGAAGTCACGGTGCACGATGCCGGCGCGGTGGATGGCGGCCAGCGCGGTGGCGGTGCCGACCGCGAGCCGTTCGAGGGCGCCGCCGCCGCGCGGGCCCTCGAGTGCCACGTCCCTGGCCAGCGAGGGTCCTTCGACGTACTCGCTGACGATGTACGGCCTGCCGTCGTCCAGCCCGGCGTCCACCACCTGCGCCGTGCAGAACCGCGCGACCTGCTTGGCCAGTTCGACCTCGCGCAGGAAAGCCGCCGGCTCCTCGCCCACGGGTCCGTGCAGCAACTTGATCGCGAAAGAGTTCGCGCCTAACTCGCCGAGGTAGACGATCCCCTGACCGCCCTCCCCCAGCCGCCCGGACAGTTCGTAGTCGCCCAGTCGCTGAGGGTCCCCCGCCCGGAGCGGTTTCGGCACGGGCGCCTCCCCTCGCCGCCCACCGGTTACCTCTCTACTGAAGTCGAGGGATCGCGGCGCGTCAACGGACCGTGACGCCGTTGTGATGTCCTATTTCTGGATACTTCCCGTGTAGCGAGGGGTGTCCTCGCCCGCTCTGATCACCTGAAACGTGTACCCGCGCGTGTCCTCCGCGGCGAACACCACCCGGCCGGGATGGCATCCCTCACCCCTGACCTGCGACAGGTCGTAGGTGGCCGGGTCGACTCTGGTCAGGACGCCGTCACAGTGGAGGCTCTGGCCCCACCGCATGGTGCCCCCGGCCGCGTCGCCCCGCAGGCTCAGCCGTATCGGGAAGGTGACCTTCGAGCTAGGGTGATGGGCCGCGCCGGACCACTCGCCGGCGAGCGGCGGCGGATCGCCGCGCCACGGGCTCGCCAGCGCGAGCGCGCCCGCCGCCAGCGCCAGCGCGCCGGCCACCGCCGCCGCGATCCACCACCACCGCCACGGCCACCGCCCGGCACGGCTCAGCCGTGTCGGGTGCTCCGCGGCCACGAGCGTGCCCTCGTCGGTGCGGCTCGCGGCTGCGCGCTCGGCCACCGAGACCGGTGGGCGCCCCGGCGCCGCCGCCCCATGGACCGAGCGGGGCGCGGGCGGAGAGGCCACGGGCGGAACGGCGCCGGGCAGAGTGGCGGTGGACGAGGCGCCGGCGGACAGGGTGGCGGCGGGCGGGGCGGCGAGCCCGCCGAGCAGGACGGCCAACGCCTCCTCCGCTGTGGGCCGCTCCTGCGGCGCCCTGGCCAGGCACGCCACCACCAGCTCCCGCAGCGTTCCCGACAACTGCCCGAGGTCCGGCGTGCCGTACAGGATCCTGCCGAGCACCGCGGGATAGGAGTCGGCGGCGAACGCGGCCCGCCCGCTGGAGGCGAACGACATGGTCAGCCCCCACGCGAACAGGTCCACCGGCGTGCCCGCGGGCTCCCCGCTGATCTGCTCGGGGGCCAGGTAGGCGGGCGTGCCGACCGGTTGGGCACCGACGGTGCTGGTGGAGTCGATCAGCCGCGCGATCCCGAAGTCGATCACCCGTGGCCCCTCCGGGCCGAGCAGCACGTTCTGCGGCTTGAAGTCGCGGTGGACCACGCCCGCACGGTGGATCGCCGCCAGCGCGGTCATCGTGCCCACCGCGAGCCGGTCGAGGGCGCCGCCCGTGCGCGGCCCCTCCCGTGTGACGAGCACGTGCAGCGACTCGCCTTCGACCAGCTCGCTGACGACGTACGGCCTGCCGTCCGTCACCCCCGCGTCGAGCACCTGCGCCGTGCAGAACGGGGCCACCCTGCGGATGCTCTCGAGCTCCGCCCGCAGCCGCCGCTCGGTGCGCAGGCCCTGCGCGTCGTCGGAGCGGGCGTGCAGCCACTTGACCGCCACGCGCTTCCCGCCGGGCGACAGCGCCTCGTAGACCACGCCCTGGCCGCCCTGGCCGAGCCGGGCGAGGACGCGGTATCCCTGAAGGTCCTGCGGATCGCCCGGTTGGAGGGGGCTCGACGGCATGCCGACAACTATAGGAAGGCGGCGTACCGGTCGAGAACCGGCAGCACCTCGTCGGCCGTCCCGCTGGGCAGCGACAGCACGGTCTCCTCGATGCCGAGCGCGGCGTAGTAGTCGAGCTTGCCGCGGGTGGGCAGGGTGCCGAACGGGATCACCTTCGCCGTCGCCGACGCCTCCCGCAACGCGGGCAGCGCCGCCTTGATGCCCTTGCCGCCGATCGGCATCCAGCCGTCGGCGTACTCGGCGACGTGCGCGAACAGGGTGGGTCCCGCGGCTCCGCCCACGTAGACCGGCGGCCCCGAGACCGGCTTGGGCCACGACCACGACGGCTCGACACCGTCGAAGGCCGCCACCTCCCGGCTCCACAGGGCCTTCATCGCCAGCACGTGGCGCCTGGCCACCTGCCGCCGCTCCCGGTACGGCACGCCGTGGTTCTCGATCTCCTCCACGTTCCAGCCGAAGCCGACGCCGATCACCACGCGCCCGCCCGACAGGTGGTCCAGCGTGGCGATCGCCTTGGCGGTGACGATGGGCTCGCGCTGGGCGGCCAGCAGGATGCCGGTGCCGAGCGTGATCGTCGAGGTCACGGCCGCCGCCGACGCCAGGGCGACCAGGGGGTCGAGCGTGCGTCGGTACTCCTCGGCGAGCTGCGGCGTACCCGTGGGCGGCGGGGTGCGGCGGGACACCGGGATGTGGGTGTGCTCGGGCAGGTAGAGGGAGGAGAAGCCGCGTTCCTCAGCCGCCCTGGCCAGGTCGGCGACGGGCATCGCCAGGTCGGTGCTGAACATCGTGACGCCAAGCCGCATGACCGCTCCTTAACCAAGCGATTGCTCGGGACCGGTTCTTAGAGTAGCTTGCCGCTCATGGGATTCGCTGCGGTCGCGGGCGTGCGGCTGTTCTACACCGACGACGGCTCAGGCGACACGACGCTGCTGCTCGTCCACGGCTGGGGCGCCGACTCCCATCAGTGGGCGCGACACATCCCCACCCTCGCCGGCAGGCACCGGGTCATCGCGGTTGACCTGCGCGGGCACGGCTACTCCTCGGCGGAGGACAAGGGCAACAACCCCGTCCGCATGAGCGAGGACCTCGTCGACCTGCTCGACCTGCTCGACGTCGAGCGGTGCGTGATCGTCGGCCACTCCATGGGCGCGGTGATCGCCTCCCGCCTGGCCGTCGAGCACCCCGCGCGCGTCACCGCCGTCATCGGCGTGGACCCCGGCTACGGACGTCCCGACGAGGTCGTGGCCATGGCGGTCGCGATGCGGGAGGCCCCGGCCGTCCAGATCGACCAGTGGTGCTACACCCCCGCCTCCCCCGGCTGGCTGCGCGAGTGGCACCGGCGGCGGCTGCTGGCGACACCGCCGCACGTGCTGGCCGAGGCGTACGACGGGCTGTGGTCGGGAGAGGAGGCGATCGGCTCGCGCGGCGCGGCCGAGCCGTACCTGTCTCGCCGGACCTGCCCCGTGCTCACGTTCTGGACCGACCCCGCGCAGGCGGCGTGGGAGACGGGCCTGTTCACCCACCCCGCCTCGCGCACGGTCTGCTGGCAGGGCAGCGGACACCGGCTGCACGAGGAGCGGCCCGCCGAGTTCTTGCTCGTGGTCAACCAATGGCTGAAGGAGATCTCCCGGTGAAGTTCGCCATCTTTCTGAACCCCCAGATCCCCGGCTCGGGGTACGCGGCCGAGGAGAACGCGCGGGCCAAGCGGCCGATCGGACGGGACACCGAGTCGTACCAGAGGCTGCTGCACGAGGTGCGGGAGATCGCGGTGCACGCCGACCGGATCGGCTTCGACGCGCTCATGATGACCGAGCACCACTTCCACTCGGAAGGGATGGAGTTCTCGGTCAACCCGCTGATGTTCCTGACCGACCTGGCCGCGCGAACCGAGCGCATCCTGCTGGCGCCGCTCGGACTCGTGCTGCCCGCCTGGGATCCGATCAGGGCGGCGGAGGACGTGGCACTGCTCGACCAGTTCTCCAAGGGACGGCTGCGGCTGGGCGTGGCGCGCGGCTACCAGAACCGGTGGATGAACGTCCTGGGCCAGCGCTGGCACGCGGCGGCGGCCAGGTCGGACGGCTCGTCGAGCGACAACCGCAACTTCGACGTCTTCGGCGAGATCCTCAAGATCATGAAGATGGCCTGGACGCAGGAGACCCTCCGCTACAAGTCCGACGTCCTCGACTACCAGGTGCCGTATCCCTTCGAGGGGATCGAGGGGTGGCCCGCCACCGAGTGGACGCGGACCTTCGGCGCGCCCGGCGAGCTCGACGACGACGACCGGGTCCAGGCGGTCAGCGTCTGCCCCCGGCCGTACCAGAACCCGCACCCCGAGCTGTGGCAGCCGTTCACTATCTCCGACCGCTCGGTCATCAGGGCGGCGCAGGAGGACATCCTGCCGTGGATGTTCACCCCCAACCCCGACGACCACGCCGCGAAGGCCAAGCTCTACCAGGAGGAGTCGGCCAAGCAGGGCCGTCACTACAAGCTGGGCGAGCACACCGGCATCCTCAAGATCGTCGGGATCGCGGACACCACCGAGGAGGCGATCAACACCTACGGCAGGAACATCCCCAAGGACTTCGCCGCCTTCTTCGGACCGTTCGGCTACCTCGAGGTGCTGCGCAAGAAGGAGGACGACAAGCACCGGCCGATCTCGCCGGAGAAGGGCGACGTGCGGCGGATGAACGACGTCGAGATGGCGCTGTTCGGCTCACCCGACGACGTCAAGCGCGGCATCCAGCGCATGCTCGACCGCATGCCCGACCTGGAGTGGTTCGGCCTGTACATGCAGGGCCAGCAGGGCGTGCTCCCACTCGACACGGTCAAGCGCAACCTCGAACTGTTCGCCACCAAGGTCATTCCGGAGTTTCAGTGAAGTTCTGGCTCGGCGCCTCCTTCTGCGACACCTCCGAGTTCCTCGACCTGGCGGTGGCCGCCGAACGCTGCGGGTTCGACACCTTCACGCTGTCGGACCACCTGTTCTTCGCCGACTTCAGCACGCCGTACCCCTACGGCAGGATGCGCTGGACGGCAGAGACGCACTGGCCGGACGTGTGGGTGACGATCGGCGCGATGGCGGCGGTGACCACGCGGCTGCGCTTCTCGCCCAACGTCTACATCGCGCCGGCGCGCGACCTGATCACCGTGGCCAAGCAGGTGTCGACGGCCGCCGTCCTGTCCGGCGACCGGGTGAGCTTCGGGGTGGGCGTCGGCTGGTGCAAGGAGGAGTTCGTCGCCACCGGACAGGACTTCCACACGCGCGGGCGCAGGCTGGACGAGATGATCCCCCGCCTGCGGGAGCTGTGGTCGGGCGAGCAGGTGGACCTGCCGGGGTTGCCGCCGCTGTCGATGTCGCCCGTGCCCGCCGCGCCCGTCCCGATCTACGTCGGCGGCGACAGCGAGGCGGCGCTGCGCAGGGCGGCCAGGGTCGGTGACGGCTGGATCGGCAACCGGATCTACACCGAGGAGCAGATCGACGCCGTCCTCGCCGACCTGCGCCGCTACCTGAAGGAGTACGGCAGGCAGGAGGACGCGCTCGAGATCATCGCCCCGCTGGCGGTGCTCCCGGAGGCGGCCACCTACCGGCGCTTCGCCGACAAGGGCATCACCGGCACGATGGCCGCGCCGTGGTGGCTGTCGCCCGAAGAGCCCAAGGTCGACACGATGGAGCGCTTCGCCGAGGAGGTCATCGCCAGGATGTGAGACGTGCCGGGGGCCCGGTCGGCGGCGGGCGTCCCGGGGGCGTGGTCGGGCGGGCGGCGCGGGGCCGATAGCCTCGACGCATGCTGGAAGAGATCATGGCGACCCGCTATGTGACCCCGTTGCGGGAGGGTGGGTCGCTGCCGGGGGTGGTCGAGGCCGACGACCTCGGCACCTACGTCGTGAAGTTCCGTGGCGCCGGGCAGGGGCCCAAGGTGCTCGTCGCCGAGATCATCTGCGCCGAGCTGGCCAGGCGGCTCGGCCTGCGCACCCCCGAGCTCAAGCTCGTCGACCTCGACCCGCAGATCGGCCTGCGCGAGCCTGACTTCGAGATCCAGGCGCTGCTGCAGGCCAGCGCCGGGCGTAACGTCGCGATCGACTTCCTGCCCGGCGCCCTCGGCTTCGACCCCCTGTCCTGGCGTCCCGACGCGGGCTTCGCCGCCGAGGTGCTGTGGTTCGACGGCCTGATCCACAACGTCGACAGGACGTGGCGCAACCCCAACCTGCTGGTCTGGCACCACGACACCTGGCTCATCGACCACGGCGCGGCGTTGTGGTTCCACTACAGCTGGAAGAGCGCCGACCCGCAGCGGCCCTTCGACGCCGCGGACCATGTCCTGGCGCCGTTCGCGGCCGACGTGTCCCTGGCGGGCGACCGGCTCGCCGCGAAGATCACCAGGGAGCTGCTGGCCGAGGTGACCGCGCTCGTGCCCGACGAGTGGCTGGAGGGCGAGCAGGGCTTCGAGTCGGCGCAGGCCGTACGCGACGCGTATGTCGACCACCTGCTGGCCCGCGCCCACGGCCCGCGCGAGTGGCTGACGGTCGCGGCGAAGGCCGCGCCGAAGAGCGGGCCGGGCTCGGTCGGCGCTTTCTGGAAGCAGGGAGACAAGTGATGGGACGCGACGTCTACGAGTACGCCGTCATCCGTGTCATCCCGCAGATGGAGCGCGGCGAGCAGATCAACGTCGGGATCCTGCTGTACTGCCAGCCGCGCGACTACCTGTGCGCCCGCGTGGAGCTCGACGAGGACCGCCTGCGCGCCCTCGACCCCTCCGCCGACCCCGGCGAGGTACGGCTCGCGCTGGCGGGCTACGAGCTGGCCTGCGGTGAGGCGGCGGGGCCGTTGGAGCGCGAGTCGCTGGGCAGCAGGTTCCGCTGGCTGACCGCGCCCCGCAGCACGGTCGTCCAGACCTCCCCGGTCCACGCGGGGCTGACCACGGACCCGGAGGGCGAGCTCACCCGCCTGTTCGACCGTCTCGTCCGCCTCTGAGGGCGGCGGGCCGGACGCCAGGCTCACGACACCGACCATGAGGAGCCCTCGATGACCGTTCGCCGCGTCGTGCCCAACCTGACCTCCGCCGCCTTCGACGACAGCAGGGACTTCTACCGGCTGCTCGGCTTCGAGGAGGTGATGAACCACGGCTGGATCATGACCCTCGCCTCCCCCGGTCAGCCCACCGCCCAGATCAGCGTCATGACCACCGACCTGACGGGTCCGGTGAACCCGGACCTGAGCGTCGAGGTCGACGACGTGGACGCCGCCTACGCGGCCATGGTGAAGAGCGGCGCCGAGATCGTGCACCCGCTGAGCGACGAAGAGTGGGGCGTGCGCCGGTTCTTCGTCCGCGACCCCGGCGGCCGCGTGATCAACGTCCTGGGCCACCGCTAGCCGGGCGGGCGGGGGCTGGTCCGCCCGGGCGCCGGAGCGTTACCGTTGAAGAAAAACTGCTCCGTCCCCCAGCGGTGGCCGATCGGTGCGCTCGACAGCGCCGGAGGTGCCCATGAACGACTACCCGCCGATCGCGGACCACGGCATAGTCGGGGATCTGCAAACCGCCGCCCTCGTCTCCGGCACGGGCACCATCGACTGGTGGTGCACGCCCCGCTTCGACTCCCCGAGCCTGTTCGCCTCCATCCTGGACAGCGATCGCGGGGGGCACTGCCGGCTCGCCGCCGACCTGGACGGCGTCTCCGAGGCGACGGTCCGGCAGCTCTATCTGCCGGACACCGCGGTCCTGGTCACCCGCTTCATGGCGCCCGGCGGGGTCGGGGAGGTCGCCGACTTCATGGAGCCGGACACCTCCGCCACCCCGTCCGACCGGCACCGCCTGGTGCGGGCGATCCGGATGGTTCGCGGCAGTCTGCCCTTCGAGCTGGTCTGCCGTCCCCGCTTCGACTACGGCCGGGCGCAGCACACCCTCGCCTTCCTCGACGACGGGTCGGCTCTCTTCCACGGTCCTGGCACGGACCTCCACCTGCAGGCCAGCTTCCCTCTCACCCTGCATCCGGACGGCAACGACGTCACCGCCCGCTTCACCCTCCAGGCCGGCGACGTGGTCGCCATCACGCTGACGAGCGACCGCAGCGGCCGGCCCACGACCCCGCTGACCGGCGACGACGTCCTTCGCAGTTTCGAGGCCTGCACGGGCTTCTGGCTCGGCTGGCTGCGCGCGTCGCGCTACCGCGGCCGCTGGCAGGACATGGTGAACCGGGCGGCGATCACTCTCAAGCTGCTCACCTACGCGCCCACCGGCGCGCCGATCGCCGCGGCCACCATGGGCCTGCCCGAGCAGATCGGCGGCGAGCGCAACTGGGACTACCGCTACACCTGGGTCCGTGACGCCTCTCTGTCGGTCAGGGCGCTGATCGACCTCGGCTTCGTCGAGGAGGCCCACGCCTTCCGCCGGTGGCTGCGTGACCGTCTGCTCGACGGCGGCACCACCTCGGGCGAGCCGCTGCAGATCATGTATCGGATCGACGGCGACCCGCACCTGACCGAGGAGATCCTGCCCCACCTGGAGGGCTACCGGAAGTCGGCGCCGGTCCGGGCCGGCAACGCCGCCGCCGGCCAGATCCAGCTCGACATCTACGGCGAGGCCGCCGACGCCCTGGCGCAGACCCGTAACGTGGGGGGCATCCGCGGCTGGCAGGCCCTCGCGGGGCTGCTCGACTGGCTGTCCGACAACTGGGACCGCCCCGACGAGGGGATCTGGGAGACCCGCGGCGGGCAGCAGGAGTTCACCTTCAGCCGCCTGATGACGTGGGTCGCCTTCGACCGCGGCATCCGCATGGCCACCACGCACTCCCGCCCGGCCGGCCTGGCCCGCTGGCTGAACGCCCGCGACGCCGTCTTCGACCAGATCGTCACGCGCGGCTGGAACGCGGACCGGCGGGCGTTCGTCCAGCACTACGCCACCGACGTCCTGGACGCCTCGCTCCTGCTCATGCCGCGCGTCGGGTTCCTCGATCCCCGTGACCCCGACTGGCTGAGCACTCTCGACGCCATGGACAGGGAGCTGGTCAGCGACAGCCTCGTCTACCGCTACGACCCGGCCGCCTCCCCTGACGGGCTGCGCGGCTCGGAGGGCACCTTCAACCTGTGCAGCTTCCTCTACGTGGAGGCCCTGGCCCGCTCAGGGCGGCTGCGGCAGGCCCGCTACGCCTTCGACAAGATGCTCACCTACGCCAACCACGTCGGCCTGTTCGCCGAGGAGATCGGCCCGTCGGGCGAGCAGCTCGGCAACTTCCCGCAGGCCTTCACCCATCTGGCGCTCGTCGCCGCGGCCATGGCCCTGGACGAGGAGCTCGACCGCGCGCACCAGTAGGGCCGCCGTGCGCCTCGCGGCTAGGGGCGGGCGTCGATCTGCCGGGCCAGGCCGTCCAGCAGCATGTCCAGCCCGAAGCGGAAGGCGCCTTCGGGGTCGCTGGCCATGCCGGTGGCCTCGCCGAGGCTCGTCGAGACCCGTCGCGCGACCGGATAGGAGGTGCCCGCCGTCGCCGCGGCCAGGGCGGGGGCGACGCCTTCCCACCACTGCACGTCGGTGAGCGCGCTCTCCTCCCTGATGCGCCGCAGCGAGATCACCCAGCGCGCCGCGCTGGAGACCAGCCCGAGGATCGCCGTGAGCGCCCGGTCCATCTCGATGTCGCTCAGCCCCAGCCCGTCGAGGGCCGAAAGCTCGGCCTCGTACTTGCCGGACACCCCGGGGCCTGGCACCGGACGGCCGGGCGCGGCCTCCACCGTCCACGGATGGGCCATGTGGTGGTCCCAGTTGGCCTGCGCGATGCGCTCGGCCCTGGCTCGCCACGGTCCGGCCTGCGCGGGCGGCGGTCCCTCGGCGTAGACCTCCGCGGCGACGGCGTCGAGCATGAGCTCGATGAGTTCCGAGCGGCCCGCGATGTAGGGGTAGAGGGCCATCGGGCTGACGCCGAGGTCGCCGGCCACCCTGCGGATGGTGAGCGCGTCGAGCCCCTCCTGGTCGGCCACGGCGATCGCGGCGTCCGTGATGCGTTTGGGGGTGAGCCCTGATCGGCTCACCGCCTCGGCGGGCCGCCACAGCAGCCCGATCAGCTTGATCGGGTCTCCCGGCCGCTCGGCTCTCTTCGCCACCGTCAACTCCCTTCGGTTTACGCTGTACTATACATTGTCCGAAACGATGGGAGGGCACGTGAACAGCGAAATGACCGTTCCTACCCCGATCCAGGTGAAGGGGGTGCGCAAGCGGTTCCCCGGCACCGAACGTCCCGCGCTCGACGGCGTCGACCTCACGGTGGCGACGGGCCGGATCTGCGCGTTGCTCGGCGGCAACGGCGCGGGCAAGACCACGATGGTCAGGATCCTGGCCACCCTGACCAGGGCGGACGCGGGCACCGTCCACGTCGCCGGCTGGGACGTGGACAAGGCGGCGACACGGGTGCGGGCCGCGATCGGGCTCGTCGGCCAGTACGCGGCGCTGGACGAGCTGCTGAGCGCCCGGGAGAACCTCGAACTGTTCGGCAGGCTGGCGGGCCTGGACCGGCGCCGCGCCCGCGCACGGGCCGGCGAGCTGCTCGACAAGGCGGGGCTGACCGAGGCGGGCGGGCGAGCGGTGGGCGCCTTCTCCGGCGGGATGCGCAGGCGCCTCGACCTGGTGACCTCCCTCATCACCACGCCGAGCGTGCTCTTCGTCGACGAGCCCACCACGGGCCTCGACCCGCAGGCGCGGCGCGACCTGTGGAGCTCGGTGCGCGCCCTCGCCCAGGCGGGCACCACCGTCCTGCTGACCACCCAGTACCTCGAGGAGGCCGACGCGCTGGCCGACGACGTGGTGATCCTGCGCGAGGGAAGGGTCATCGCCCAGGGCACGCCCGAAGACCTCAAGAAGCTCGTCGGCGAGCCCCGCATGGAGCTGCGCGCGCCGACCCTCGAAGACGTCTACCTCCACCTGTACGCCACCTCACCCGCCGGAGCGCCCTCATGACGACCATCCCTCTGGCAGGCTCCACGGCGGCGCCGGTGCGGACGCGCCTGTGGCGCGAGGCGACCATCCTGGCGGGCCGTACCATCAGGCACTGGCGGGCCAGGCCGGCCGCCTTCGCGGTCCAGCTGCTGTTCCCCGTGCTCGTCATCCTCATGATGGGCGGCCTGCTCGGCGGCGCGATCGCGGGAAGCGCGGGGGGCTACATCCTGTTCGTCATCCCGGGTGTCCTGGCGTTCACGATGCTGTTCGGCGTCGAGACGACGATGATCGCGGTGACGACCGACGCGGCCAAGACGGTGACCGACCGGTTCCGCTCCATGCCCATCTCGCGGGGCTCGGTCCTGCTCGGCCGCGTGCTCGCCGACATGCTGACCTCGGTCGTGGAGGTCGTCGTGATCACGCTGGCCGGCCTGGCCCTCGGATGGCGGTGGGAGAACGGCGTCCTGCCCGCCCTGGCCGCCTACGGGCTGCTGCTCTGGTTGCGCTTCGGCCTGCTGTGGGTGGGGGTGTGGGCCGGGCTGACGGTGGGCTCGCCGGAGGCGGTGAGCGCCGCGCAGCTGCTGGCCTGGCCGATCGGCTTCCTGTCGACCGTGTTCGTCCAGCCGGTCACGATGCCGGTCTGGCTCGGCGCGATCGCCGAGGCGAACCCGCTGTCGGCCACGGCGACCGCCGTCCGCGAGCTGTTCACCGGTGTCCACCAGCCGGGGCTGACGTGGGCGGCCGGGCACCCGCTCGTCATCGCGCTGGCCGCGCCGCTCCTGCTCACCGCGGTCTTCGGGCCCCTGGCGGTGCGCGCGTTCAAGGGGCTGGGCCGATGAGCCCCTACGACGAGGTGATCCGCGTCCGCGGCGCGCGGGAGAACAGCCTCAAGAACGTCGATGTCGACATCCCCAAGCGCCGGCTCACCGTCGTCACCGGCGTCTCGGGATCGGGCAAGTCGTCGCTGGTCTTCGACACGCTCGCGGCCGAGTCCGGACGGCAGCTCAACGAGACCTTCACGGCCTTCGCGCAGGGGCGGCTGCCCAGCTACGGCCAGCCCGACGTCGACCACCTGGAGAACCTGTCCGCGGTGATCATCGTGGACCAGAAGCGGCTGTCGGGCGGCCCCCGCTCCACCGTGGGCACCGCGACCGACATCGGCGCCCGCCTGCGGCTGCTGTTCTCCAGGCTCGGCGAGCCCCCGGCCGGCTACTCCAACGCCTACAGCTTCAACGACCCGGCGGGCATGTGCCCGAACTGCCAGGGCCTGGGCGTGGCCGCCACGGTCGTCGAGTCCGAGCTCGTCGACGACGACCGGTCGCTGGCCGAGGGCGCGATCACGTTCCCTGCGTTCGCGCCCGGCCAGTGGATGTGGAAGGCGTACGCCCGGTCAGGCTTCTTCGACGTCGACAAGAAGATCCGCGACTACACCGCCGAGGAACGCGACATCCTCCTGCACGCTCCCCCCGACACGCTGAAACCGCCCGCGGGCATGGACGCCGTCGGCACCGCCTACGAAGGGGTGCTGTCCCGGTTCTCGCGCATCTACCTGCAACGGGAACCCGAGTCGTTCAAGGGGGCGCAGCGGGAGGCGTTCGAGCGGATCGTGGCCAGGCGCCGCTGCCCCGAGTGCGACGGCTCCCGCCTGGCCGCGCCCGCCCGGGCCAGCCTCATCGGCGGCCACTCCATCGCCGACTGCAACGCGATGCAGGTGGACGACCTGCTGGAGACGATCGGCGCCGTCGACCGCCCCGAGGTCGCGCCGCTGCTGTCGGTGCTGCGCGAGCACCTGCGCCGCATGGTCACCCTGGGGCTGGGATACCTCAGTCTCGACCGCGCCACCTCGACCCTCTCGGGCGGCGAGTCGCAGCGCGTCAAGATGGTGCGCCATCTCGGCAGCGCCCTCACCGACATGCTGTACGTCTTCGACGAACCCACCGTCGGCCTGCACCCGCGCGACGTGGACACGCTCGGCGAGATGCTCCTCGCCCTGCGCGACCGCGGCAACACGGTGATCGTCGTCGAGCACGCCCCCGAGGTCATGGCGATCGCCGACCACTGCGTCGACATGGGGCCGGGAGCGGGGGCCGCGGGCGGCCGCGTCGTCTTCGAGGGCACCTACGCCGAGCTCCGCCGGGCCGACACCCCCACCGGCGCGGGGCTGCGAGCCGACCGGGCCAAGCGCGGCGACCCGCGGCCGGCCACCGGCTGGACGGTGATCGAGCACGCCCGCTCGAACAACCTGCGCGACGTCACCGTGCGCGTCCCGCGCGACGTGATGACGGTGGTCACGGGGGTCGCCGGGTCCGGCAAGAGCAGCCTCGTCCTCGGCCACCTGCCCGCCGCCGAGCCGGGCGCGGTCGTGATCGACCAGCGGCCCATCCGCGGCTCCCGCCGCTCCAGCCCGGCGACGTTCACCGGGCTGCTGGACTCCGTCCGCCAGATCTTCGCCAGGGCCACCCGCCGGCCGGTCGGCCTGTTCACCCCCAACTCGACCGGCGGGTGCCCGGCCTGCGAGGGGACCGGCCTGATCTACACCGACCTGGCGTTCATGGAGGGCGTCACCACCCGCTGCGAGTCCTGCCGGGGCAGGCGCTTCACGGCCGAGGCGCAGCGGCACGCGGTCAACGGGCGCACGATCGCCGACGTCTTCGAGATGAGCGTCAACGACGCCCAGGCCTTCTTCACCCAGAAACCCGTCAGGGAGGTCCTCGACCGCCTCGACGCCGTCGGTCTCGGCTACCTCACCCTCGGCCAGCCGCTCACCTCCCTGTCCGGCGGGGAACGCCAGCGGCTCAAGCTCGCCACCGAGCTGGCCACCCCCGGCCGGACCATCATCCTCGACGAGCCGACGACGGGGCTGCACATCGCCGACATCGAACGGCTCGTCGGCCTCCTCGACCGGATGGTGGACTCCGGCTCGACCGTCGTCGTGATCGAGCACAACCTCGACGTGATCCGCGCCGCCGACTGGATCATCGACCTCGGGCCTGAGGCCGGGCACGACGGCGGCCGGATCGTCTTCGAGGGCACGCCGCGGGACATGGTCGCCACCTCCTCGACCCACACCGCCCGGCACCTGCGCCGGCACCTGGAGGCCACCGGTCTCGCCTGAGGGCCGGGCGCGGCCGGGACCGGGTGACCCGGCTCACGCCCGGCGGCCGCGGGCCGAGCCGGCGGGCCGGGCGCCCGCCACCCCTCGGGGGAGGCCCACCGGCTCTCAGGGTGGTTTCAGGGTCGTCCCTGAAGGCGAGTCCCCGCGGGTGTAGGAACGTAAGATCCGTGAAGACGAAAAAGATGATCGTGATGGCGGGGCTGCTGGGCCTCGGCGTGCTGACGACAGGCTGCGGCGTCGTGGGCGCCGAGCAGCGCGAGAACTCCTCCTACGACGTCACCGACAAGGTGTCGGGCGTCAGGATCGAGGGCGACGCGGGCAACGTGGTGGTGACCGAGTCCGACCGCGAGGGCATCCACGTGTCGGAGACCCTCATGTGGCGTAACACCAAGCCGACGGCCACGCACACGGTGCGGGGCGACACGCTGGTGCTGACGTTCTCCTGCCCGCCCGCGGTCGGGATCATCAGCTGCGACGTCGACTACGAGGTCGAGGTGCCGCGCGGCCTCAAGATCAAGGCCATGGTCGACTCCGGCGACGTGACGCTGCGCGCGCTGTCCGGCGAGGTCGAGGCGACCAGCGACTCCGGCACCATCGAGGCCAGCGACCTGACGGCCAAGCGCGTGACGGCCGAGAGCGACTCGGGCGACCTGAACCTCGCGTTCACCGCGCAGCCCGACCGGGTCAAGACGACGACGGACTCAGGGACGACCGAGGTGCGCGTGCCGCAGGGGCCGTACAAGGTCATGGCGAAGACCGGCTCGGGGGACAAGAAGGTGAACACCGAGACCGACGCGTCGGCCACCCGGGTGATCGACATGCGCAGTGACTCGGGCGACGTCGAGGTCGTCACCCCGTAGCGGGCGCCAGGTCACCGCCCGCCGACGGCGCCCGGCGCGATACGGGTGCCGCCGCCGGCCGGCGGACAGCGGCGGCGCGGGACCGGCGAGGGGGTACACCTGGCCCACGTGCCCGTCGGCGCCCTCGGAAACCCCGCTCCGGCCGCGGGTCAGTGCTCGACGGTCACCACGATCTTGCCGATCTGCGCGTTCGACTCCAGGTACCGGTGGGCCTCGACGATCTGGCCCAGCTCGAAGGTACGGTCCACGACGGGCCGGAAGGCGCCCGAACGCAGCCCGGAGGCCACGAAGGCCGCCGCCCTGCGCATCCGCTCAGGCTGCCGGGCCGTCTCGAGCATGGTGTACGTACGCATGTTCACGGCAGGCATGCCGAGCTCGATCGCCGGATAGGGGGTCGGCTCGCCGCTCAGCGCCCCGTACACGAGGAGCGTGCCGTCGGCGGCGACCACCCTGGCCAGGTCACGCACGCCGGGACCGGCGACGGCGTCGAAGACGAACTCGGCGCCCCGGCCGCCGGTGGCTGCCAGCACCCGCTCGACCGCGTCCTCCGACTCGGTGACGATCACCTCCGCCGCGCCCTCCTTCAGCAGGGCCTCCTTCTTGGCGGCGGTACGGGTGAGGGCGATGGGCGTCGCGCCGACACGCTCGGCGACGTGGATGGCGGCCAGCCCCACGCTGCTGGACGCGGCGTTCAGCACGACCGTGTCGCCGGGCCGCATCCCGCCGACCTCCACCAGCGCGCCGTAGGCCGTCACGTACGGCATCCACACCGCCGCGCCCTCGACCGCGCCCAGCCCCTCGGGGCGGGACACCACCGCCGACGCGGGCACGATCGCCCGCTCGGCGTAGACGCCGTAGTCGTTCTGCGAGAAGGCGGGCACGGTGCTGACGGGCTGCCCCGGCGCGAACCCGGTGACGCCCTCCCCGACCGCCTCGATCACGCCGGCGGCCTCGGAACCCAGCCTGGCGGGGAAGCGCCGCACCGGCTCGATGTAGTGGCCGGTGCGGAACAGCACCTCGGCCCTGTTCAGCCCGATCGCGTCCACCCGGATGCGCACCTCGCCCGGACCCGGCTCACCGGCCTCCACGTCCTCCAGCCGCATCACCTCGGGGCCGCCGAGCTCGTGGAACAGCACCGTCCTGGCCATCACGCCATCCTTTCGCCGTGGGAACGATGGTCCACTCAACCCTGGAAGTACGACGGCTGTCAAACTTCGATGGCTGTCGTACAATGACGGGCATGGAAGACGATCGCATCCCACCGCACCCCGACGTCCGGACGATCACGCTTCAGCAGGTCCTCGAGGCCCTCGTCGACCCGGTACGGCGGAGCATCGTCACGCAGCTCCACGACGCCACCACCGACGTCCGGTGCGGCGGGTTCGACCTGCGCGTGAGCAATTCCACGGCCACGCACCACTTCCGGGTCCTGCGCGAGGCCGGCCTCATCCGGCAGTACTACGTCGGCACCTCGCGGATGAACGCGCTGAGGCGCGAGGAGTTCGGCGCGGCCTTCCCCGGCCTGCTCGACGCCGTCGTCACCGCCGAGCGCGCCGCCACGCCACCGGCGCACGATGCCGCCGGCCGCGGGCGAGCCGTCTAGAACAGGACGGACATGAAGGTGTCGACCTCGCGGAAGCCGACCTTGCGGTAGACGGCCCGGGCCGCGTGGTTGTAGTCGTTGACGTAGAGCGACACCACCGGCGCGAAGCAGGACAGCGCCGCCTCCACCACCGCCGCCATCCCCGCCACGGCGTGGCCGTGACCGCGCAGCGCGGGGTTGACCCACACGCCCTGGATCTGGCACGCCTGCGGGGTGACCGCCCCGATCTCGGCCTTGAAGACCACCGCGCCGTCGTCGATGCGGGCGTAGGAGCGGCCGATGCGGATCAGCTCGGCCACCCGCGTGCGGTAGAGCGCGCCGCCGTCGCCGCCGTTGGGCGAGACACCCACCTCCTCGGTGAACATCGCCACGCAGGCCGGCAGCAGGATGTCGAACTCCTCGGGCCGCACCCGCCGTACCAGCGGGTCGGCGGGCACCGGCGGCTTCTGGGAGGTCGCCATCACCGGCTGCGACCAGCGGATCGCCCTGGCCTGCCCCCAGTACGGCTCCAGCCGCTCCCACAACATCTCGACCGCGGTGGCCGGGCCCACGATCGACGAGCACCTGCGCCCCTGCTTGCGGGCCCGCTCGGCGAAGGCGTGCACGGCCTCGGGGCCGGCGTTGACCGGCACGAGGTTGGCTCCGGCGTAGCAGAGCGAGGTGAGCGCGCCACGCGGCCCGAACCCCCACATCTGCCCGCCCAGGCGCGTCGGGTGCAACCCGACGCTCCGCACCCTGGAGGCGACGAAGACGTTCGCGACAGGATCGGTGTCGAGAAGTGCGAGCACTTCGTCCCTGTCGCTGTCATCGAGCACGCGCGACGCCGATGTCCGCAGCATCACACCGGCCAGCCTACGCGACCTGCCCCCTTTTGACAGGAACCAGCGCACCTATCGGACGCCGAGCAGCCCCGGCAGCGGCGCCGGCGCGGTCTCCTCCGCCGCCATGCGGTTGGTGACGACCGGCGCGGGGCGGCCCCGGCAGGAGGTGTCGGCCGCCGGGAGGGTGCCGTCCTGCAGGTAGCGGACCAGATGCGCGTCGACACAGCTGTTGCCGGCCAGCGAGACGCCGTGGTTGCCGCCCGGCTCGACGACCATGCGGGCGCTGGGGAAGCGCCGCCGCAGGTGCATGGCCCCCTCGTACGGCGTGGCCGCGTCGCGGCGCGACTGGAGCATCAGGATCGGCGGCAGCGCGGGGTCCGCCTTGACGGTGACGGGCGTGCCCCCCGGCTCGGCCCAGAACGCGCACGGCGCGTTGTACCAGGCGTTCGGCCAGGTCATGAAGGGCGCGACGCGGTGCATCCTGGTCATGTCGGCGTGCCACCTGGACCAGTCGCGTGGCCACGCCGCGTCGCGGCACTGCACGCCCAGGTAGACCGCGTAGGAGTTCTCGTCCTCGGCGTCCTGGACGGCGTGCTGGCGCCAGGCGGCGACCAGGTCCTGCACGTCGCCCTGCCGGACGTAACGCGACCACGCCCCGGCCAGCTGCGGCCAGACCGCGTTGGCGTAGCCGCCCACGGTGAACAGGTCGTCGAGCTCGCTCGGGCCGACCACGCCGCCCGCGGGCCTGGCGGCCAGCCGCCGGCGCATGGAGTAGTAGGCGAAGGAGGTCTGCCTCGTCGTGCGGCCCAGGCCGTAGACGTTGTTGTGCCTGGCCGTCCAGTCCAGGAAGTCTCGGTGGCGCCGCTCGAACGCCGTGTTCTGGGCGAGGTTGGTCTGGTACCAGTTGCCGCCGGGGTCGACCGAACTGTCGAGGACCAGGCGCTTGACCCTGCCGGGGAACAGGGTGGCGTAGACCGCGCCGAGGTAGGTGCCGTAGGAGTAGCCGAGGTAGCTGATGCGGTCCTCGTCCAGCGCGGCCCTGATGCGGTCGAGGTCGCGCGCGGAGTTCTCGGTGGTCAGGTACGGCAGCATCCAGGCCCACAGGTTGCCGCAGCGGTCGGCGTAGTCCTTGGCCCTGCCGAGCAGCGCCTGCTCGGCGGCCGGCCCGCTCGGCACCTGGTCGGGGCGCGGCGCGGCGAAGTAGCGCTCCGGGTCCACGCAGCGCAGCGCGGGCTCGCTCTTGCCCACCCCGCGCGGGTCGAAGCCGATGACGTCGAAGCGGCCGGCCAGCTGCGGCGGCAGGCTCGCGGCGACGTGCTTGGCCATGTCCTGGCCCGACGCGCCGGGCCCGCCGGGGTTGACCAGCAGGACGCCGAGGTGGTTGGCGTCGCGGGAGACCGAGCCCTTGATCCGGTTGAGCGCCAGCGTGATGTGCTGGCCGTACGGGTCGCGGTAGTCGAGGGGCACCCTGACCTGCCCGCACTCCACCCCCGGCTGCTCCGGCTCGACTGCCGCCGGCGGGGTGATCCCCACCCCGCCGAGCACCCGGTCGGTGACCGAGGTCTGCTTCCCGCACGGCCCCCAGACCACCTGGCCGGCGATCGCCCTCGTCTGGGCGTCCGCGGCACCGTTGACTCCTGTGGCCAGCAGCGCCAATACCGCACCGATCCCGACAACCCGCTTCACCCGGCTGCACTCCCTCTGCTCAATGGGACGAAGCGATGATGCCGTGAGCGACCAGACGAACACGCAGCGTATCCAGGATTGATTACCAACCTGTAACGTTCTTCTTGCTCTCCGTACGCATGGGGCTCGCGGCCTCCGGGGAGGGCGCGGGGCGGGCCAGGACGATCACGCAGACGGTCGCGACGGCGGCGAGACAGGCCAGCGCCAGGCACACCGTGTGGAGCGCGCCGGTGAAGGCCTCCCCCTCCAGCCGCCCGCCGCTGAGCGCGGCCAGCATCGCCCCGGCACCCGCCAGCATCACGGTCTCGATCGCCAGCCGCGCGGTGTTGAACAGCCCGGCCGCCGCGCCGACCCGCTCGCGCGGCAGCTCCGCGATCGCCAGGCCGTCCAGCACGCCGTTCGACAGCCCGACCCCGACCCCGACGAGCGCGAACGGCGCCAGCATCCCCACCGGCGCGCTGTCAGGTCCCACGGTGACCATCAACAGCGCGCCGAGGCCGCTGGTCGCCACGGAGGCCGCCACGGTCGTCACGGGCCACGCCCGCGCCAGCGCCGCGCCAGCGGGGGGCAGCACCACGGCGGGGACGGTGAGCATCAGCAGCCACAGCCCGGCCTGCCCGGGCTCCACGCCGACGACGGAGATCAGGTAGGAGGGCAGGTAGACCACGAGCGGCACCAGGATCCCCATGAGCGCCCCCGCCGCCAGCGCGAACGCCAGGAAGCGGCGGTCCGCCAGCAGGTCGAGCTGGACCATGGGGTCGGCCGAACGCCGTTCCACGACCACGAACAGCGAGGCGAGCAGCACCGCGGCCGCCAGAGCGCCGACGACGAGCGGGCTGCCGAACCCCAGCGCGGGCCCCTCGTCGAGGGCGAAGATCAGCAACAGGAGCGAGGTGGTGAACAGCGCCGCGCCCGGCCAGTCGACGGTACGGCCCTCGCCGCCGCCGAACCTGGGCAGCACGCGCACCAGCGACAGGACGACGGCGGAGATCGCCGCGGGCACGGCGAAAACCGCCCGCCAGCCCAGCCACTCCACCAGCAGCCCGCCGACCGTGGGCCCGAAGGCCAGCCCGGCGCCGAGCACCGTGCCCAGCAGGCCGAAGGCCCGCGCCCGCGCCCGGCCGTCGAAGGCCGCGGCCAGGATCGACGAGCCGCCGGTCGTGGCCGCCGCGGCGCCGATGCCGCCCAGGGCGCGTACCAGGTTGAGGACGACGATGTCGCCCGCCAGAGCCCCGGCCAGGCTGCTGACGCCGAACAGCGCCACGCCCCAGGCGAAGACGCGCCGCCTGCCGAGCACGTCCGTCAGCGAGCCCGCGAACACCAGGAAAGCGGCGAAGCAGGCGTTGTAGCCGTTGACCACCCACTGGGTCGCGGCCAGGCCCGCGCCCAGCTCGGCCCTGATGCCGGGCAACGCGACCGAGGCCCCGGTGATCGTCAGGGGGATGGTGAGGAAAGAGACAAGAACGATGAGAAGGGTTTTGCGCACCGCGCGCTCCGCAGATCAAGAAGGGAGCCGGGGCAGCATTGACGGCCGCACCGGCGAACTGACGGGCTGATGCGGCGGCTCAGAAACGGGTTGACGCCGCCGCTAGAGGCGGCGGGCTCTGTCCGAGATGGGCACGGTCCATCTCTACCGATGATCGCGTCGCGCGTCAAAACCTTTTCGGCGGACCGAAGCCACCCCCGACACCATCCCGGCGCCCCAGCGCCCCGCCTCGCCCTGCCGCCTCGCCCCGCCCTGCCTTGCTGCCCCGCCCTGCCTTGCTGCCGTGCCTCGCCTGGCTGCCGTGCCTCGCCTCGCAGGCGACGTCCAGCCTTACGGGCAGCACCCGGCCCACCACACCCGGTCTCACGGGCAGCACCCGGCGCGCGGTAGTGGCCACCGAGCGGCGGCCACCGGCCTTCGTCACACCGAGCGGCGCCTCCTCCCATCGGGCGGCGTCTCCATCCGCCCGACGGCCCCGCGGGCGGCAACCTCCATCCGCGCGACAACCCCGCGGGCGGCGCTTCCATCCGCGCGACAGCCCCGCGGACGGCACCTCGATCCGCGCGACAACCCCGCGGACGGCGCTTCCAACCGCGCGACAACCCCGCCGGGCGGCACCTCCAACCGCCCGACCCGTGGGCGCCGGAGGCAGGCGTCCGACCGGCATCCCGAGGTGGCCGGGAGCAAGCCGCCGGGGCGGCCCGACGGCGTTCCCCCGCGCATGGACCACACCGGTCGCGGCGCGCTTCAGGCTCTGCGGTCGCGGCGTCCGTACCTGGCCACGCGCCAAGCCCCGCGGTCGCGGCATGCGCCGCACCCGCGGCGATTCAAGCACCACAGCCGCGCCGCACGCCAAGCTCGGGACGACGGGTATGGCGGGTACGACCGGTACGGCGGGCGGAACGCCGGAGGTCAGCCGACGGTGACCCGCACGCCCGCGTCTTCGTCGTCGAGGTCGACCTCCACGCCCATGTCCTCGGCGATGCGCAGCGCCTCCTCGATCAGCGTCTCGACGATCTGCGACTCGGGAACGGTCTTGATGACCTCTCCCTTCACGAAGATCTGCCCCTTGCCGTTGCCGGAGGCCACGCCGAGGTCGGCCTCGCGCGCCTCGCCGGGCCCGTTGACGACGCAGCCCATGACCGCGACGCGCAGCGGCACCTTCAGACCCTCGAGCCCGGCCTGGACCTGCTCGGCCAGGGTGTAGACGTCGACCTGGGCGCGACCGCACGACGGGCAGGAGACGATCTCCAGGCCGCGCTCGCGCAGGCCGAGCGACTCCAGGATCTGGGTGCCGACCTTGACCTCCTCGACGGGAGGGGCCGACAGGGAGACGCGGATGGTGTCGCCGATGCCTTCGGCCAGCAGCGCGCCGAAGGCCACGGCGGACTTGATGGTGCCCTGGAAGGCGGGGCCCGCCTCGGTGACGCCGAGGTGGAGCGGGTAGTCGCACTGCCGGGCGAGCTGCCGGTAGGCGTTGATCATCACGACCGGGTCGTTGTGCTTGACCGAGATCTTGATGTCGCGGAAGTCGTGCTCCTCGAACAGCGAGCACTCCCACAGCGCGGACTCCACCAGCGCCTCGGGGGTGGCCTTGCCGTACTTCTGCAGCAGGCGGGGGTCGAGGGAGCCGGCGTTGACGCCGATGCGGATCGGCACGCCGTGGTCCTTGGCCACCCTGGCGATCTCGCCGACCTTGTCGTCGAACTTCTTGATGTTGCCCGGGTTGACGCGGACGGCCGCGCAGCCGGCCTCGATGGCGGCGAAGACGTACTTCGGCTGGAAGTGGATGTCGGCGATGACGGGGATCTGCGACTTCTTCGCGATGATCGGCAGCGCGTCGGCGTCGTCCTGGGACGGCACGGCGACCCGCACGATCTGGCAGCCTGAGGCGGTCAGCTCGGCGATCTGCTGCAGGGTGGCGTTGATGTCGGCCGTCACCGTCGTGGTCATCGACTGGACCGAGACCGGCGCGTCGCCGCCCACCGGCACGTTGCCGACCATGATCTGGCGGGAGTGGCGCCGCTCGGCCAGCGGCTTGGGACGGACCGACGGAATGCCCAGTGCTACGGAAGTCACGTCCCCCAGTCTAGGCAGCGATACGGACCGGCCGGTGCCGTGGTTCAGAACATCCCTTTAGCGGTACTCCGCGCCCATGCGTCAGCGGCGAGGACTTCGTCCACGGATGTGGCCGGCGTCGTGACGTGCCGTTCGACCACCTTCGCGACGGTGTCGACGATCCCGAGGAAGGAGAGCCTGCCCTGCTGGAAAGCCTCGACGCACACCTCGTTGGCGGCGTTGTAGACGGCCGGGGCGGTGCCGCCCTCGGCGCCGACGTGCCTGGCGAGGGCGACCGCGGGGAAGGCCTCGTCGTCGAGCGGCTCGAAGGTCCAGGTGTGCGCCCTGGTCCAGTCGACGGCCGGGGCGGCGCCCGCGACACGGCCGGGGTGGCCGAGCGCCAGCGCGATGGGCAGCCGCATGTCGGGCGGGCTGGCCTGGGCGATCGTGGAGCCGTCGACGAACTCCACCATGGAGTGGATGATCGACTGCGGGTGGACGACGACCTCGATCCTGTCGAAGCCGATGTCGAACAGCAGATGCGCCTCGATCACCTCCAGGCCCTTGTTGACCAGGGTGGCCGAGTTGATCGTGATCACCGGCCCCATGGACCAGGTGGGGTGCGCCATCGCCATCTCGGGCGTCACGTCGGCCAGCTCCGACCGCGTGCGCCCGCGGAACGGCCCGCCGCTGGCGGTGACGACGAGCCGCCTGACCACCTCGGGGTCGTAGCCGCTTCCCGGCGGAGCCGCCGCCCACAGGCTCTGCTGCAGCGCCGAGTGCTCGGAGTCGACCGGCAGGAGCTGCCCCGGCTTGGCCAGTCGCTTGACCAGCGGCCCTCCGATGATCAGTGACTCCTTGTTGGCCAGGGCGAGCGTGCGGCCGGCCTCCAGCGCGGCCAGCGTGGAGGTCAGCCCGAGCGCGCCGGTGATCCCGTTCAGCACGACGTCGGACTCCATGGCCGCCACCTCGGCGACCCCTTCGGGCCCGCCGAGCACCGTGACCCCCGGCAGCGCCTCCTTGAGAGCGGGTACGGCGGCCGCGTCGGCCACCGCGACCGTCTTGGCCCCGGTCCGGACGGCCTGCTCGATCAGCAGGTCGACCCGCCCTCCCCCCGCGGCCAGCGCGGTGACGCCGAACCGCCCGGGGTTGCGGTCGATGACGTCGAGGGCCTGGGTGCCGATGGATCCGGTCGATCCGAGCACGGTCACGGAGCGGGAGAGGTCTGAGTCCACGGCCCCATTGTTCCGCATGCCCGCAACTCCCGTTAACCAGGTGAATTCATGTAAATAAATGTCCGAATAACGCTATATCCGTCTGAGCAAATCTTGAGAAATCTGGATATTGGTGCCGCTAACTTCCAACCTCAGTTCCGGTCAATGGAGGTACGCATGCACCGCAGACTCGCCCTGCTTTCCATCCTCACCCTCGCCGCCGGCGCCACCGCCCTGCCGGCGGCGTCGGCACAGGCGGGAGCGGGACCGAAGCCGGTTACCGAGGAGGCCGCCGAGACCAAGACCGAGCAGAAGGCGGTCGCGCGGTACTGGACCCCGCAGAAGATGGAGGACGCCCAGCCGCTCAACCCGCCCGCCCCCCGCTCGCGCGCCGCGTTCGGCGTGCCCGGCGAGCCCACCACCGGCATCCCGTGGGAGGCCCCGCCGACGAGCGCGGCGCCCACCGACCCGCAGGCGGCGCAGGCGAGCTCGGGCAGCGCGTGGACCGGCGGCGGCGCGATCACCAAGACCGCCGGGCGGGTGTTCTTCACCTACCAGGGCCGCAACGCCTCCTGCTCGGGCAACGCGGTGACCAGCGCCAACAAGAGCGTGGTGCTGACCGCCGGGCACTGCGTGAAGATGGGCGGCGCCTTCCACACCAACTGGGTGTTCGTGCCGGGCTACGACAAGGGCGCCAGGCCGTACGGCACGTGGGTGGCCACCAAGCTGCTGACCACCCCGCAGTGGGACGCCCGCGAGGACATCAACCACGACGTCGCCGCCGTCGTGGTCGCGCCGCTGCAGGGCAGGGCGCTGACGGACGTCGTGGGCGGGCAGGGCGTGGCCTTCAACCAGGGACGGCGCCAGCAGATGCACTCCTTCGGCTACCCGGCCGCCGCGCCGTACGACGGGTCGAGGCTGATCTACTGCAGCGGCAGGACCTTCGACGACTTCCTGATGTCCAAGGACCACGGGCTGACCTGCAACATGACCGGCGGCTCGAGCGGCGGTCCGTGGTTCGTCGGCTTCGACGAGAAGACCGGGCTCGGCACCCAGAATTCGGTGAACAGCTTCAAGTACAATTTCGCGCCCAACTGGATGTTCGGCCCGTATTTCGGCGCCGAGGCGCAGGCCGTCTACAACGCCGCCCAGAACACCAACGCCCTCTGAGCCGATTTACCGAAAGTAACCACAAGGACACATCTTGTAGTGCAGACTCGGGGCTCATGACTTCGAGCCTCCCCCTGCTTGCGTCCGCGCCGCTCGTCGCGGGCATGATGGGCGCGGCACTGATCGGCGCCGCGCCCGTCCACCACCCGTCGAAGCAGGACGCCGCCGGCGCGCGACGGCCGGCGGACGTCGTCGAGCACGTGGCCGCGCGCAGCACCGTCGAGCAGCGCCGCGTGCTCGACTACTGGACACCGCAACGGATGTCGCGGGCGCTGCCCATCGGCCTGCTCGACAGCGTGGCCAAGGGCGCGCTCGACAAGGACGCGCTGACCAAGGGCTCGCTCACCAGGGGCGCGGCGGCGGAGGGTGCACTGCCCAAGGACGTACTACCCAAGGACGTACTACCCAAGGACGTGCTTCCCAAGGACGTGCTGCCCCAGGGAGTGCTGCCCAAGGACGGCGGGCTGCTCAGCGGGCTCAGCAACAGGGCGGGCCTGGCCACCGCCCCCGACCTGTCCGGCGCCACGGGCTCGGTGGCCGCGCCGCGCCGGCAGAACAGCCGCCCGTCCGCGACCACCAGCGGCTCCCGGTGGATGACGGGAGGCGCGGTCACCCGCACGACGGGGCGGGTGTTCCTGACGATGGACGGCGTCGACTTCGTCTGCTCGGCCAGCACGATCAGGAGCGCCAACAAGGACGTCGTCGTCACCGCCGGCCACTGCGTCAAGGACGGCACCGGCAGCTGGGCGGCCAACTGGACGTTCGTGCCGGGCTACGAGGCCGGTGGCGGCCGGCCGTACGGGACCTTCACCGCCCGCCGCATGTTCGTGGCCGGCCCGTGGTCGCGGTCCGGCGACGACAGCTACGACCTCGGCATGGTCGCGCTCAACACCGCGGGCGGGCGGCACGTCACCGACGCGGTCGGCATGCAGGAGATCGCCTTCAACCCCACCCGCGGCGGGCAGACCTACGGCTTCGGCTTCCCCGCCGACCCGCCCTTCGACGGCGAGCGGCTCATCTACTGCGCCGGCCGGGTCGCCGAGGACCCCCACGGGCAGACCCGCGACCAGGGCCTGCGTTGCGACATGACCGCGGGTTCCAGCGGCGGCCCGTGGCTGACCTCGTTCGACGCGGTCACCGGGCGCGGCATGGTGACCTCGGTGAGCAGCTTCAAGTACAGCGACGACCGCGGCACCATGTACGGCCCCTACTTCGGCGACTCCGCCAAGGCCCTGTACGCGAGCGCGGAACGGGCCTGACCGGCGCGCCGCCCGGGTTCCTGCCCGGAGGAGGGCGGCGGAGCGGTGAGAGCGATGACACACGGGTGAAACACCGCTCCCGTTAGCCTCCTGTCCATGCAGGTCACCAGAGTTCCCGCGGAGTCGCCGCGGATCGTCGAGTTGTGCGCCGAGCAGCAGGCCGAGCTGGCCTGGCGGCAGCGTGAGGTCGTCGACGACACGCCCAAGCACCTCGACCCCCGCATCTCCTTCCTGCTGCTGCACGAGGGAGAGGAGGTGGCGGGCTGCGCGGGGCTCCAGCCGCTGGAGCCGGGGGTGGGCGAGCTGAAGCGCATGTACGTCCGCCCGGACCACCGCGGGCGCGGTCACGCGCGCCTGCTGCTGACCGAGATCGAGAAGCTCGCGGTCGAGTACGGCATGCGCACGCTCCGCCTGGAGACCGGCCGCCTGTTCGACGAGGCGATCGGGCTCTACACCTCCTGCGGCTACCGCCCCATCCCCCGCTTCGGCCCCTACGCCGGGTGCGCCGAGAGCGTCTGCTTCGAGAAGAGCGTCTGACCCCACACCCCCACACCTCTGTTCACCAGGGGTTTCGTTCGATACTTGGCTGAATGACCAGTCAGTGGGTAGGGTTCGCGGCATGAGAATCCTGCTTGTGGGAGCCGGCGGCGTCGGCTCCGCCGTGGTGCCCATCGCCGCCCGCCGACAATTCTTCGAACACATCGTGGTGGCCGACTCCAAACAGAACCGGGCGGCCGAGGCCGTCGCCCAGGTGAACGACCCCCGGTTCAGCGCCATCCAGCTCGACGCCGCCGACCGTGCCCAGGTCGCCGCGGCCCTGCGCGAGCACCGCTGCGACGTGCTGTTCAACGCCGTGGACCCGCGCTTCACCATGCCCCTGTTCGAGGCCGCGCTCGAGGCCGGCGCCCACTACCTCGACATGGCCATGTCCCTGTCCAGGCCGCACCCCCGCAGGCCGTACGAGCTGACGGGCGTGAAGCTCGGCGACGAGCAGTTCGCGCGCGACTCCGAGTGGCGCGCGAACGGCAGGCTCGCGCTGGTCGGGATGGGCGTGGAGCCCGGCCTGGCGGACGTGTTCGCCAGGTACGCCGCCGACCACCTGTTCTCCAGCATCGACGAGGTGGGCATCAGGGACGGCTCCAACCTCGTCGTCGAGGGCTACGACTTCGCGCCGACCTTCTCCATCTGGACGACGATCGAGGAGTGCCTCAACCCGCCGGTGGTGTGGGAGGACGGCGACTGGCGCACGACCGAGCCGTTCAGCGAGCCGGAGGTGTTCGACTTCCCCGAGGGCATCGGCCCGGTGGAGTGCGTGAACGTCGAGCACGAGGAGGTCCTGCTGGTCCCGAGGTGGATCGACGCCAGGAGGGTGACGTTCAAGTACGGCCTGGGCGAGGAGTTCATCGGCGTGCTGAAGACGCTCCACAAGCTCGGCCTCGACGGCACGGACAAGGTCAGGGTCGGCGACAAGGAGGTGGCGCCGCGCGACGTGGTCGCCGCCAGGCTGCCCGACCCCGCGACGCTCGGCGACAGGATGCGCGGCAAGACCTGCGCGGGCACCTGGGTCAAGGGCGTCGGCAAGGACGGCCGCCCGCGCGAGGTCTACCTGTACCACGTGGTCGACAACGCCTGGTCGATGCGGGAGTACGGCGCGCAGGCCGTGGTGTGGCAGACCGCCATCCACCCCGTGGTCGCCCTGGAACTCGTCGCGCGGGGCGTGTGGAAGGGCGAGGGGGTGCTCGGTCCCGAGGCGTTCGACGCCGTGCCGTTCCTCGACCTGCTCAGCGAGTACGGCTCGCCGTGGGGCATGAGGGACCAGTCGGAGGACCGGGCCGCCTAGCTGTACCTGGCGCCCGGGAAGGCCACCACCTCGGCCGGAACGATCGGGAACAACGCCTCCGCGCAGTCGGCGCACGCCATCACGCGGGAGTCGTCGGGGAGCCGGCCGACATGCACCCTGGGGCGCGGCCAGCGCTTGTGGCAGACGACGCACGCTTCACCGTCGCGTTGCGCCTCACTCATGCCGTCGGCGTCGAAGGTCACCAAGCCGGGCCAGTCCATCACGCTCCTCGCGCTTCGCCGCTGGGGGGTGCACCGGAACCGTTATAGCTCGGTGATCGTTTAGCGCGTTGCCAAGCGAGAGTGAAAACTCGGCGATGGCCATACGCAAAAACGGGCATCCAGCGCAAGCCGGATGCCCGTTTTTCGCGTCGTTATGCGGACAGCGCCTTTTCGAGGATGCCGAGGCCCTCTTCCAGCAGGTGCTCGGGGATGACGAGCGGCGGCAGGAAGCGCAGCACGTTGCCGTAGGTGCCCGCGGTCAGCACGAGCAGGCCCTCGGCGTGGCACCTGCGGACGACCTCGGCCACCGCCTCGGGGTTCGGCTCCTTGGTGCCGGGCTTGACCAGCTCGATCGCGATCATCGCGCCGCGGCCGCGGACGTCGCCGATGATGTCGTGGCGCTCCTGCATGGCGCGCAGCCTGGGCAGCATGATCTCGCCGATGCGGCGGGCCTTGCCGACCAGGTCCTCGGCCTCGATGGTCTCCAGGACGCCGAGCGCGGCCTCGCAGGCCAGCGGGTTGCCGCCGTAGGTGCCGCCGAGGCCGCCCACGTGCACCTTGTCCAGCAGCTCGGCGCGGCCGGTCACCGCGGCCAGCGGCAGGCCGCCGGCGATGCCCTTGGCGGTGGCGATGATGTCGGGCACGACGCCCTCGTCCTCGCAGGCGAACAGGTGGCCCGTACGGGCGAAGCCGGTCTGCACCTCGTCGGCGATGAAGACGATCCCGTTCTCGCGGCAGAACTCGGCGATGCGGGGCAGGAAGCCCTTGGCCGGCTCGATGAAGCCGCCCTCGCCGGCGATCGGCTCGATGACGACGGCGGCCACGTTGGTGGCGCCGATCTGCTTGGTGATCGCGTCGATGGCCTGGGCGGCGGCTTCCTCGGCGCAGTTCTCGGGCCCGGTCGGCCAGCGGTACGGGTAGGCCAGCGGCACCCGGTAGACCTCGGGCGCGAACGGCCCGAAGCCCTGCTTGTAGGGCAGGTTCTTGGCGGTGAGCGTCATCGTCAGCAGCGTGCGCCCGTGGTAGCCGTGGTCGAAGACGACGACGGCCTGCCTGCCGGTGGCCAGACGCGCGACCTTGACCGCGTTCTCGACGGCCTCGGCGCCGCTGTTGACCAGGAACGAGCGCTTCTCGTGGTCGCCGGGCGTGAGGCTGTTGAGCTTCTCGCACACCTCGACGTACGACTCGTAGGGCGTGACCATGAAGCAGGTGTGGGTGAAGTCGGCGACCTGCTTGCCGACCCGCTCGACCACGCGCGGCGCGGAGTTGCCCACACTGGTGACGGCGATGCCCGAGCCGAAGTCGATCAGGGAGTTGCCGTCGATGTCGACGACCACGCCGCCACCGGCCTGCGTCACGAAGACCGGCAGCGTCGTGCCGATGCCGGGCGGGACGGCCGCCTGCTTGCGCGCGAGCAGCTCCCGCGACTTCGGGCCTGGGATCTCGGTGACGAGGCGGCGCTCCTGCGGAAGCGCCGGACCTCCCTGCTGGTTACTCATGCTTGTGACGCTACGGCGGGCGGCGCCGTGTGCCGATGTGTCGCGATGGCACAATGGGCCTAGCTCGCTTTGCCGGAATGGACAAACACTCGATGGCGCCTTCTCTGCAGACAGTGGTGCGCCGCATGCGCCTGATCCCGCTGGCCGGTTCGCTCGACCGCCCCGTGCGCTGGGTCGCGGTCAGCGAGCTCGAGGATCCGACGCCGTTCCTGGAGGGCGGCGAGCTCGTGCTCACCACGGGGATGCGCCTGACGACCGGCTTCGCGCCGTACGTCGGCAGGCTGGTGGAGCGCGGGGTGGCGGGCCTCGGCTTCGCCGTCGGGCTGACCCACGCGCACGTGCCCGCCGAGCTGGTCGAGGCGGCCGCCGCGGCGGGGCTGCCGCTCCTGGAGGTGCCGCGCGAGACGCCGTTCATCGCCATCGGCAAGACGGTCAGCGACCTGCTGGCGGCCGAGCAGTACGAGGAGATCAGCAGGGCGTTCGCCGCCCAGGGCAGGCTGACACGGGCCGCGCTGCGGCCCGAGGGCACCCACGCGGTGATCGACAGGCTGGCCAGGGAGGTCGACGGCTGGGCCGTGCTGCTCGGCGAGTCGGGCGACGTCGAGCACGCCACGCCGGACGCCCGTCTCGGCGCCGTCCTGCCGGTCCTCCACCGGTTGCGCCGCGCCTCGAAGGACGGTGCGACCGGTGCGGGCCCGGCCGAGCGGCCGCTGGCCAGCGTGGCGCTGTCGTCGCCGGGCGAGCACGTGATCGTGCAGCCGATCGGGGGTGCCTCCAGGCGCATCCGGGGCTTCTTCGCCGTGGGCGCGCCGCACCCCTTCTCCCCCGTCGCGCACACCGTCGTCAACGCCGCGGGCTCGCTGCTCACGCTCGCGCTGGAGCAGGGCCGGACGCTGGTGGCGGCCGAGCGCGGGGTGCGCGCGGCCGTCCTGACGCTGCTGCTGGCCGGCGAGGTCGACCAGGCCCGCGCGGCGCTGGCCCCGCTCGGCGCGGTGCTGCCCGAGGAGCCCTTCACCGTGCTGGCGGCCGACGCGGAGACCCTGGAGCCGCTGGAGCCGCACACGTTCACCAGCGGTGGCATCGCGCTGGTCGAGCAGGTTCCCCCGCTGGGCGAAGCGCCCGCCGGGGTGAGCGCGCCGGTGCCGTACGCCGACCTGGACAGCGGCATCGACCAGGCGGGCCGCGCGCTGGAGGCGGCGCGCAAGGCGGGCGGCACGGTGCGGTTCGCCGACCTCGCGGGGCAGGGCCTGCTGGCGCTGCTCGATCCCGCGGCCGCCGGCGCGTTCGCCGCGGCTCTGCTCGCGCCGCTCAACGAGTACGGCTCGCGGGCCGACCTCATCGAGTCGCTGCGGGCCTACCTGACGGCCAACGGCCACTGGGACGCGGCGGCGCAACGGCTCGGCGTGCACCGGCACACGCTGCGCTACCGGATGAAGCGCGTGTCCGAACTGCTCGGCCGCGACCTCGACGATCCAGGGGTGCGCGCGGAGCTGTGGGTCGCGCTCAACTCTTCGGGGCCAGGTAGCCGGAGATCGTCGCGGTCGTGACGGCCTCGTAGGTGCGGCCGTCACGCAGGTGGCCGGCGCGCTCGAGGCTGATGGCGCCCTGCGCGGCCGCCCAGAGCGCGTCGGCGATCTTGCGCGGCTGGGTGGGGACGAGGTAGCCGGCCGAGATGCAGTCGGAGATCACCCTGTCGAGGATGTTGAGCGCGGCGCGGGCCAGGGTCCTGGCGCGCTCGCTGGGCTCGAAGCCCGGGATGGCCTTCTCGAACATCAGCGGGTAGAAGCCCGGCTCGGCCATGCACGCCTCGCGGTAGGCGGGGCCGAGGGCGCTGAGGTACTCGAAGGGGTCCTTCCTGGCGGGCACCGCTTCGAGGAAGCGGCGGAACCGCTCGAACCCCTCCAGGTAGAGCGCCTCGGCCAGCCCCTCCCTGCTGCCGAACATGGTGTAGACGACCGTGGTGGAGCAGCCCGCCTCGGTGGCGATCCGGCGCATCGACAGGCCGTCGGCGCCCTCGGCGGTCAGCAGGTTGGCGGCGACGTCGAGGAGACGGCCACGCAGCTCGTCGTGGGATGTCCGCTCGCCCAGCAGATAGGCACCCTGAAGCCCCAGCGGCGCAGTGGAGGTCATGGGGCTTGGCCTTTCACGCTCGGGGGAACCGCACCAAGAGGACTTAGCCAGGACGGAGATCCCTCAAACCACTCGACAACCTAAACATCCCGAAATAGCACTACTTCCGTTACACAATCGGGAAGGAGAGTTTGTTCGTAACGGCCTGCTCCCTCCTCGCTGTTGTGCAACGTGGAGAACTTACCCGCCTCGGGTTCTGGCATAGCGTCGAGGTATGGACGTGCGCACCTTCTGGCTCGCTGGACGCCCCGCCAAGGGGGACACCGAGCTCACCGTTACCAACTCCCACGACGGTCGCGTGGTCGGCATCTACTCGGTGCCCACCGAGGCTCAGGTCGAGGAGGCGATCGCCGCGGCGGCCGCCGTACAGAAGGAGGCCGCGGCGCTGCCGGTGCACGTACGCGCCGAGGCCCTGGCCCACGTGGCCAAGCGGCTGGCCGAGCGGGCCGAGGAGATCGCCCAGCTGATCACCGGCGAGAACGGCAAGCCCATCTTCTGGGCGCGCGGCGAGGTCAACCGCGCGATCTCCACCTTCCGCTTCGCGGCCGAGGAGGCCAGGCGCTGGTCGGGCGACGTGCAGCGGCTCGACACCGAGCCGGCCGCCACCGGCCGCCTCGGCTACGTCACCAGGCAGCCGCGCGGACCCGTGCTGGCGATCACGCCGTTCAACTTCCCGCTGAACCTCGTCGCGCACAAGGTCGCTCCCGCCATCGCCGTCGGCGCCCCCGTCATCGTCAAGCCCGCCCCCGCCACGCCGCTGTCGTCGCTGGTGCTGGGCGAGATCCTGGCCGAGACGGACCTTCCGGCCGGCATGTTCTCGGTCCTGCCCGTCGAGAACGAGCGCGCCGCCGCGCTGGTGCAGGACCCGCGCCTGCCCGTGGTGTCCTTCACCGGATCGGGGCCGGTCGGCTTCGCGATCATGGACCAGGTGCCGCGCAAGCACGTGACGCTCGAGCTCGGCGGCAACGCCGCGGCCGTCGTGCTCGCCGACGCCGACCTCGACTGGGCGGCCTCACGCGTGGCGCTGTTCTCCAACTACCAGGCGGGCCAGAGCTGCATCGCCGTCCAGCGGGTCATCGTCGAGGAGTCGGTGCGCGAGGCGTTCGAGGAGAAGCTGCTCGCGGCGGTCTCCACCCTGGTCACCGGCGACCCGCTCGACGAGAAGACCCAGGTGGGACCGCTGGTCTCGCTGGCCGCCGCCGAGCGCGTGTCCGCGTGGGTGGACGAGGCCGTCGCCGCCGGCGCCCGCGTGCTGGCGGGCGGCACCCGCGACGGCGCCACCGTCACGCCGACCGTCCTCACCGACGTGGCGGAGGACTCGAAGGTCTCCTGCGAGGAGGTCTTCGGCCCGGTCATGATCCTCAAGTCGGTGGCGTCGGTGGACGAGGCGTTCGCCGAGGTCAACAACTCCAGATTCGGCCTGCAGGCGGGCGTGTTCACCCGCTCGCTCGACACGGCCTTCCGTGCCAACCGCGAGCTGGAGGTCGGCGGCGTGATCATCGGCGACGTCCCGTCGTACCGGGCCGACCAGATGCCCTACGGCGGCGTCAAGGAGTCCGGTGTCGGCCGCGAGGGCGTCCGCTCGGCGATGGAGGACCTCACCTACGAGAAGGTCATGGTCCTCACGGGCCTGTCCCTCTGACCGTTCGCGAGCCTGCGGGACGGCTGCCGTCCCGCAGGCTCGACGCCTGGTCAAGGCCGCAGCGCTGCCAGCTGCTGTTCGAACGGCACGACCTCGTCGTCCTCCCGGATGACGGGCCGCGCCCCGCCCACCAGGCCGGCCAGTTCGGCGGCCGCGCGCTCGACGCGTTCGGGCAGCCCCTCGGCGCCCCAGTCCTCCGACGCCGCGTAGACGGCTGTCGGCACCACGATCGCCCGCAGGTAGGCGAACATCGGCCGCAGCGCGTGCTCCAGCGCCAGGGAGTGCCTGGCCGTACCGCCGGTCGCGGCGATCAGCACCGGCTTGCCGGCGAGGGCGTCGTTCTCGATCACGTCGAAGAACGACTTGAACAGGCCGCTGTAGGAGGCGGTGAAGATCGGCGTGACGGCGATCAGGCCGTCGGCCGAGGTGACCGCCTCGACGGCGCGGCGCAGCTTGGCGCCGGGGAACCCGGTGACCAGGTTGTTGGCGATGTCGACGGCCAGGTCGCGCAGCTCGATGACCTCGATCTCCGCCCCGGGCAGCCGCGCGGCGCTCGCCGCCGCCAGGCGGTCGGCGAGCAGGCGGGTCGAGGACGGCTGGCTGAGACCGGCCGAGACGACGGCGAGCTTCATGGGTCACACTCCTACGGCAGCGGTGGCCTTGGCCAGCAGCGACTGGTGGGTGGGGGCGTCGGGCACGTTGGCCGGACGGCCGACGGCGAACTCCTTGCGGAGCACGGGCACGACCTCCTCGCCCAGGATGTCGAGCTGCTCCAGCACGGTCTTCAGCGGCAGGCCGGCGTGGTCCATCAGGAACAGCTGGCGCTGGTAGTCGCCGAAGTACTCCCTGAACTTGAGCGTCCGCTCGATGACCTGGTCGGGGCTGCCGACCGTGAGCGGGGTCTCGGCCATGAACTCCTCGAGCGAGGGGCCGTGGCCGTACACGGGGGCGTTGTCGAAGTACGGGCGGAACTCGCGGATCGCGTCCTGGGAGTTCTTCCGCATGAACACCTGACCGCCGAGCCCGACGATGGCCTCCTCGGGCAGGCCGTGGCCGTAGTGCGCGTAACGCCGCCGGTACAGGCTGATCAGCCGCTGGTAGTGCTCCTTCGGCCAGAAGATGTTGTTGGCGAAGAAGCCGTCACCGTAGTAGGCGGCCTGCTCGGCGATCTCGGGGCTGCGGATGGAGCCGTGCCAGACGAACGGCGGCACGCCGTCGAGCGGCGCCGGCGTCGAGGTGTAGCCCTGCAGCGGGGTGCGGAAGCGGCCCTCCCAGTCGACGACCGGCTCCCGCCACAGCCGGTGCAGCAGCGAGTAGTTCTCGATGGCGAGCGGGATGCCGTCGCGGATGTCCTTGCCGAACCAGGGGTAGACGGGTCCGGTGTTGCCGCGGCCCATCATGAGGTCCACCCGGCCGTCGGACAGGTGCTGCAGCATCGCGAAGTCCTCGGCGATCTTCACCGGGTCGTTGGTGGTGATCAGCGTCGTGGACGTCGACAGGATGAGCCGCTCGGTCCTGGCCGCGATGTAGCCGAGCATCGTCGTGGGCGACGAGGCGACGAACGGCGGGTTGTGGTGCTCACCGGTCGCGAAGACGTCGAGGCCGACCTCCTCGGCCTTGAGGGCGATCGTGACCATCGCCTTGATCCGCTCGGCCTCGGTCGGCGTCCTGCCGGTGGTCGGGTCGGTGGTGACGTCGCTGACCGTGAAGATACCGAACTGCATGGCGATCTCCGCTCCTTCATGTTGAAGTTTCAATCGTCATGAACAGTGACCACTCGCAGGATATTCCACCCGGCAGGACGTGGCAACGGGGGGTAAAAGAAAGGAGCGCCCCGGGGTCGGGGGAAACACCCGGGACGCCCCTGGCGAGCGTCGCCCAGCGGGGGGACGGGCACGCCCGCGGCATGGTCAAGCGAAGGTCGACAGGCCCCCGATCAACCCACCAGTTCACTCCACCGTTTGGTCCAGGTGGCGTAGTCAGTGCATTCCCCGTCCCGGGGTTTGCAATCCCCCGGTGGGCGTACCGCAAAGGTGATCTTTTTCAGCTTCGCCGGGTCGTCGGCTTCGTAGGCCGCGCAGATCCGCTTCGCCCGTCCCTTGCACGCCGCGGGGTTGGCGGGGGCCAGGCCCGCCCACGCCGCGGCGTCGCGCTGGGTCTCGGCCGTGGCCGTCAGGCTCAGCCAGCGGTAGGCGCAGTCGAGGCTGGGCGTGTTCGCGTTCAGCATCCAGGAGTCGACCCAGCCCGTGGTCGGGGCGCCCAGCGCCCTGACGTCCCTGCCCGCCTTCTGCAACAGCATCCTGAAGTACGGCGTCGCCTGCGCGATCTCGACCTCGCCCGTGGCGAACGCCCGCACCAGCGAGATCGGCTCCCGCCAGTAGAGCCGGTGCTTGTTCTTGCCCAGCAGCGTCACGGCCTCGTCGAGCTGCTCGGTCGTCAGCTCGTAGGGGTGGGCGACCTCGTCCGCCACCGCCGCGTCGGCCAGGCTCAGCGGGCTGTCGGGCACCGCCGACCGCTGGCTGTCGTAGAGGGCGAGCCGGTCGCGGGGCTTGATCTTCGCGGCGTCGTAGACGATCTCGTTGACCCCCCACAGGTACGGCACGCCGTACACCTTGCCGCCGACCACGCTCTGCTCGCGCAGTTCCTCGGCCAGCTCGTCGTACCCGGTGACCTTGGCGGTGTCGATGGGCTGCACCTGGCCGGCGGCGATCAGGCTCGCGGCCACCTCGGGGCCCGCCGAGATCACGTCGTAGACGCGCTCGCCCACCTTGGCCTGCATCTCCTGCGCGGTCTGCACCACGTCCAGCCTGGCGATGCGGCAGCCCGTCCTGCTCTCGAACTCCGCCACCCAGTTCTTGCCGCCCCCGCCCCACTCGGCATGCCCCTTGTAGGTGAGGATCTGCAGGGTGCCGTCGCTCTGCGGCGCGCTCGCCGTGGCCGTGGGCGTGGTGGTGGGCGTGGTGGTGGCCGTGGTGGTAGGTGTGGTGGTGGGTGTGGGCTTGGCCGAGGGGGTGGGGCTCGCGGTGGGGGCGACCCGCACCGAGGTGGTCCGGCCGGCGGTCGCGTCCGCGCACCCGATCAACGTCAGGCACGCCACGCCGGCGACCGCCATGGCAGGTATGCGGTGCTTCACGAAGTCCCCCTTGTCCAGCCTGGAGCTTACCGGGGACGGCAGGCGGCGGCGCGCCGGTCGCACCAGGCCGGTGACGCCCGCGGGCCCGGACGGCCGCGGACGCCCCGGCGCCTCCCTGGCCGGACGCCCGCGGACACGCGAACGCCCCGCGGGCACGGTGCCCGCGGGGCGTGACGCGCCGTGCGCGGCCCTGACTACTTGTTGGTCGGGAACCCGAGGTTCACGCCGCCGTGCGACGGGTCGAGCCAGCGGGAGGTGACGACCTTGCCGCGCGTGTAGAAGTGCACGCCCTCGGCACCGTGGACGTGGGTGTCGCCGAACAGCGACGCCTTCCATCCGCCGAAGCTGTAGAAGGCCATCGGCACGGGGATCGGCACGTTGATGCCGACCATGCCGACCTCCACCTCGTTCTGGAAGCGCCGGGCGGCGCCGCCGTCGTTGGTGAAGACGGCGGTGCCGTTGCCGTACTCGCCGCCGTTGATCAGCTTCACGCCCTCCTCGTAGGAGGAGACGCGCACGATCGACAGAACGGGGCCGAAGATCTCCTCGGTGTGGACGCGCGAGCCCGCGGGCACGTGGTCGAGGATCGTCGGGCCGAGCCAGAAGCCCGGCGTGTCGGCCGCCTTGCCGCCGCCGAGCACCGGCGTCTCCCTGCCGTCCACCACGAGCTTGGCGCCCTCGGACAGGCCCAGGTCGAGGTAGGAGGCCACCTTGTCGCGGTGCGCCTCGGTGACCAGCGGGCCCATCTCGGAGCGCGCGTCGTCGCCGGGGCCGATGGTCAGCTTGGCGACCCTTTCGACGATCTTGTTCACCAGTTCGTCGCCGACCGGGTCGACGGCCAGGACGACCGAGATCGCCATGCACCGCTCACCCGCCGAGCCGAAGCCGGCCGAGACCGCCGAGTCGGCGACCAGGTCGAGATCGGCGTCGGGCAGGACCAGCATGTGGTTCTTCGCGCCGCCGAGCGCCTGGACCCGCTTGCCGTGCGCGGTGCCGGTCTCGTAGACGTAGCGGGCGATCGGGGTCGAGCCGACGAAGGAGACGGCCTTGACGTCCTCGTGCTCCAGCAGGCGGTCGACCGCCACCTTGTCGCCCTGGACGACGTTGAAGACGCCGTCGGGCAGCCCCGCCTCCTGCCACAGCCGCGCCATGAGCAGCGAGGCCGAGGGGTCCCTCTCCGACGGCTTGAGGATGAAGGCGTTGCCGCAGGCGATGGCGATGGGGTACATCCACATCGGCACCATCGCGGGGAAGTTGAACGGGGTGATGCCCGCCACCACCCCGAGCGGCTGGCGGATGGAGTAGGAGTCGACCCGGGTCGAGACCCCTTCCGAGAAGCCGCCCTTGAGCAGGTGCGGGATCCCGCAGGCGAACTCCACGACCTCCAGGCCCCTGGCCACCTCGCCGAGCGCGTCGGAGTGCACCTTGCCGTGCTCGGCGGAGATCAGCGCGGCGAGCTCGTCGCGGTGGGCGTACATCAGCTCGCGGAAGCGGAAGAGCACCTGCGACCGCTTGACGAGCGAGGCGTCGCGCCAGGCGGGGAAGGCCCCGACCGCAGCGGCGACGGCGGCGTCCACGTCGGCCGCTGAGGCCATCGCCACCTTGCCGCTGACCTCACCCGTCGCCGGGTTGAAGATCTCGGTCGTGCGGCTGTCGCCGTCGACCCGAGAGCCGTTGATCCAGTGGTTAACGAACTTCATCGTTGATGGTCTCCAGAGCGTTGACGATGATGCCGAGGCCCTCTGCCGCCTCGTCCATCGTCAGGGTGAGCGGGGGCGCCATGCGGATCGCCGTGCCGTACAGGCCGCCCTTGCCCGCGAGCAGACCGAGCTTCTTGGACTCCTCCATGAACCTGGCGGCGAGCTCGGAGCTGGCCAGCTCCACCGCGAACATCAGGCCCTTGCCGCGGACGGAGGTCACGATCGGCAGCCGCTTGGCGGCCTCGCGCAGCCCGTCGATGATGAGGGCGCCCGTCCTGGCCGCGTTGGCCTGCAGGTCGTGGTCGAGGACGTAGTCGAGCGTGGCGTTGGCGGCGGCCATCGAGATCGGGTTGCCGCCGAAGGTGGCCAGGCCCACCGCGTGCAGGTTGTCGAGCAGGTCGCCGCGGGCCACGATGCCGCCGACCGCGAACCCGTTGCCCAGGCCCTTGGCGAAGGTCATCATGTCGGGGGTCACGCCGTGGTTCTGGATCCCGAAGAAGGCCGAGCCCGTCCGGCCCCAGCCGGTCTGCACCTCGTCGGAGATGAACAGGATCCCCTCCTCGTCGAGCACCTCCTTGTAGGCGGCGAACAGCCCGTCGGGGGCCATCGTGAAGCCGCCCACGCCCTGGATCGGCTCGGCGATGAGCGCGGCGACGTCGTTGGAGACGCCGGTGGCCAGCACGTGGCGCAGGTCCTCGACGCAGACCTTGATGTAGTCGGCGTCGGACAGGCCCGCGAACTGGGGCAGGTGGCGGTCGGCGCCGTGCAGGAACGTCGCGTTGACCGGCGAGTAGGAGTTGTTCTTCCACGCGCGGTTGGAGGTGACGCCGATCGCGCCGAAGGAACGGCCGTGGTAGCTCTGCCGCATGGCCAGCACCTGGTCGGACTTGCGCGCGTAGGTGGCCAGCAGCAGGGCCGTCTCGTTGGCCTCGGTGCCCGAGTTGGTGAAGAAGACCTTCGCGTCGGGGATGCCGGAGAGCCTGGCGATCTTCTCGGCCAGCTCGATCTGGCCGCGCAGCAGGTAGACGGTACTGGTGTGCACGACGCCCGTGGCCAGCTGACGCTCGACGGCCTCACGGACCTCGGGCACGTCGTACCCGATCATGTTGGTGAGGATTCCTGCGAAGAAGTCGAGGTAGCTCTTGCCCGAAGCGTCGACGACACGGTTGCCCTTGCCGCTGACGATCTCGATGGGCTCGTTGTAGTAGAGGGCCACCCAGTTGGGGATTACCGCCCTGTGGCGCGCGAGAAGGTCCGACATGCTCCGAGTATCGCGGTTATTCACTGAACATCCCACTGCCAACGTGTCGGCATGACGCAATTTCCGCTTACACTCTGCCCACACAGAATGTGTCAGGACATCGTGACTTCCCGCCCCGGCCGGCCCGCCCGCCGTCCCCCGGGTGACGCGCCCCGCCCCCACCCCCTAGGGGATGTCCCGTGCGCCTGGCGGCGTACCCCGTCTCCACCCGCTACACCGCCAGAGGCACGCCGAATGCCATCCGGCGGCGGACGCCCGCGCGGGCTCCGGTCGAGCACCATCGGGTCATCGACGAAAGAGGAGACCCGAGATGACCATCACGATCGACCGTCCCGAGGCCCCCGCCGGTCCGCCGAAGCTCGACCGCGAGGCGCTGCTCAGGGCGCAGCGCGACACCCTGGCCACCCCGCGCATGGCCTACAGCCTGCTGGCCAGGATGATGTTCAAGCCCGTCGACCTCCTGTACGGCAAGCGGGGATCGTTCACCAAGTTCGCGATGCTGGAGATCATCGCCCGCGTGCCGTACCAGGCGTGGGAGCGGGTGGGCTACTGGGGCGTGCACCGCTACGCCGGCCGGTCGGCCCTCGCCAAGCGGGTCTTCGAGCGGATCGTCGAGGCCCGCTCCGACCAGGACAACGAGCAGTGGCACCTGCTGATCATGCAGGACCTGATCGAGCGCGACGGGATGAGGCAGAACTGGCTGCTGCACAAGGTGGCGCCCTGGTTCATCTCGTTCTTCTACTACCACGTCTCGTGGGTGCTGTTCCTGGTCAGGCCCGAGGCCGCCTACCGGCTCAACGCCGAGTTCGAGGACCACGCCGAGCACGAGTACATGACGTTCGTGGCGGAGAACCCGGAGCTGGAGTTCATGCCCGACCCCGGGACGTACGCGGCGGAGTACGGGCGCCACCGGTCGGTGGCCGACCTGCTGCGCCAGATCGGGCACGACGAGCGCGTGCACAAGCTGGACAGCCTGGAGAACCTCAAGAGCCCGCGCTACTCCTCCGCCCGATGACATTCCGCGCGGGTGCCTTCGGCCCCGGCCGCGGGTCGAGGGGCCGGTCACGGGGCCCCGGCCCCTCCCCGCGGCCGGCGAGCACGGCGGGTCAGACCTCGGCGGGGACGGGCGCGACCGGCGCCGCCGGGCGCAGCACCGCCAGGGCGAGGAGGGCGGCCGCCAGGCACGACGCCGCACCGATCCAGGCGCCCGTGGTCATCGCCGCGCTGAACGCCTCCCTGCCGGCCGCGGCGATCTCGGGGGACAGCTGTACCGCCTGGGCGATCGACTCCCGCGCGGCGGCGGGCGCCGACTCGGGCATCGACGAGGTGTACACCCCCGCCAGCACGCTGCCCAGGGCGGCGATGCTGAGGGCCATGCCCACCTGCTGGATGGTGTCGTTCAGCGCCGAACCGACACCGGCGTGCTCCACCGGCACCGCGCCCATGAGCGTCGCGTACGCCGCGGGCCCCGCGATCCCGCCGCCCGCGCCCATGATCACGAAGGCCGCGAACATCGACCAGTAGCCGCCGCCCATCGCCATCACCACGAACGACAGCCCCATCACCAGCATGCCGGTGACGACCAGCGTCCGGTTGCCGACCTTCTGGCCGAGCCCGGCCCCGACGCCGTTGAAGACGGCCGCCGAGATCGCGTACGGCAGCAGCGCCACGCCGAGCTGCGCGGTGCCGTACTGGAGGACGAACTGCAGGTACTGGGTGAGCATCAGCATCACCGCGCCGGAGCCGAACGACATCAGCAGGATCGAGAACGACGACCCGCTGAAGTTGCGGTTCCCGAACAGGCCGAGCGGCAGCATCGGGCTGTCCGACCTGCGCTCCCACAGCATGAAGCCGCCCAGGCTCAGCACGGCCAGGGCGATCATCACGGGGTTCCACGTGCGCTCGATGACGACGTAGACCAGCGAGAACAGCCCGACGACCGACAGCACGACGCCCAGCGGGTCCAGCCTGCGCGCAGGACCGCGCGTCTCGGGCATGAGGACGACGGCGGCGATGATGCCGATCACCGCGATGGGGGCGTTGAGCAGGAAGACCGAGCCCCACCAGTAGTTCGCGATGATGAGGCCGCCCACGATCGGGCCCGCGATCACGCCGAGCATCGCGACGGCGCTCCACGCGGCCATCGCCTTGCGCCGCTCGTCGGCGTCGAAGGTGGTGATCAGGATGGACAGGGTGGAGGGCATGAGGATGGCGCCGCCCACCCCCATCAGCCCTCGGGCGGCGATGAGCTGCCACGGTTCGGCGGCCAGCACGGCGAGGAGCGAGGCGCCGCCGAAGACGGCCAGGCCGATGATGAGGAAGCGGCGCCTGCCGTACCGGTCGGACAGGCTTCCAGTGGTCAGCAGCAGGCCCGCGAAGACGAGCACGTAGGAGTCGAGGATCCACTGGATCTCCGAGGGGCTGGCCCCGAGGTCCCGCATGAGGGTCGGGATCGCCACGTTGAGCACGGTGCTGTCCACGACCAGCGGCAGGAGGGCAAGGCACAGGACGACGAGAGACCACCAGCGTCGCGGGTCTCGTACAGCGTTCGAGTTCACTCGCACACCGTACGACAAGACTCGTACAGTGTGCGAGTAGTTTTATGCTGAGGGCGTGACCACCAAGCAGTTCACCTCGGTGTGGGCCCGCGAACCCCGGCAGAGCAGACCCCAGGGCCAGGGGCTCACCCGCGAGCAGATCGTCAAGGCCGCCCTGGAACTGCTCGACGCCGACGGTCTCGACGCGCTGAGCATGCGCAAGCTCGGCGCCAAGCTGGGCGCGGGGGCCACCAGCCTCTACTGGCACGTGGCCAACAAGGACGAACTGCTCGAGCTGGCCTTCGACGAGATCTGGGGCGAGGTCCCGGACCTCGACGTCGAGGTGGTGGGCTGGAAGGACGCCGCCTCCGCCTTCGCGCACGGCGTCCGGCAGGCGATCCTGTCGCACCCTTGGGCCGGGAACCTGATCGGCCGGATGCCCGCGATCGGCCCCAAGTCACTGCGCGCGGGCGACATGCTGCGCACGGCGCTCAGGCTCGCCGGGTTCCGCGGGATGGACCAGGACTACGCGGGCTCGGCGATCACCGCGTACGTGATGGGCGCGACCATCCCCGAGGTCGCCTGGCAGGCCTTGTCGCAGTCCGGTTCCTACGACGCCGAGAGCATGCGGGAGGTCGTGCGGAAGGCGGCGGCCGGCTATCCCGAGCTCATCGCCCGTGCCGACGAGTACGCCCGGCACGACGAGCGCACCCTCCGCGCGGTGAACTTCGACTTCGGCCTGCTGTGCGTGCTCGACGGCCTGGAGCGGCGGCTCGGCGCCTGATCGTGCGGCCCGAACCGGTCAGCCGGCGACCTCCGGCCGCCGTGCGGACCGCACGAGTTCCCGCTCGCCGTCCGACGCCCTGCGGGTGACCCCCGCCGCGTCGAGGCTCTCCAGCAGCGGGATCGCGACGCGGCGGGAGGTGCCGAGCGCCTGCCTGGCCTGCGCCGTGGTGAACGTGCGGGGCAGGGTGGCGAGTACGGCGACCGCCCGTCCGGCGGCGTCGGGCGGCAGGACGACGCCCGGCGCCAGGCGCGTGAGCCGCCCGGCGGCCTCGGCCGCGGCCAGAGCGCGGGCGTCCAGGCCGAGGGCGGCCAGCCGGTCGCTGTCGGGAGCGGCGAAGGGCTCGGCCGCCCATCCGGCCTCCAGCGCGCGGACCGCCCGCTCGGTGGCGGGTGGGAGCGCCGCCGTCGGCGGCAGCAGCCGTCCCCGTTCCCTCTTCAGCCGCAGGGGCGCGGCGAGCGCGTCCACCAGCGCCCTGTCGGGCAGCCCGAGGGCCTGCCGGGCCGCCTCCACGGGCAGCCCCGGGTCCAGCGGATCGCGCGCGGCCCGCGCCTCGACGAGCCCGGCCAGCCGGTCCCGCCAGGCCGCCCACGCGGCGGGGTCCACCAGCCACTCACCCACGACCACCGCCCCGCCGGGGTCGTCGGCGCCGGAGGTGCCGGTGCGGGGGGCGCCGTCGGCGGGGGTGCCGGGGGTGCCGGTGCCGGTGCCGATGCCGGGGGTGCCGGTGCCGATGCCGTGGGTGCCGGTGCCGATGCCGTGGGTGCCGGTGCCGGGCACGCCCATGGCGGCCAGGTCGTCACGCCGGGCCAGAGCGCGCCTGGCCAGCTCGGCGGCGAGGTCGGCGCGGCCGTCCATGGCCGCGAGCTCGGCCGCCCGCTGTCCGGCCGCGCCGCGGCGCCGCAGCTCCGGCGGCCGGACGTCGAGGACCGTGGCCCCCCACAGGTGGCGGCTGCCGGGGTCGCGCAGCAGGGCCCGGTCGCCGATCCGCAGCGGCAGCGACTGCGCCAGGACGATCCTGGCCGTGTCGTCCCCCAGCCGTCTGACGGTGGCCGGCACGCCGGCCGATCCGATGTGCCACACCGCCTGGCGGGGCGGTCGTCGCGGCGTGTCCCCCGGCGGCGTCAGCCGTACGTCCAGGACCGCGGTGGGCAGCCAGCGGCCCCGCGTGACCAGCACGTCGCCGCGCCGCAGACCGTCGGCGGCGGCGCCGCGCACGTTGACCGCCACCCGGGCGGGCCCGGCGATCTCGTCGCACGCCTGCCCGAGGCTGTGCAGGCCGCGCACCCGCAGGGTCCGGCCGCCGGCCCGCAGGGTGTCGCCGGTCGCCAGCCGGCCCGCGCCGAGCGTGCCGGTGACGACGGTGCCCCGTCCCGAGATCGTGAACACCCTGTCGATCCACAGCCGCACGTCGGACGCCGGATCAGGGTCGGGCAGCGCCGCCGCCAACGCCGCGAGGGCGGCGCGCAGCTCCGGCATGCCCGCGCCGGTGCGGGCGCTGACGGCCACCGCCGGGATGCCCTCCAGCGTGGTGCCCTCGAGGCCGGCCCGCGCCTCGGCCAGCGCCGCCGCCGGGTCGGCCAGGTCAGCCCTGGTGATCGCGAGCACCCCGTGCGCGATGCCCAGCGCGGTGACGGCGTCGAGGTGCTCCTGCGACTGCACCCGCCAGCCCTCGTCGGCCGCCACGACGAACAGCACGGCGGGCACCGGGCCCACGCCTGCCAGCATGTTGGTCAGGAAGCGCTCGTGGCCCGGCACGTCGACGAAGGCGAGGTCGCCGGTCCACACGAAGCCGAGGTCGATGGTCAGCCCGCGCCGGCGCTCCTCCTCCCAGCGGTCGGGCTCCATCCCGGTCAGCGTGCGCAGCAGCGTGGACTTGCCGTGGTCGACGTGTCCCGCGGTGGCGATCACCCGCATGCGGCCACCACCGCGTCGAACAGGATCCGGTCGTCGTCAGGGGCCAGCGCCCGCAGGTCGAGCAGGCAGCGCCCGCGCTCGACGCGGCCGAGGACGGGCGGCTCGCCCAGCCGCAGCGGCTCGGCGAGCCACTCGTCCAGGGCGACGGCGGCGCTCGGCAGCTCGACGCCGGGCGCGCCGCCGCCGCCGACGCGGGCCACGCTGGTCACGGCCTCGGCCGCCAGCCCCTTGCCGGCCAGCCGTACGGCGAGCGTCGTGGCCCTGGCCAGCAGGTCGGCGGGGTCGGCGTGCAGGGCCAGCGCCGTCGGCGGCGGCGGCCCCTCGACCGTGACCTCGAGCGCCGCGAGCGTGAGCTTGTCCACCCGCAGCGCGCGGGCCAGCGGGTGGCGGCGCAGCCGGTCGATCAGGTCGGCCCGGCCCAGCAGCAGGCCGCACTGCGGGCCGCCGAGCAGCTTGTCGCCGCTGGCGGTGACCAGGTCGGCGCCCTGCGCGAGCCAGGTGGCCGCGTCGGGCTCGCCGGGCAGCGCGGGCTCGGGCCGCAGCAGCCCGGACCCCGCGTCGGCGACCAGCGGCACGCCGAGCCCGGCCAGCTCGGCGATCTCCGGTGTCGCCGTGAAACCCTCGATGCGGTAGTTGGACGGGTGCACCTTCAGCACGAACCCGGTGTCGGGGCCGACGGCGTCGGCGTAGTCGGCGACGCGCGTCCTGTTGGTGGTGCCCACCTCGCGCAGCCGCGCCCCGGTCGAGGCGAGCAGGTCGGGCAGCCGGAAACCGTCGCCGATCTCGACGAGCTCGCCCCTGCTGACCACGATCTCGCGCCCCTGGGCCAGCGCCGTGGCCGCCAGCACGAGCGCCGCGGCGTTGTTGTTGACCACGTGCACGGCGCCGGCCTCGGGGACCGCCCTGGCCAGCGCCGCCAAGGCGCCCCTGCCCCGCCGTCCCCTGCGTCCGGTGGCCAGGTCCAGCTCCACGTCGGTGGTGCCGGCGGCGGCCCGCACGGCCTCGATCGCCGCCGGTGACAGCGGCGCCCTGCCGAGGTTGGTGTGCAGGAGCACGCCGGTGGCGTTGACGACCCTGCGCGGACCCGACCCGCTCAGCTCGTCGAGGACCGCCGCCACCACCTCGCCGGGCGCGATGTCACCTTGCCTGGCGCGCCGCTGCGCCTCGGCGACGGCGGCTTTCACCCGGGTACGGCCCAGCCGTACCGTGGCCTCATGGAGCCGAGGGTCGGCGAGCACGGCATCCGTTCGTGGGATGAATCGCCGCGGATCGGTCATGTCGATCAAGATAGATGCCTCTAGAGTCTGATCATGGTGAGATTGACGCAATTCGCCCAGGGCGGTGGCTGTGCGTGCAAGATCCCGGCCGGTGAGCTGGAGGAGGTGCTGACCGGGTTCGGCGTGACGCCCACCGATCCGCTCGGCGAACTGGTCGTCGGCCTGGAGACCGGCGACGACGCCGCGGTCGTCAGGATCGAGGGCGGCACGGCGGTCGTGAGCACCGCCGACTTCTTCACCCCCGTGGTCGACGACCCCTACGACTGGGGGCGGATCGCGGCGGCCAACGCGCTCTCGGACGTGTACGCCATGGGCGGGCGTCCCGTGGTGGCGCTCAACCTGCTGTGCTGGCCGCGCGAGCGCCTGCCGTACGAGCTGGCCAGGGAGGTGCTGCGCGGCGGTGCGGAGGTCGCCGCGCGGGCCGGCTGCCATCTGGCGGGCGGGCACAGCGTGACCGACGTCGAGCCCAAGTACGGCATGGCCGTGACCGGGCTGGCCGACCCCGACCGGCTGATGCGCAACGACGCGGGCAAGGCCGGCGCGCCGCTGTCGCTGACCAAGCCGCTCGGTCTCGGCGTGCTCAACAACCGGCACAAGGCCACGGGCGAGGTGTTCGCCGAGGCGGTCGAGATCATGACGACGCTCAACGCCGAGGCCTCGCGGGCGGCGCTCGACGCGGGCGTCACCTGCGCCACCGACGTGACCGGGTTCGGGCTGCTGGGACACCTGTTCAAGATGGCCAGGGCGTCGGGGCTGAGCGCGGTCGTCGACGCCGCCGCCGTACCGGTGCTGGCGGGCGCGCGGGAGGCGGTCCGCGACGGGTACGTGCCGGGCGGGTCGCGGCGCAACCTGGAGTGGGTGGCCCCGCGTCTCGACGCGGGCACGGCCGCGGAGGAGACGCTTTTGCTGCTGGCCGACGCGCAGACCTCAGGCGGGCTGCTGGTCGCGGGAGAGATCCCGGGCGCCCCCGTGATCGGCGAATTGGTGGAGGCGGGAGACGCCACGATCATGATCCGCTAGGGTGCTGAGTGGAGGCGACCAGGTGCCTGGTGGCCCTCCCGGTCTTCAAAACCGGTGGCGCCGAGTATCTCGGCGCGGCGGGTTCGATTCCCGTCCGCCTCCGCCAACCCCTCCCCCTTCCTGTGGAGCGTCGTGAGCATCGACGATCTGCTGCTGCGTGCCCGTACCGGGCTTGCGCGGCTGACCCCCGAGCAGGCATGGGCGTTGACCCGCGCCGGCGACGGCCTGCTCGCCGACACCCGTCCGGAGTGGCAGCGGCGCAGGGACGGCGAGGCTCCGGGCGCCATCGTGATCGAGCGCAACCACCTGGAGTGGCGGCTCGACCCGCGAAGCGCGGCCCGCATCCCCGAGGCCGCCTTACCCGGCCTGCGGTGGATCGTGCTGTGCGACGAGGGCTACTCCTCCACCCTCGCCGCCGCGAGCCTGCGCGAGATCGGGTTGTCCCTGGCCACCGACGTGATCGGGGGCTTCCAGGCGTGGATCGAGGCGGGACTGCCGGTCCGCCGCCCCGTCGTGCCGGTCAGGCCGAGGGGCCCCGGCGAGGGCCCGGTGCCGGTCCGGTGAGCCGCGAGCACAGACAGCCACCGCCCGGCGCGGGGCGAAAGGCCGAGGAAAGGTCGAGGAAAGCACCCTGTCCCACGATCAGCGACATGAACGTTGATCAGGTTCGCGAAGTCGGACCGGAATGAACCACGCATCGGTCGGCGTGCTGGGGGCCGCCGGACTGATCCGCGACGACGTGGTGCTCACGCCGTCCGCCCCGTTGCTGCGGGCGTTGCTCGGCCTGCTGGCAGTCTCGGCGGGAACGCCGGTGCCGTCGGCCGAGATCATCAGGGTCGTGTGGCAGGACCAGCCGCCCCGCGACCCCAAGGGCGCCCTCCATCTGGCCGTCTGCAGGCTGCGCGCCTGGCTGAGCGCGTCGGGCGAGACCCGGCTGCGTGTGGTCACCGGCTCGGACGGTTACCACCTCGACCTGGACGGCGGACGCACCGATCTGGAGGTGTTCCGCCACGAGGTCGCCAGGACGGACGCGACGAGCGAGACGCTCACGGCCGCACTCGCGCTGTGGCGCGGGCGCCCCTTCGCCAACGTTCCCGAACGGCGCGCCGACAGCCGCATCATCGAGTCGTTGCTGGCCGAGCAGGACACCGTCACCAGGCGCGCGGCCAGGACGGCGCTCGACGAGGGGCGGCCACAGCTGGCCATCGACCTGGTGGAACGGCTGTGCCGGGCCGACTCGCTGGACGAGGAGGCGCACGCGATCCTGATCGACGGGCTGGTCGCCACCGGACAGCAGGGGGCCGCGGCGGTGACGTTCGACCGGATCAGGCGGCGCCTGGCGGTGGAGCTCGGCATCGAGCCCGGCATGCTGTTACGCCAGTCCCACCTGCGCGCCCTCACCGGAAGCGACCCGCCGGACGGGACCCAGGGCAGGAGCGGCGGCACGGGTGAGACCGCCCGCCCGGCGGACGGGCACCACAGAGAAGACGGGGACCGCGGGGACCACGGGGACAGCGGGGGACACGGGGAGGACGAGGATCAGGGCCCAGGGGCACGGGCCCGGCTCGTCGGCAGGGAGCGCGACCACGCGGGGCTGGCCGCCCTCGTACGCCGGCGGCGGCTGGTCACCGTGATCGGCCCGCCGGGGATCGGCAAGTCACGGCTGTGCGCGGAGCTGGCCGTGCGGGTGTCCGGTCACTTTCCCTGCGGCGTACGGCTCGCACGGCCGCACGAGCCGCTGGCACCGCCCCCTGGCGCGGGGCCCGCGCTGCTCGTCGCCGACGGCTGCGACGAGCGGATGGGTGAGGTGCGCGCCGCCGTCGAGCGGCTGACGACGGCCAGACCCGACCTCACCGTCCTGGTCACGGCGCGACGGCCCCTCGGCGTGTCGGGTGAGGTCATCTGGAGCCTGGGGCCGCTGGAGGCCGAGGCGGCCGAGCGACTGCTGCGGGCCAGGGCCGCCGAGGCCGTACCGGGACTGGACTTCGGCCCCGACGACCTGCCGTGGCTGCGTCGGCTGGGCGCGCTGGCCGACGGGGTGCCCGCCGTCATCGAGAGCCTGGCCTCGCTGACGCGTGCCTTTCCGCTGCGGGTGCTGGCCGAGCAGGCCGAGCACGACCTGGGCGCGCTCATCGACGACGTGAACCCGGCCGCGGCCCGCTTCGCCGAAGGGCTCGACCAGCTCTGGCAGGGACTGTCGAGCCTGCAACGGGTGCTGCTGCTCAGGGTGGCCGCCTTTCCCGGCGACTTCGGGCTCCCCTGTGCGATGGGCGAGTGCGCCGAACCGCCGCTGGACGCCGCGAGCGTGCCGGGGGTGCTGGCCGCGCTGGTGGACCGTGGCTGCGTGCTGCCGTTCGAGAGCGCCACTGGCCGCCGCTACCGGCTGCTCGTTCCCGTGCGCGCGATGGTGCTGCGCCGCTACCGGCAGAAGATCGGCAGGCTCTCGATGGCGCGCCTGCCCGCCCGCGCCTGGTGAGCGCCGCCGCCGCGCGGCGCCCGCCGCTCTGCGTGATGAGGGTGCGACGACCCGGACCGGGAGGTGCCGAGCACGCGAGAACGCGACGGCACCCGGACCCGGAGGCCACCACCCCACGGGAGAGTCGCGACGGCACCCGGACCCGGAGGCCACCATCCCACGCGAGAGCGCGGCGGCACCAGGGAGGTGGCCGCTCGCCCTCGCGCGGGCGGCGGCCTCGCCGCGCTCACGGCGGGCGATCATCGGCCCGATGCCCGGGTGCGGGCGAGGCCCGTCGATCAGCGCCTCGACCGGCGAACCCGAATCGGTCAGCCGCAGTGACCCCACGGGCTCAGCGACTGGAAGCGCTGGCCGCCGGGCGCGTCGGAGGCGACACCGCCGAACTGGACGCACTTGCCCGCCGCCTGGACCCGGACCGGGCCCGCGTAGGTGGTGAAGTCGCCGCCGTTGCGGTAGATGGTGCTCGACCCCTGTACCTGGATCCGCGCCTCGGTGTAGGTGCGCACGCCCACGTTGGCGTTCTTCCAGGTGACCACGCAGTTGTAGCCGTTGCCGCCGTTGTAGAGCAGGTAGACCGTCGCCCAGAGCCTGGGGGTGGAGATCGGGATCGAGTCGATGATCCGGTAGCCGGTGCCGCACACGCTCTCGGGCGTCGCCGCGGCGACGACGCCGGCGGAGGACTGGCCGGCGGGCGCGGTGTCGGCGGCGGCGGGGGCGGTGTGCAGCAGCAACGCGGCCAGCGCCGCGGGCGCCAGGACTCGCGAGATTCTGGGCATGGGGTTCACGCACCTTCCGGGACGGTGGCCGCGTGTCGGCCGTCGCCGTTGACGATCTTGCGCGGCACCGGGACGGGTCAAGATCCCCGAACCGGACGATCGGCGCATCGACCGACATGGACAGGCACCGGAAATGGCACAGAAAGCCGACGAGGGCGCACTTTCCTTGCCCGGCTCCTGCCGCCCGGCCGGTACAGCAGGCGTTGTGGCCGGAGGTCGCCGGGACCGTACGACCGGCCGGGGCCGGACGGGCGGGCCGTCCCGATGGCCGGGGACCTCCTGGGTGCTCATCGTGGTGGCCGCTGCACAGACGGTGGACCTGGGGACGTCGAACCCCTCGGGACAGCGCTCCTCGATCACGATATTCATCGACAAATCATCGACAGGCTGTAAGCGGGTGAATGCCCTCAATTACATCCTGATCGGATAAGCTCCACGCGTGCTGCCCACAATCGCCGACGTCCTGGCCCTGGAGACCGTTCGCAGGGGCAACCCCCGCGTGGTCGCGGGCGCGGACCGGCTCGACAGCAAGGTGCGGTGGGTGCACGTCGGCGAGATCGCCGACATCGCACACCTGTTGCGTGGCGGCGAGCTGGTCCTCACCACGGGGGTCGCCCTGCCCGAGGACCCCGAGAAGCTGGCCGCCTACATCGGCGAGCTGTCCGCGGTCGGCGCGGCGGGCCTGGTCGTGGAGCTGGGCCGCAGGTTCGTGCGCGAGCTTCCCCGCGCGGTGGTCAAGGCGGCCGAGGACCACGGCTTCCCCTTGATCGTGCTGGCCCGCGAGACGCCGTTCGTGCAGATCACCGAGTCGGTGCACGCCAGGATCATCGACATCCAGCTGGAGGAGCTGCGCGCCTCCGAGCAGCTGCACGAGGTATTCACCGAGCTGTCGGTCGAGGGCGCCTCGCCCGCCGAGGTCCTGGCCCAGGTTGCCAGGCTGTCCGGCCGGCCGGTGCTGCTGGAGAACCTCGCCCACCAGGTGCTGGCCTGCGAGTCGGCGGGCCGCGACACGGGCGCGCTGCTGGCCGGCTGGGAGACCAGGTCACGCGCGGTCTCCCCGCAGGACCGCACCGCCTACGACCCCGCCGCCGGCTGGCTGGTGACCACGGTCGGCGCCCGCGGGCAGGACTGGGGACGGCTCATCCTCATCTGTGACGCGCAGCCGGGCCCGCGCGAGATGGTGCTGGCCGAGCGCGCCGCCACCACCCTGGCGCTGGGCAGGTTACTGGAACGCCATCAGGAGTCCCTCGAACGGCAGGCGCACGGCACGATCATCACCGGCATCCTCACCCACGCCTACGCCGACCCCGAGGAGGCCGCCGCCCGCGCCCGCGCTGTCGGCGTGCCGCTCACCGGACGCAAGCTCGTCAGCGTTGTCCTGCGCCTCGTCGAGCCCTTCGACCAGGCGATCGACGGCCAGGCGCAGCTCGGCGAGCTGGCCGAGGCCACCGCGGCCGTCTGCCGCGACGCCAAGCTGCCCGCGCTCGTGGGCGCGCTCGACCAGGACCGCGTCGGCGTGCTGCTTCCGCTGCCGCCCCGCACGGCGGTCGAGCCCGCCCTGACCGCGCTCGCCGAGCGGCTGCGCGCCCTGTGGAAGCCGGGCTCGGCGTTCGTGCTCGCCGCGGGCTCGGCGGTGGAGTCCATCCGCGACGTACGGCGCAGCTTCCTCGAGGCCGAGCAGGTCGCCGACGTGGCGGTCCGCCAGCCGGACGGCCGGGCCTACTACCGCCTGCCCGACCTGCGCCTGCGCGGCCTGCTCCACCTGCTGCGCGACGACGCGAGGATCCAGACGTTCGCCGAGCGCGAGCTCGGCCCGCTGCTGGCGCACGACGCCCAGCGCGGCGGCGACCTCACCCGGATCCTGCGCATCTACCTGGACGCCGGCCGCAACAAGGCGGTCGCCGCCCAGAAGGCGCACCTGTCGCGCCCGGCCTTCTACGACCGGTTGCGCCGCCTCGAGCGCATCCTCGACACCGACCTGGACGACGTCGAGTCGTGCCTCTCGCTCCACGTGGCCCTGCTGGCCCTCGAATCCTTCCGTAGGGAGAACCGTTGATCCGCGTCATGCACGTCGCCGACGTCCCGCTCGACCCCGACCCGCTCGACCCCGCGCAGATCGTCTCCGGCACGCCCGTCACCTCGGTGGCCGAGCTGGACGAGGGGCGCGGCATCTGGGAGATCACCCCCGGCGTGGTGACCGACGTGGAGCGCGACGAGATCTTCGTGGTCCTGTCGGGCCGGGCCACGATCGACGTCGAGGGCGGCGAGAGCGTCGAGGTCGGCCCAGGCGACGTCTGCCTCCTGCCCGAGGGGGCGAAGACCACCTGGACCGTCCACGAGACGCTGCGCAAGGTCTACCAGGCGCACTGACCGCTAGAAGCCCATCGCCTTCCGCACCTCCTCCAGCGTCTCGACGGCCCGCTCCCTCGCGCGCGCGTTCCCCTCGCCCAGCACCTGGCGCGCATCAGCCACGTCCACGGCGTTCCTGCGCGCCCGGATCGGGCGGAGGAACTCGTTGACCGCCTCGGTCAGCACCCGCTTCAGCTGTGCCGCGCCGCCGTACCCGATCTCCTCGGCGATCTCGCCGGGGGCGCGGCCGAGGCAGAGGCCCGCCAGCCGCAGGAGGTTGGCGACCTCAGGGCGCCCCTCAGGGTCGTAGGTGATGTGGCGGTCGGAGTCGGTGCGGGCCGCGCGGATCAGCGCCGCGGTCTGGTCCTCGGTGTCCTTCAGCGCGATCGCGTTGCCTCTCGACTTGCTCATCTTGCCGCCGTCCAGGCCGTTGAGCAGCGGCGCGGCGCCCATCATCGCCTCGGGCACGGGAAAGACCGGGCCGTAGCGCTCGTTGAAGCGGCGCGCGACCAGCCTGGTCACCTCGACGTGGGGCAGCTGGTCCTTGCCGACGGGCACGAGCGTGCCCTTGCAGAACAGGATGTCGGCGGCCTGGTGGACGGGATAGGTGAACATCAGGCCGCTGACCGCGCTCTGCGAGCTGTGCGCGATCTCGTCCTTCACCGTCGGGTTCCGCTGCAGCTCCGCCATGCTGACCAGCGACAGGAACGGCAACAGCAGCTGGTTCAGCTCGGGGACGGCGCTGTGCTGGAAGATCGTCACCTTGCGGGGGTCGAGGCCGACGGCGAGATAGTCGAGAAGGAGATCGTCGATGTTGGCCTGGATCGCACCCGGCAGGTCCCTGTCGGTGATCACCTGATAGTCGGCGACCAGCACGAACATCTCGTGCACGTCCTGCAGCTTCACCCGGTTGGCCAGCGTGCCGAAATAGTGCCCGAGATGGAGCGCGCCGGTCGGCCTGTCACCTGTTAGTACGGTGTGGTGCATTTTGGGTCCTTTCTGAGAAAGCGTCCCCAGACACCACGAAAGGCCGCCCGAGGACGGCCCTTGCGCATACGGAGGTCAGTGGCCGTCGAACGGCCGCCACCACATGCTGATAGTCATGACCCCATTATAGGGCGCAAGCCGTACCGGCCCCAGGTGCCGCACGGCTTGCGCCCGGTCCGGTCACCCGCGGTGATCCCGCGTCACTGCGGCATGGATCGTCTCGTCCGCGCAGATGTACAGGTCCCACCGGCGGGGACGCGCCACGAACGCGCCGAGGACGAACCCCAGCACCACGCTCGCGATGATCACAAGGAGGATGCTCAGCCCCATGTCGGCTGCCTCTCGGGATGGTGTGCCGCGCGAAACCTTGATGTGCGGCCTACCGAAAGGTAACGCCGAGTGGTCACTTTCCGCAGCCGAATCCGGCATTGTCGTGTCAATTGGATAACTGTCTTCAACTGATTCGCGTGTTTCGCCCCCTCCCCGTAGTTGATCTCGCCAGGATGGACCGGCTTGTCTTTGATCTACGGGGAGTTTTCATGTCTCGACGCGCCATCGTCGGCCTGGCCATGGCCGCCGCTCTCACGGTCACCTCCGCGGTGCCCGTCATCGCACAGGAGGTATCGGCGCCCTTCCCCTCGGCGAGATTCCCCCTCGGCGAACGCGGCGTTCCGACGAAGACGCAGAAGACCGTGACCAGCGGCATCGACCTGTACGGCGTCTCGACCGGCACCGCAGGCGACGGCTACACCGTCACCGTGCTCATGCCGAACGGCCGCGACTACGGCACCCGCGAGAACGCCGAAGCCAAGGCCGCCGAGGTCGAAGCCGCCGGGCAGACCGCCAGCGTCCAGAAGGTCATCAGGCCAGCGGTGTCCGACGACCCCGCGGAGGAGATCTACATGGTCCGCGTGGGCCTGTGGCCCTTCAAGGACAAGGCCAAGGCCGACAAGGCCGCCAAGGAGCTGTCCGACGCGGGCGTCAAGGCCCGCGCCGACTACCTCGGCGACGACGGCGTGAAGACCACCGGCCCGTGGGAGATGCAGGTCCTGACCATCGACCCGCGCGGCTTCCGCGGCTCCTACGCCGCCAGCCTCGGCACCAGCGTCGCCAAGCGCGAGACCACCTCGTCGATGGCCAAGGCGCAGAAGGCGATCGCCGCCGTCAACGGCGGCTTCTTCAACATCCACACCTCTCCCGCCCTGCGCGGCGAGCCCGTCGGCATCTCCGTGGTCCGCGGCCGCCTGCTCAGCGAAGCCGTCCCCGGCCGCTCCGCCCTCATCCTCAAGGGGCGCACGGCCCGCATCACCGAGCTCAAGACCAGCGTCGTGGCCGTCTCCCAGGACGGCCAACGCCTCGACGTCAACGGCGTCAACCGGCTGCCCGCCGCCAACGAGCTGGTCCTCTACACCGAGGAGTACGGCGTCAAGACCCCCGCCGACGGCGGCGCCGAGGCCGTCATCGACGCCTCCGGCAAGGTCACCGCGCTGCGCCAGGCCGGCGGTGCCGTACCGGCCGGGGCGCGGATCCTGCACGGCACGGGCACCGCGGCCGACTGGCTGTGGGAGCACGCGTGGGAGAGCTGGACGGTCACCGTCGACACCCAGGTGATCGACGAGCGCACCGGACGCAGGATCGTGCTCACGCCTGACGTGAGCGTCATCGGCGGCGGCGTCGGCCTCATCCGCAACGGCCGCATCAGGGTCACGGCCAAGCGCGACGGCCACGACTCGGTCAACATGATCCTGCGCCGGCACCCGCGCACGCTCGCCGGCGTCACCCGCTCGGGCGGCCTGGTCCTGGCCACGGTCGACGGGCGCAAGCCGGGCATCACGGTCGGCGCGAACATGATCGAGGCGGCGCAGCTGATGAAGTGGCTGGGCGCCGTCCAGGCGATCAACCTCGACGGCGGCGGGTCCACGGCGATGGTGGTGGGCGGCAAGGTCGTCAACAAGCCGTCGGACGGCAGGGAACGCCCGGTCGGAGACGCGCTCCTGATCCTCCCGTAACACCCGGGACGACGGCTCCTGCACCGCCCCGCGGCACGGGAGGACGCACCTGGCCGCAGCCCGCGTCCTTCCGTGACCCGAAACCGACCGGTCGCCGACCGCGCCCTCGGGCGGGGGCTGGGCGAAGGTTCGCAGGGACCGGAGCCCGCACCCGTCCGTGACCCGGGACCGAACGGTCGCCGACCGCGTCCTCAGGCGGTGCGGTGCGGTGCGGAGGCCCATGGCAACCGGAGCCCGCGTCCTCGGGCGGGGCTGCTCGAAGGTTCACAGGGACCCGAGCCCGCACCCGTCCGTGACCCGAGACCGAACGGTCGCCGACCGCGTCCTCGGGCGGCGCGGTGCGGTGCGGAGGCCCATGGCAACCGGAGCCCGCGTCCTCACGTGCACCGGGAGATCCACGCGGTCGAGATACCGCATGCTGTCTCGGGAGGCTGTCCGGCTCCTGCTGACCATGGGAAGACCCACGCCTCCGTGATGGGGGCGCGGGCCTTCCGTCCGGTCTGGCCGTCCTCCGTGATGGGGCGCGGGCCGTGCGGCCGTCAGTGCCGGGCGTTCTTCGCGTCCGTGATGAATGCCCCCACGTAGGGGTGAGCCGGGTACAGCTTCCGGACGCGGCGGAAGCCGTCCAGCGCCTCCTCGTAGTGCCCGGCGAAGTAGTCCTCCAGCGCAGCGCTGTAGACCCGCGACGTCTCCGAGACGACGGGCGTCACCCCCGCGGCCCGCAACCGCTTCTTGATGACGCTCACCGGCAGCACGAACGTGGCGGCCTCGGTGAGCTCCCCGTCCAGCGTCGTCGCCACCGCGATGGTCATCCCGACCACCCGGCCGTCCTTGTCGAACACGGGACCTCCCGAGTTGCCCGGGTACGCCGGCGCCTGCACCTGCAGGTACGGCACGCCCCGCGCGCTGGTGCGCCTGACGTTGTAGGCGCCCTCGGTCACCGACGGGTACAGCTTCGACCGGCGGTCCAGGGCCGCGCTGGCCAGCGTGATGACGGGGAAGCCGCTGAGGTAGACGTAGTCGCCCACCCTGACGTCGCCGTCGCGGCCCAGCGGCACGGTCGGCAGGGCGCGGGCCCCCGCCATCTTCACCAGCGCGAAATCCTCACCCGGCCAGTCGTCTCCCTTGGTGACCAGGTTGAGCGGCTGCGCGGTGATCCTGCCCCTGCCGTCGTGCATCGTGACGCTGAGCTGTTTCCTGACACGCAGTACCCGCATCGTGTTGCGCTCGTAGGCGGTGAACATCTTCCGGGCGAGCTTCGCCATTCCGTCATCGGGCTGCGCGAGACCGGAGACGCTCTTGAGGAAGCCGCGCACCTCACCGTTGACGACCGGAGGCAGCGTCTTGTCGGCGAACCCCTGCCGTAGCTCGGCCTTCCCGGTGCTGACACAGTGCGCGCCGGTCACCATGTAGCCGTCGGGCGTGATCCACCAGCCGGTGCAGACGCTGTCGACCGACGCGGCGACCTTCCGCACGGCCTTGCCGGGCCGGAGGTATCTGCCGACGTCCTGCGCCGCCGTCCTGAGCACCCATTTGACCTGGCTCTGGTGGTCGGCGGGAATCCGGCCCGCCTTCGCGTGCCGCTCGGCCTTCGTCATGAGCGCCTCGAAGGCCTTCGTCGGAACCGGCTCGGGGAACGCGACCGTCGCGACGTAGGACATCGAGATCTGCTGGACCGCCGGGTTCGTCTGCGCGGTCAGCCTCGTGCCGGCCGCGACGTCCCTGGGTTCGGGTTCGGCGAGCGCGCTTCCCTGCAGCGCGGTCATGCCGACCAGTGCCAGCCCCACGGCTGCCGTTGTTACCAGTGATGTGCGCATTCGTCCCGCCCCTCGGTTGCTCTCGAGAGGAGGGTGCGGTGAGACGCTGGCGAGCGGCTTTCAGCCCGGTTTCGCCCGCCTTGCGAACCTCCATCGTGGGGCGACGCCGACACCTGCCCGGAAAAGCAGAAAGGGCCACCCCAACCGGGATGGCCCTTACTGTAAAGATTGCGCGGCGGCGACCTACTCTCCCACACCCCTTCGAGTGCAGT